>DASWKK010000026.1:0-11892 GCA_036396655.1 Acidimicrobiia bacterium
CCGGAAACGTCCCCGACGATCCGATCACGTGGAGTTTCACGGCGCCAGCCGCTCCTTGCTCCAGTCTTCGCCTTGCTTGACGTACCGGACCCGGTCGTGAAAGCGGTTTGGCTGCCCCTGCCAGAACTCGACCATGGTCGGCGTCAGCCGCCAGCCCCCCCATGCCCTGGGACGGGGCACCTTGACACCTTTGAACTTCTTGTCCGTCGATCGGAAGACCTCGTCGAGCTCCTCCCGCGACTCCACGACGTCACTCTGATTCGATGAGTGAGCCGCGATTTGAGCTCCCCTTGGTCGAGCCTCGAAGTAGCGGTCAGCCTCATCGTCGGCCACCAGCGAGACCGGGCCCTCGAACCGGACCTGTCGATGGAGCGGCGTCCAGACAAAGGTGGCGGCGGCGTGAGGGTTGGCTCTCAACTCCTGGCTCTTGCGACTGGCAAGGTTGGTGTAGAACACCAACCCGTCAAGATCCAGGCCTTTCATCAGGACCCCGCGGGCAGACGGTCGGCCGGCCACGTCCGCGGTGGCGAGCACGAATGCATTGGGCTCATCGAGACCGGCCTCGAGCACACCGTCGAACCACACCCGAAACTGAGTGACGGGGTCGTCTGCCATGTCTCGTTCGATGAGCCCCAACGCCTCGTACTCGTGCCGGAGCTGGGCCATTGGATCCTCAGTCACGGCGCTGACGATAGCCTGGCACCCGTGAGCCGCGACCCGAGCGTATCGATCCCGATCATGCTCGGCCGGGCGTTGAGGAGACGTTGTCCACGTTGTGGTGGCACGGCGTTCTCGTCCTTCTTTCGTCTGAACGAGCACTGTGACCGCTGTGGGCTGGGCTTCGAACGCGAGGAGGGCTATTGGGTCGGCGCCCTCATCATCAACACAATCGTGACCTTCGGCTCGTTTCTCGTGCTCTTCGCCGGCGGGATGATCCTCTTCTGGCCCGAGGTCCCCTGGGGTGCATTGATGGCGGTCACCATCGGTGTGAACGCCGTCTTACCTGTGATCTTCTATCCCTTTTCAAAGACCATCTGGCTGGCGTTAGAGCTGTCCTGGCACCCGCTCGAAGCGGAGGAGGTCGCCGACGCTGCCGGCAGGATCAGCTAGTGCTCCGGCTACAGCCTCTTGGCGATCTCGTCGAGCATGACTTCGGTGGCCCCTCCACCGATCGAGGCGATCCTCACGTCCCTGTAGAGCCGTTCCACTGCCGTCTCGGCGATGTAACCCATGCCGCCGTGGAACTGGACGCAGTCGTACAGCACTCGGTTGACCATCTCCCCGACATAGGCTTTCACCTCTGACACCTCGCGCACTGCGTCTTCGCCTTGTTCGGCGAGCCAGGCGGCGTGATAGGTCAACTCTCGGCCCGCGTCGATCTCGGCTTGCCGCTGCGCCAGTCGTTGTCTGATCGCCTGTTTGTTCCACAACGGCTCACCGAAAGCGGTCCGGCTCTTGACGTGGTCGGTGGTCAGCTCCAGGGCCCGCTGGGCCTCACCTAGCGCCTGGCCCATGATGGCGAGGCGCTCGTTCTGAAAGTTGGCCATGATGTAATAGAAGCCCTGGTTCTCCTCACCGATCAGGTTCTCCTGGGGCACCCGGACGTCTTCGAGAATGATCTCGGCGGTGTTCGACGAGTGCCACCCCATCTTCTCCAAGGCCCGGCTCGCCTTGAACCCTGGCGTGTCCTTCTCCACGGCAAGGATCGAGATGCCACGAGACCCCTTGACATCGGAACTGGTCCTGGCCGCGATGAACACCAGGTCGGCGATCCCACCATTGGTGATGAACATCTTGGTCCCGTTGAGCACGAAACCGTCCCCGTCCCTTCGGGCCGTGGTCCTGATCGCGGCCACATCCGAACCGGCATCGGGTTCGGTGACTCCGATGGCGGTGATCACCTGTCCACTGGCCATGGCGGGAAGCCAGCGCGCCTTCTGTTCCACGTTCCCGAATTCGAGGACATATGGCATGGCGAGATCGGTGTGGACCAGGACCGTGATGCTGAACCCGCCATATGTCGACCGACCCAACTCCTCGGCGAACAGTACCGAGGCCATGGTTCCCAATCCGATGCCGCCGTACTCCTCGGGCACCCGGAGCCCAAAGAAGCCAAGCCTCCCCATTTCGTCGAGTACCCCTCGAGGGACTCCGACCTCTTCCCATGACTCTGCCCGAGGCACGATTTCGCGCTCCACGTACTCCCTGGTTTGAGCGCGGATCGCTTCCAGATCGTCGGTGATATAGATCGATTTCGACGGTTTCATGCCGAATCCCGTGCCGCGAGCATCGCCCTTCCGGCGGCGCTGTTGTAGGTCAGATTGTGGCTCGTGCAGAACTGGCGAGCGACCTCGGCCACCGCCATGGCATCGACGCCATGTTCGACTCCAAGACCGTCCAGCAGCCAGATCACGTCTTCGGTGGCCACATTGCCTGTGGCGCCCGGGGCGTAGGGGCACCCGCCGAGCCCACCGGCCGAGGCGTCCATCATGGTGACACCACGCTGCAGGGCGGACACCGTATTGGCGATCGCTTGACCGTAGGTGTCGTGGAAATGGACGCCAACCATCCCCACCGGAACCCGGTCGAGCACGTCGTCGAGAAGACGGTCGATGTCGGCCGGGGTAGCCTTGCCGAGAGTCTCACCGAGAAAGACAGTCTGAACCCCCCACTCCATCAGAGTCTCAGCGAGATGCGCCACCCAATCGGGATCCTGTTCGCCTTCGAATGGGCAATGAGTCGCCGTGGACACGTATCCCCGGACCACCAGATGCTCGGGAACCTCGGAGAGGATGTTGCGGATCCGATGCATCGACTCGTCAACGGTTGCGTTCAGGTTCTTTTCGTTGAACGCGTCCGACGCCGCGGTGAGGACACCGATTCCGTCGACACCGGCCGCGACCGCCGCCTCGAGGCCTTGGAGATTGGGCACCAGCCCGAAAAGGGTCATGCCTTCGCGTCGGTCGACTGCCTCGATCACGCCGGCACCATCAGCCATTTGAGGGACAGACTTGGGGCTGACAAACGAGACCGCATCAAACGAACGGATACCGGTGCGGGCGAGGTCGTTGATCAACCCTGCTTTGGCCAGGGTCGGGACCAACGCCCCAAGGGATTGCAGCCCGTCCCGCGAAGAAGACTCGGTGATGGTGACCCGTGTGGGCAGAGCGCTCACCACATTGACGGTAACCGAGTTCCGGTTGTCGGCTGCCGCTCAGCTACCCAGCTTGAAGTCCGCGTAACCCTCGATCATCCGCACTTGTCGGCCGCTACGACCCACCCGGTTGCCGATAGTCCCGTAGGTTTCGCCCTTCGCCCTCAGTTTGACGACCACTCGCTCAATCGGCCGGAGTGGGTGGTCATTCGACGATGACCCGGACGACACCCCATCCTTGAAGTCGATCATCCGGATGATGCGATGAACGGTCCCGGGCCTCTTGCCGATCCTCTTACCGATGTCGACCAGGGACAAACCCTCCCCCTGCAGTCGGATCACCACCCGCTCGATCGGGCGCAAGTCAGGCATAGACCGCATCCTCGTTGTAGGGCTCGATCATGATGCATTCGCCGGGGCATTCCTCGGCTGACTCGATGGTGTCCTCGATCAAGGCATCGGGCACGCGCGCTACCCCCCTGGCACCTTCGGGACCGTGACCCTCACCTTCCTCGTCGTCGAAGACCACAGTCCGCCCGAAGTACTTCGCCTCTTCTTTTACGACCCAGAGACCATCGTCACGTCCAACGAAGACGTCAGGGGTGATCTCCTCGCAGATGCCGTCACCGGTGCACAAATCTTGATCGATCCAAACCATGAGCTTGGTCTTTTCGGCCACTTCAATTCACCTCGTCTCGGGAAACAGCCGTCAAGTATGACCCTACCCGCCTGGAACGGAAAGCAATCCCGTGCGCAATGGATGCAGGGACATGTTGGCGGTCGTCAGGACGAACAGATGGTGACCTTCGACTCTGGGAAACCGGTGCCAGGCCTGACATATTCGAGGCAATCGAAGGAGGTTCTCATGTATCAGGTTTCGTCTCGCGTCGTCACTGAGCAACCCGCTCTCGTGATGTGTGGAAAGGTGGCGGCGAACGACATCTCGAACTTTCTGGGGAAGGCATACGTCGCGGTCGAAGAGCAAACGACACGACAGGGGCTGATCTGTGTCGGGCCACCATTCGCCCGTTACCGCCCCCTGGATGACGAGTTCACGGAGTTTGAGATCGAAGCCGGGTTCCCGGTCAACCGTCTCATCGGAGCGACTGCCGGGACCGTCGAGTCTTCAATACTGCCCGGGGGGCTGGTAGCTGCGGTGACCCACATCGGACCGTACGACCAGATGGCGCCCGCCTACCAGGCCATCGAAGCATGGATCACCGAGCACAACGGGGTCATCGACGGGCCGCCGTGGGAGGCCTACTACACCGACCCAAGCGTGCAACCCGATCCCAATTCCTGGCGGACCGAGATCATTCAACCGTACCGGACGGTCTGACAGACACTCGCCCACAATGCCGGGTTCGGCGGAGTGACCGGCATCGATGTTTCCTACGATCGCGCCCTAAGGCAATGGATGTCCGGCACCAGCACGCATTGACCCTGGTCACCTGTGGCGACCGGGAGGAAGGTCACGCGATCGCACGCCATCTCGTCGAGGCTCGACTCGCTGCCGGCGTTCAGATAATCCCGATCGAGAGTGTTTACACCTGGGAGGGCGAGGTGGTCGAGGATCAAGAGTGGTTGTTGATAGCCAAGACCCGCCGGGATCGATTCGATCAGATCAAGGCCGTCGTGGAAGAGTTGCATTCATACGAAGTGCCTCCGGTGCTCATGATCGACATCGACGCCGCCGGCCGACCCTATCTCGATTGGATCGACGCAAGCGTCGAATGACGACATGTGAAAACCCGCCCTTTCGATCGTTGGGATTTCTGGGGCGGGTCTTTCGTTTGCTTCACCTGCCTGTTCTCTTCGGCAGGTGACAGTGGAGGTGCGGGGAGTCGAACCCCGGTCCGTCGAGCCCTCAGCGATGGCATCTCCGAGCGCAGTCGTCAGCGAGTTTTCGGCAACAGAAACTCTGACGACGAGTTTCCCTGCGCCTATCCGGAGTTGGCTTGACCCCACGGTCCCGAAACCCCGTGGGGAGCATCCCGCTTTGCGACGCCCGACTCCGACCGTGCGGGATTCGGTCGGGCGGACGGGCTGCTTATTTAGGCAGCCAGGGCGAAGTTATCTTCGGCACCTATTGGTGTTTCCGGTTTGTTGACGAGGCCCCGGAGACCCCGGCTCGCTTCCAACGCATCAACACTCAACGTCGAAACCGTTTCACCCCCAAGATTGGGTTGTCCAACAAGGTTAACCCACCCCGAACCTTCTCTCATCCGGATTCTCTGTTCGACTGGCGCCATATCTGGCGCTCCGTACCTCAGGTACGCGTTCTTCGGGCCCGGGCGACGGCCCGATCCATTTCCCGCTCGTGGTCGCGTTCCTTGATGGTTTCGCGCTTGTCGTAGGAGGTCTTGCCTTTGGCCAGACCCAGCTCCACCTTGGCCTTGCCGTCCTTGAAGTAGACCTGGAGCGGAATCAGAGTCAAGCCCTTCTCGGCGATCTGGCCTGCCAGACGGTCGATCTCACGGCGGTGGAGCAACAGTTTGCGCTCTCGCTCCGGCTCATGCCCTCCGTCCCGAGCGAACTCGTAAGGCCCGATGTAAGCCCCGATCAGATAGATCTCACCGTTCCTGACCGCGGCGAATGAATCCTTGAGATCGAGACGACCCTCGCGCAATGCTTTGACCTCCGAACCGAGCAGGGCGAACCCCGCCTCGACGGTTTCCACGACGGTGTAGTTGCGACGGGCGCGGCGGTTGCTGGAGACCACCTTGACCCGCCCGGCCTCACCCGAGCGTGGCATTCAGACCGCTCCGGTGGGAACTTCGGACCCGATCCCGTCAGCCTCCCGCAAGTACCGGCTCAGACCGAGCAGCGAGCCGATCACCCCGGCAGCCGCGCCGAATAGGAGGAACAGGACACCCCAGCGGAAGAAGAAATCGTTGCTCACGTCGAAGCGGAACAGGGCGAATCCCGAGCTGGCACGCGCCAACCGGGTGGCAGCCAGCCATACGGTGAACACCCCGAGCGCGGCGCCCGCCACCCCCTCGATCAGACCCTCCAGGAGGAACGGGATCCGGATGTACCAGTTGGAAGCACCGACCAGCTTCATGATCTCGACCTCGTCACGTCGGGCGTAGATGGCGAGACGGATAGTGTTTGAAATCAGCACCACCGCGGACAGCCCTAGCACCACGGCCAAGCCGATCCCCAACACGTTGAGAACACCGGAGAGGTTCTGCAGCTGCTCGATCTGCACGGCGGCGGTATTCACTTTCCGCACCACCTGCTGCTGTTGCTCCAGCTTGAACTTCACCGACTGATGCAGCTCTATCGCTTCGAGCTCGATCCGGATGGAAGCGGGAAGAATCGTCGGGTCGATCTCGAGCATCTCGTCCTGGCCGGCGAAGATCTCCTGAAACTCGACCCAGGCCTGCGCCTTGTCGACATAGAAGGCTCCGTCGGGCTGTTTAACCTCTTCCCAGGTCAAGACCTCGTCGAGAAGGGCCTGGTGTGCCCCGGCCGGGACACCATTCGAACCCTCGTCCTTGAGGAAGGCGATCACATGGACCCCTTCCTGCCAGGCGAGCGTGTTGATGCGCAACCACTCGTTGACGACCAAGGCCCCGAACGCCAATGTCAGAGAGATGAATACGGCGAGGATGGCGCCGGCGACGACCAGGAGATTCCTCTTCAGGCTGACGAGCGCCTCACGAAGCAGGAAGGCCAACCGGCTCATTCCTGCTCCTCATAACGCCCGGATGCTTCGTCCCTGACCACCGAACCCGTCTCCAGGGCGACGACACGCCGTTGCATGGCGTCGACGATGGCGAAGTCGTGGGTTGCCATCACGATCGTGGTCCCGGTCCGGTTGATCCGGTCGAAGAGTTTCATGATCCCGACCGAGGTCTTGGGGTCGAGATTTCCGGTCGGCTCGTCACAGAGCATGATCGGCGGCCTATTCACGAAAGCCCGGGCCACCGAAACTCGTTGCTGCTCACCACCGGAAAGCTGACGGGGATATCGGTGGCCCTTGTCGGCCAAGCCGACCAGATCGAGAACCTGGTCCACCTGGGGTGTGATCACCGAACGGGGCCGGCCGATCACCTCGAGGGCGAACCCCACGTTCTCCCCGACTGTCTTGTTCGGGAGGAGCTTGTAGTCCTGGAACACGGTCCCCACCGAGCGTCGCAGGTAGGGGATCTTCCACTTGGGAAGAGTGGTCACGTCTTTGCCCGCCACCCAGATCTTGCCCCGTGTGACCGGCTCGTCTCGGAGCATCAAACGGATGAGGGTCGACTTGCCCGACCCGGAAACGCCGACGAGGAAGACGAACTCGCCCTTCTGGATATCGAGCGAAACGTCATGGGCGGCAACGGTGCCGCCTTCGTAGACCTTGGTTACGTGTTCGAGGCGAATCATGGGGACAGCAGAAGTGTCGCAGCCTTGAATGCTCTGACCGCGGACCTTGGGACGGTAACGGCGCCGCCCGAGTTAGGCGGAATCAGTTCGCCGCCTCGTGAGTGGCCCTTCTGAATCGGAGGTAGGCCTCGATGAAGCCCATCAGATCCCCATCGAGCACTCCCTGGATATTGCCCACCTCGTGGTCGGTGCGAAGGTCCTTGACCATCTGATAGGGCTGCATCACGTATGAGCGGATCTGGCGTCCCCATCCCGCCTCACCTTGTTCACCCCGAATCTCGTCGAGATGGGCGAGCCGCTCCTGCCGTGCCCGCTCTGCCAGCCGCGCCTTGAGGATCTCCATCGCCCGCGCCTTGTTCTGAAGCTGAGAACGCTCGTTCTGGCACTGGACCACCAGACCCGTCGGGAGGTGGGTGATCCTGACCGCCGAGTCAGTGGTGTTCACATGCTGACCACCAGCACCCTGTGAACGGTAGGTGTCGATGCGAAGGTCGTCCTCGTTGATCTCCACCTTGGCCTGGTCACCAAGGAAAGGCACGACGTCGACTCCGGCAAAGGAAGTCTGGCGTCGGGCGTTGGAGTCGAATGGGCTGATCCGCACCAACCGGTGAACTCCTCGCTCAGATTCGAGGGTCCCGTACGCCCGATCGCCCTTGACGGTGAAAGTGGCGGACTTGATCCCGGCCTCCTCCCCCTCGGTCACCTCCTCCACCGTGTAGGTGAACCCGGCATCGGTGAGGAAGCGCTGGTACATCCTGGCCATCATCTCGGCCCAGTCCTGGGCGTCGACTCCCCCGGCGCCGGCGTGGACACTGAGGATGGCGTCGGCTTCGTCGTACTCGTCGAAGAACAGGGACTCGAGCTCGAGTGCGTCGAGCTGCTTGGACACACCGGACAGCTCGGCCAGCGCCTCGTTCCGGGAGGCAGGGTCGTCGGCTTCGTCCGCCAGCTCCAACAACACCTCGGCGTCATCGATCTTGGATGTGAGATCCGTGACCATGTCGAAGAGACCCTCGTACCGGGCAAGCCGCTGGCTGACGGTTCTGGCCTCGTCGGGGTTGTCCCATAGATCGGGAGTCGAGGCCCTGTCACGCAACTCGGCCAGCTCCTTCTCCTTGGCCTCCAAATCGAGGAATCCCCGCGCCTCGACCAAGCGCTGACGCAGATCGGAAAGCATCGCCTTGGGATCGGCTATCTCAGAGCTCACGAGCGGCTACGCCGCTCCGTGGCAGCGCTTGTACTTCTTGCCCGACCCACAAGGGCAGGGGTCATTGCGCCCGACTTTGTCGGACACAGCCTGTTTCTTTGCTCCGTTGCCAGTTGGGTTGGCGGCCACCCGCTGTGGCTCGGTCTTGGGTTTGGCGAGTTCGACATGGAACAGGTAGCGAACTGCATCTCGCTTCACGGCGTCCACCAGCTCGGTGAACATGTCGTACGCCTCGCGTTGATACTCCGAGAGCGGGTCACGCTGGCCCATGGCCCGAAGGCCGATCCCGGCGCGGAGATAGTCCATCTCGGACAGGTGCTCACGCCACTTGTTGTCGATGACCGACAGCATCACCGACCGCTCGACCTGGCGCAGCACCTCCGAGCCGAGCTCTTCCTCTCGCCTGGCATAAGCATCCAGGGCCTCTTCGACCACTAGATCGACCACGCCCTCGACGTTCATGCCTTCGGCCTTCGATGGTTCGATCTCGGTCGGGTAGTACTGGGTGAGCTCGCGGGTCAGGGTCTCCCAGTCCCAGTCCGAGCGGGGCATTCCTGGAGCGAATTCCGTCTCGACCACGTCACCCACCACCGACTCGACCCAGTCGCCTACCAGGTCGTCTCCGGCCGACCCTTCCAGGATCGAGCGCCGCCAGTCATAGATGACCTCACGCTGGCGGTTCATCACCTCGTCGTACTTGAGGACGTTCTTGCGTATTTCGAAGTTCTGCGACTCCACCTGGCGTTGTGCCCGCTCGATCGCCTTGGAAACCATGTTGGCTTCGATTGGCTGATCCTCGGGAAGACGCAAACGGTCCATGATCGAGGTGACCCACTCACCCTGGAAGCGGCGCATCAGGTCGTCTTCGAGCGAGAGGTAGAAACGTGACTCGCCCGGGTCACCCTGGCGGCCGGAGCGACCACGAAGCTGATTGTCGATCCGCCTCGAGTCGTGTCGTTCGGTCCCGACCACGTAGAGACCGCCGGCGTCGATCACCTTTTGCTTGTCGGTTGCGATCTGTGTGGCGAACTCCTCGGTCAGCTTCTCTTCCAGATCCGGGTAGGAGGGATCGTCGGGAGTGATCCCTCGGCGCTTCAACTCGGTTCGAGCCATGCCGTCGGGATTGCCTCCGAGCATGATGTCGACGCCACGACCGGCCATGTTGGTTGCGACGGTGACAGCTCCTGGTCGCCCGGCCTGAGCAATGATCTCGGCCTCACGTGAGTGCTGCTTGGCGTTGAGGACCTCATGCTTGATCCCGTGCTTGTCGAAAGCCTTCGCCAGTCTCTCCGATTTCTCGATCGAGACGGTGCCCAACAGAACAGGCTGGCCGATCTCGCTGCGGGCGCTCACATCGGCTACCACGGCCGCGAACTTGCCGTCTTCTGACTTGTACACCAGGTCGCCCTCGTCGGCCCGGGCCACAGGCTGATTGGTGGGCACCGCGATCACCTCGAGGGAATAGATCTGGGCCAGCTCGGCCGCCTCGGTCTCGGCGGTGCCGGTCATACCGGCCAGCTTGTCGTAGAGCCGGAAGTAGTTCTGCAGCGTGATGGTGGCCAGGGTTTGGTTCTCTTCCTTGATCGCCACCCCTTCCTTGGCCTCGATTGCCTGATGAAGCCCCTCGGAGTAGCGACGGCCTTCGAGAACCCGCCCGGTGAACTCGTCGACGATCTTCACCTCGCCGTGATCGATGAGGTAGTCGACATCGCGGAGAAACAGCTCTTTGGCCTTGAGTGCTGCCTCGAGATGGTGGACGAAATCGACCGCGGCATGATCGAAGAGATTCTCCACGCCCAGCACCTGCTCAACGCGGGTGACGCCGTCTTCGGTGGTGAGCACCTGTCGCTTCCGCTCGTCCACCTCGTAGTGGACGTCCCGTTGCAGCCGGTTGACGATCTTGGCGAAGTCCCGATACCACTTGGCGCTATCCGAGACCCGACCCGAGATGATCAGAGGGGTGCGGGCCTCGTCGATGAGGATGGAGTCGACTTCGTCGACGATGGCATAGGCATGGCCGCGCTGCACCCGGTCCTCGGCCCGCATCGCCATGTTGTCGCGCAAATAGTCGAAGCCGAATTCGTTGTTGGTCCCGTAGGTGATGTCGGCGCTGTAGGCGGGGTGTCGCTCTGCCGGCGGCATCCCGTTCTGGATCAGCCCAACCTCCAACCCGAGAAAACGGTGGACGATGCCCATCCAATCGGCGTCCCGAGAGGCCAGGTAGTCATTCACCGTCACCAGATGCACACCCTTGCCGGTGAGCGCATTCAGATAGGCAGGCATTGTCGAAACGAGGGTCTTGCCTTCACCGGTCCTCATCTCGGCGACCATCCCCCGATGGAGGGCGGCAGCGCCGATCACCTGGACGTCGAAGTGGCGCTGACCGAGGGATCGCTTTGCTGCCTCCCGAGTCGCGGCGAAGGCCTCCACCTGGAGGTCGTCGAGAGGCTCGCCGGCTTCGACCCGGCCTTTGAACTCGGATGTCTTGGCTCGCAGTTCCTCGTCGGTGAGATCCTCAAACGCCGGCTCGGCGTCGTTCACCGCGGCGACAATGCCTTGGAACTGTTTGAGTGTCCTGCCTTCTCCGACACGAAGAACCTTGGAGAGAATTGGCATTTGGCCCCCATGTTACCGGTGGCCCGAATTTGACCGACTTCAGAACGTCAAGTCAACGAACGTCGATCAGACCTTCGCGCTGCGCCCAAGTGACCGCTTCGAACCTCGACTTGAGGCCCAACTTGTCCAGGACATTGCGCACATGGTTGCGAACAGTGTTCTCGGAGATGAACAGCTCGGAGGCTATCTCCTTCGAGGTCTTGCCCGCACCCACATGACCCAGGATCTCCAGCTCGCGGCCGGTGAGCTCGGGGCTCCGTGCCACGGTGTCGCCGTGATGACGGAGCAGGTCGCGCAAAGCGGAGAACAGCTTGCCCCCCATGGCGGGCGAGACCGCAGCACCGCCATTGAGCACGTCGTGCATGTCCGCGACCAGCCTCGGCAATGGGGTGTCCTTGGTCAGGTACCCCGAGGCGCCGGCTTTGACGGCAGCTAGCAGATCCTTGGCCGATTCGCTCGACGTCAGGAGCACCACCTTGGACTTGGGACTCGCTTTGACCATCGAGCCCACCACTTCGAGCCCCGACATCCCGGGCATCAA
>DASWKK010000027.1:0-5172 GCA_036396655.1 Acidimicrobiia bacterium
CTCCGAGGTCGGGCGATGGCGCGGGCGGCGGAGGGGGAAGCATCCGGCATGGCCGCGCTGATCGGAGTCGACCGGGCCACCGCCGAGGAGATCACTCACACTCGTCGTAGGAACGGCGGCCGGCTCCAGGTGGCCAACGTCAACGCACCGAGCCAGGTGGTGGTCGCCGGTGGCCAGGATGACATCGCCTGGCTGACGGCGAGCGTCGGCGATCTCGGCCTGCGAAAAGTCATCCCACTCAACGTCTCTGGAGCATTTCACACCGAGTTCATGTCGGCGGCACGGACGACTTTGGACGAGGCTCTCGGCGCCGTCCGAATCGGTATTCCTTCTTTCCCGGTGTGGTCCAACACGACCGCCAAACCACACGAGCCCGGCTCGATCAGACCACTGCTGGCGAGGCAACTGGTGGAGCCCGTTCTCTTCGCCGACAGTCTGGTCGACATGGCGGCAAGCGGTATCGACACCTTTATCCATGTCGGGCCCGGAGAGGTTACCGCCGGCCTGGCCAGGAAGAGCGTCCCCGGAGCAACGACCCATATCGTCTCGCGCATCGAAGACATCCCGTCGACCCTCGATGCCGTCGGTACGATGGGCGGACCTTGAGGAGATGAAAATGCGGAATGCCGAGATAACCGGGTGGGGAAAGTGCATGCCCCCCAATGTGCTCTCCAATCACGACCTGGAACAGCTGGTCGACACCTCGGACGAGTGGATCACCACCCGAACCGGGATCAAAGAGCGCAGGATCAGCCACGTGGAGGCGTCGGAGCTGGGGGCGGTGGCCGCCTTGCGTGCCCTCGCTGCTGCCGGGAAGACCGTCAACGATGTCGACCTGATCCTGGTGGCGACTTGCACCGGTGACTCGATAATCCCTTCTACCGCCTCG
Organism: Acidimicrobiia bacterium; assembly: GCA_036396655.1. GTDB lineage: Bacteria > Actinomycetota > Acidimicrobiia > Spongiisociales > ZC4RG35 > JARDZU01. The sequence continues at coordinate 890 of DASWKK010000027.1, forward strand.
GTGCTGCAGAATCGTCTCGGGGCGTGGAATGCTGCCGCCATGGACCTGAACGCGGCCTGTTCGGGGTTCATCTACGGGCTGGTGGTGGGGACCAACATGATCCGGGGTGGGACCAACAACACAGTTCTCGTCGTCGGCACAGAGAAGCTCCATTACGTGACGGACTTCACCGATCGCACCACTTGTGTCCTCTTCGGCGACGGGGCGGGTGCCGTTGTGTTGGAGCCGACAGAGGAAGCGGTTGGCCTTCTCGCGTCCGAGATCGGAATGGACGGCTCGGTCGGTCACATCCTCTCAACACCACGCGACGGAAGCGCCGGTGACCGGGGCCCGCTGGATCCGAGGGAGTGCGCCATCACGATGGAGGGACCCGAAGTGTTCCGCCGGGCGGTCACCACCATGAGCGACTCGGCATCGCGGGCCATCAAGGATGCCGGCCTTTCCCTCGAAGACATCGACATCTTGATCCCGCACCAGGCAAACGTGAGGATCATCGACGCCACGGCCCGAAGACTGGGTGTGGACGAGAGCAAGGTCTTTGTGAACATCCAGTCCTACGGCAACACATCTGCAGCCACGATCCCGGTGGCGCTGACCGAGGCTCTCGAAGAGGGGCGAATCAAGCCGGGGGATCATGTGGCGTTGACCGCGTTCGGGGGTGGCCTGAGCTGGGGATCGGCTATCTACAGATGGGGTGACCGCACCGAGCCGATCGACGTGAGTGACGCCGAGTTGCCTCCACCCGACCGGACCACACTGGAATTGCTCCAGCCCAACTTCGATTTCTTTGGCCTTCCCGAAAAGCTGACGTGAGTGGTCCGGCGGTGGGGCGGGTAGCCCTGGTCACAGGTGGCTCGCGTGGGATCGGAAGGGCCATTGCGGGACGTTTGGCCGGGTCAGGCCACGTGGTGGCCGTCAACTATTCGTCGAACGCCGATGCAGCCGAGGAGGTGGTTCGCTCGATACTCGATCAAGGTGGGCGGGCAGCGGCCTATCCCGCGGATGTGTCGCAGGTCGAATCAGTCGAGCAGATGTTCGAGGCGATCGGCCAAGAGCTGGGCCCGGTCTCGGTCCTGGTGAACAATGCCGGGATCACACGTGACAACCTGCTGCTCCGCATGAAACCCGAGGACTTCGACGAGGTCATCGCGATCAATCTCAGGTCGGCGTATCTGTGCACCCGGCTCGCCCTGCGGAGCATGCTGCGCGCCCACTGGGGGAGGGTGGTGTCCGTGGCCTCGGTGGCCGGGATCTCGGGAAACGCCGGACAGGCGAATTACGCCGCTTCCAAGGCGGGAATGATCGGGTTGTCCAAGTCGGTTGCCAAGGAAGTCGGGTCGCGCGGGATAACGGTGAACGTGGTGGCTCCTGGGTTCATCGCCACCGACCTGACAGACCCGTTGAGCGACAAGGTCAAAGACGCCGCGGTGGCTTCGGTTGCCCTTGGAAGGTTCGGCCACCCCGACGAGGTAGCCGCAGCAGTTGACTTCCTGGCATCTGAGGCGGCCTCGTACATAACGGGCCAGGTATTGGCAGTGGATGGCGGAGTGGCCCTGTAACTTCTTCGCAAGCAATCTCATCTAAGGAGAGACATATGGAACGAAATGAAGTAGCCGACCGGCTCGGCGGGGTGCTGGTGTCAGAGCTGGGTCTCGATGCATCGAAGATCTCCGAGGAAGCGCATTTCGAGGAGGACCTCGACGTGGACAGCCTGGGTGTCGTGGAGCTCTTGATGGCTCTCGAAGACGAGTTTGGGGTCAAGATCCCCGACGAGGAAGCAGAGTCCATCATGACCGTCGGGCAAGCGATCGACGTCGTTCACGGGAAGCTGGGAGCTTGAGTTGACGTCACCCGAGCGACGGCGAGTCGTCGTCACCGGGCTCGGGGCGGTCACCCCTCTGGGGGAGGATGTCGGTTCGACATGGCAGTCGATGCTGGCCGGGCGATCGGGTGTAGGTCCGATAACCCAGTTCGACCCGGACGGCTATCGGACCACCTTCGCCGGCGAGGTGTCGGGATGGGACCCTGAGCGTCATTTCGAGAGACGTGAGGTGCGCCGGATCGACCGGTATGCCCAGTTCTTCCTCGTCGCCGTGCGGCAGGCATTGGATGAGGCCAAGCTGTCGTACGAGGAGGATGACCCGGCCGCTACCCGGGCCGGAGTGATCGTCGGAGCCGGGTTCGGAGGTATGGGGACCTTCATCGAAGAGATCATGACCCTCACCGAAAGGGGCCCCGATCGGGTCAGCCCCACCGGCGTTCCCCGGCTCATCCCAAACATGGCGGCTGGTCTCGCCTCGATCGAGCACAACCTGCTCGGCCCGGTCACTTGTGTGGTCACGGCCTGTGCCGCCTCGGCCAACGCGATCGGTGACGGCGCCGAGATGATCAGACGCGGGGCGGCCGATGTGGTGGTCGCCGGCGGATCGGAGGCATCGATCACCACCTTCGGGATCGCCACTTTCGCTCAGGCCAGGGCACTGTCGACTCGCAATGACGATCCCCAAGGCGCCTCGAGGCCGTTCGATGCCGGGAGGGATGGCTTCGTCATGGGTGAGGGTGGAGCCGCATTGGTCCTCGAGGACATGGAGCACGCCCAGGCTCGTGGCGCCACTGTGCTGGCCGAACTGGCCGGATATGGGATGTCGGCGGACGCCTACCACATCACCCTGCCCCGACCCGGTGGCACCGGCGCAGCTCGTGCCATGGTCAACGCAATCACCGACGCCGGTCTCACCCCGTCCGACATCGGGTATATCAACGCCCACGGGACGTCGACGGAAGCCAACGACTCGACCGAGACCGCCGCCATCAGGATCGCCTTGGGTGCAGCCGCTGACTCCACGCCGGTTTCCTCGACCAAGTCGATGACCGGCCATGTTCTTGGCGGGGCGGGGGCAGTCGAGGCGGTGGCTTGCATCATGGCCCTGAGAGACCAGGTCCTGCCCCCGACTATCAATTACGAGGTCCCGGACCCCGAGTGTGACCTCGACTATGTGCCCAACGTGAGGCGGGAGGCGTCCCTGGAACACGCCATGTCCAACTCGTTCGGCTTTGGCGGCCACAACGCAAGTCTGGTGTTCTCCCGGGTGTAGGCCCGGAGCACTACTTCTCTCGCCATTCGGCGAGACTCCGAAAGACCAGGACCAGTATCAGGGCAACACCCAAGGTCACCACGAGAAACGACACGGTGGCGATCACCGCCGCCCATCCGACACATGTGGTGTAGCCCCCGGCCTCGGCGGGGACACGGCAGCTGACGTCGGTGACGATCCAAGCCAAGACCGCAGCGAGGGCTCCCAGGAGCAAGGAGGGCACGGCAATCCAGGGGTTGGGGCGCCGCCTCATGCCCGCGGGCGGCCTTTTTCGTCGAGGTTGGCCGCATCGAGGATCTCCCTGGGAGCAAGTTCAGGCGGGATCGCGACGGCGGTCCCCTTCTCGCGCGGCGGGTGGAAGGCGACCTTGACCGACGGATGCCATGACATGAGAGCGACGATGACCCCGCTGAGGAGAGAGACAGCTCCCAGGGCGACGGTTTGGGTCATCGCAAGCCCGATCGCCAATCCTGGCCACAAGGCCCGCACCGAGAAGAGACCGCCCGGCAACACCCGCGTGAACCAGAGTGCGGCGACCGGAGCCGTGAGGGCGACGATGAGCGTCGGGCCCGATGCCGTATCCCAAGACGCCAGACCGAGCAGGACCGGGACCACGAGCAGGACCACCGGCACCAATACCGCACGCTCGGGAGGTCCTGCTGCCGCGGGCAGCTTTCGGATCCCGCTGGTGACGGCTCCTGAGTACAGGGAGGCGGCAGCAACCGCCGTCCCTGCAGTGCCAACCACCCACATCGGGTCGATGGGGCGTGCGGCGGCGACGAGGGCAGTGAGCCCGACAACCACCAGTGCGGCGCGTCGTGCCCAGCGTCCACCGGTCAGGACCATGCCGACCACCGCAACCGACGACGTCGCCAGCACCCCAACGCCGATCATCAGAATCGAGCCAGGGGCGAACGGACCGGGCTCGAAGAGCAGAGCACCAACCCAGAGCAGAGCCGCGATCAAAGGGGTGGCGTAGGTGACCTGGACTTTCACGCTCGAAGTGTCGCAGCGGCCTTGCTCAAGCCGAAGTCGAATCCTCGGGGCCTGGAGAGGGATGGAGGACGCGTAGACCCGACTTCTCGCCGAAGCGGGGCGATTCGCCGGGTTCCCAGACTGTCTCCAATCGCCAGGTCGTGCCGGGTCGCAGCGTGACCACCGCACCATGGCCGGGCTTGTCCTGTTGCA
>DASWKK010000028.1:0-19771 GCA_036396655.1 Acidimicrobiia bacterium
GTCTTGGAGGCGACGACAAAGAGGGTGGTTTCGGGGTCGACCAGGTCGAGCACCGAGTGGAGGTCGGCCGGGTCGATGTTCGACACGAAGTAGGCGTCGATGTCGGGAGAGACGTAGGGACGAAGGGCCCTGAAAGCCATCGCCGGTCCCAGGTCCGATCCGCCGATCCCGATGTTGACCACATGGTTGATTCGACGACCGGTGTGCCCCTGCCATGAGCCGCTGCGGACCCGGCCGGCGAACTCCGCCATCCGCTCGAGGACCTCGCTGACGTCGCGGGTCACGTCCATGCCGTCGACGGAGAACTCGTCGCCTGGACCAGCCCGCAAAGCCGGATGCAGCACTGCCCGATCCTCAGTGACGTTGATATGGTCCCCGGCGAACAACGTGGCGATCCGATCGGAAAGCCCGGCACGACGGGCGACGGCCAGCAGCGCAGTGATGACCTCGTCGGTGACCAAGTGCTTGGACAGGTCGACCATCAGATCGCCGGCGACGAACGTGAGCCGCTCGGCGCGGGCCGGATCCTCGGCGAAGGTGTGGCGCAGGTCGACCTTTCTTCCTCGTGAACCAAGACGTTCGAGCGCTTCCCACTCGGCAGTCGCGGTAATCGGTGTCATGTTCTCTCCAATGGCAGATCGAATTGGCGATGGGGGCAACGGGGCCGGCCGGCTCCGCCCCCGTCTGGATCGGCTCTAGTTGTGTCCATCAGGGCACCGGATCCATCGACCGCAGATGGCAGACCTCATTCCAGTGCCGGATGACACGACTCTCCCGCTCCCACCCGAGGGTGGACACCGTTGTCGTGTCGAGTCGGAGGTTGGCGCCGTTCACCGCCCGCAGCCCCAACCCTGGGACGGCCAGGATACGAAGGAGATGCCCATGGGCGAAGATCGCGATCGGGCCATTCGCCTCCAGGACATCCGCGATCACTTGGTCGGCCCGCTCTCTCACAGCTCGCCTCCGGTTTCGGCAATGTGGGCCAGTTCACGCCACATCAGGGCGAGGATGATCACCGAGCCGATGAAGGCGAACCAGAAGGGCCCGGTGACTCCCCATCTGCCGGCGATAGCGCCGCCCAATGCGGCTCCCGCCACCAGTCCACCATAGGACCCGAGCTGGTTGAGACTGCTGACTCGTCCCTGAAACTCGGTAGGCACGGCCCGCTGGCGGATGGTCGTGGTCGTGGTTCTCCAGATCGAGTTATGTGCACCGAATAGGAACAGGATGGTCATTGCCACCCACGGTGCGGTGGTGGTTGCCAGGGTCAGGTGGGTGACGCATTCGACGACAAGTCCGGCCCGCATGATGTCGGCCAGGCTGAACCGCGACTCCAGTGCGCCATAGGCCGCGGCACCTAGGAGCCCTCCAATGGCACCGACCGTGATCATCAGGCCGTAGCCCACTTCTCCAACCTCGAGGCGTTCGATTGCGATGAGGACCAGGACCGACCACGCCGCGCCAAAGGTGATGTTGAACACGAAGACGGTGATGGCCAGGGTGCGAAGCGGGGCATGGTTCCACAACCAGCGGAATCCTTCTTTGAGGTCGCGCCCAAGGTGGGATGGCTCGCTTGCCATCACTGGTGGTGTCCTGGCGATACGGGAAAAAAGCACCGCTCCCAGTGCCATACACAGCGCCTGGGCACCAAAAGGCACGGCCATCCCGACTGCGAACAGGAACGCACCGATGGCAGGCCCGACAAGCTGGTTGGCTGTGACGAATCCGGACACGATCCGGGCATTCGCCACCCCCAGGTCCGGCTTTGCCACGACCATCGGGAGAAGGGTTGACGTGGTGATGTCAGCAAAGACTTCGGCGCTGCCCAGGATGAACAGAGTCGTGAGCACGACGACCACGTCTGCTCGTCCGGTGGCGATGGTCACTGCCAGGGCGCAAACCACCAAGCCACGCAGGATGTTGACCACGATCATGACCCGCCTTCGGTTGACACGATCGGCCACCACTCCGACGTAGAGACCGAAAAGAAGGTAGGGAAGTCGTTGCATGAGGAGCGCCAGGGCCACGAGCCCGGGATCGCGGGTCTGGGCCGCCATCAGGAGAGGTCCTGCGGCCACCGCTATGCCGTCGCCGATGTTCGTGGTCCAAGACGCAGCGAAGAGCCATCGAAAGTCCCGCCCGAGACGACTTGGAGCTATGGCTTCCACGATTCGACGCACAACGGCTGCACGCTAACGACGAGCAAAACCGGGACTACTTGAATTTCGGCCGACCAGGAGTCACGGTGTTCTCCTTCTGAGTGGCCTCCGGCCACCATGTCAGGCCCACTGCCGAAACTCAGAGCACTGTCGCCAAATCAGGTCGGGCTTCTGGCATCTGCTGTCGCGGATCGGCAGGGATATGCCTGCGGGTGTACGCTCGCTGTCCACGACGGAGAGGGCATGGTTGACACGCGCGGTGCTCCTCGGGCGCGACCAAGAAGTCGAGCTTCTTGAAGGGGTACTGAGCAACGCCATCGACGGCGACGCAGGCTTCGTCGTCGTTGGCGGTGAGGCCGGGATCGGCAAGACGACCCTCCTCGGGGAGCTGGCTCGGATCGCCAACGACCTCGGATGTCTGACTCTCGAGGGAAGGGCGTCGGAGTTCGACCAGGAACTCCCGTTCGGACTGTTCACCGATGCTCTAGACGCCTATCTCGATTCCTTGGATTCACAATCGTTGGATCGGCTGGCGATGGACCGATTGGGCGCTCTCGCCGCCGTGTTCCCGTCACTGAGACCTCTCGACGAAGCAGTCGACTATCCCGCCTCGTCGACAGAGCGCTTTCGGGTTCATCGAGCGGCTCGAGAGTTGTTCGAGCGGCTTGCGGCACGGCGACCGCTGGTATTGCTCCTCGACGACCTGCATTGGGCCGATGGCGCCTCGCTGGAACTGATCGGATACCTCCTCCGACATCCCCCTCAGGCCGAGCTCATGATCGCCATGGCCCTCAGACCGGGACATGGTGACCAAGCGGTCATCGGCATGATCGGCAACATCCTACGATCCGGCGCTGTCCACAAAGTGGAGCTGGGGCCCCTTCCTCTCGAAAGCGTCAAAGTTCTGGCCGGGGATGCTGCCGAGGAGCTGCATCATCTGAGCGGTGGCAACCCGTTCTATGCCCTGCAACTGGCTCGGGCCGACAGAAGAGACACCGAGTCTTCGTCATTGAATGCTCTCGGCGTCCCTCCGGAGGTCGCCAGGGCCATTGCGGCCGAGCTCGCCGAGCTCTCCCCGAGCGCCCGGGCTCTAGCCGAGGCGTCGGCGGTGGTGGGAGATCCATTTGAGATCGATGTTGCGGCCGCCGCCCTGGACCGGCCCGAGGAAGAGATGCTCGAAGCTCTCGATGAGCTGGTGGCGAAGGAGCTGCTGCGAGTGACCGACGTTCCCCGCAGGTTCCAGTTTCGCCACCCCATTGTCCGCAGCGCGGTTTACGCCTCCTGCCCGCCGAGCGTGCTGCTCTCATGCCATCGGCGAGCCGGTGAGGCGCTCACCAAGCGAGGCGTCACCGCCGCGGCGGTGGCGAGTCATGTCGAGCAGTCGGGGCAACACGGTGACACCGTCGCCATCGACATCCTTCGACGGGCCGGAGAAGAGACCGCTAAACAAGCTCCGACGAGCGCAATTCGATGGTTCATGGCAGCCCTGCGTCTGTTACCCGGAAACGCCCCAGCATCGGAAAGGGTCGACTTGCTGGCCTCGCTTGCGGCATCACAGGCTGCCATCGGTCTCTTTGGCGCTGCTCGAGCCACCCTCGAGGAGTGCATCGAGTTGACGCCGGTCGACGGTGGAGATATCAGAGTGAAGATGATCGTCGACTGTGCCGAACTCGAACAGCTGCTCGGTCATCATGGTGAGTCACGAAACCGGCTCGAGCGCGCCTTTGAGGAGCTGACTGACCCCACCTCACCTTCAGGCGTCTCACTGCTGATCGCTCTCTCGTCAGCCAGCCTTTATCTGGCCGACCATCATGGGATGCTCGAATGGAGTCGTGGCGCTGTTGAGGCAGCAGACGCGTTGGGCGTTGATGCCGTGCGAGCGGCGGCGCTAGCAGCACAAACGATGGGAGCCGCCTTCGCCGGGGAGACCACCCTGGCCTTGGAGACGCACCATCTTGCCACCAGGCTGGTCGACTCTACCTCGGACGAGGAGCTCACCTCCCAGCTTGGTGCGCTCAGCGACCTGGCCACGGCCGAGCTCTACCTCGATCTTCATGCCCAAGGGTGTGTCCACGGCGAACGTGCCCTCATGCTGGCCCGGATGACCGGCCAGACCCATCTTCTGCCGATCTTGACTCCGATCCTGGGCACTTCGCTGGCGATGGCGGGTGAGATGCGGAGATCCGCCGAGGTGCTCGACGATGCTATCGAGGCGGCCCGCCTCGTAGGCAACGCCCAGGGCCTGTCTTTGAACCTATTCAACAGAGCCCTTTCCGCAGTGATGGCCGGTGACCTCGAAACAGCATTGGACGTCGGCGCGGAGAGTGTTCGGTTGGCAAGATCGATCGACAACGGGGTGATCACGGCTTTCGCCGGAGCGATTCACTCCCAGGCTCTGCTCGAGTCGGGCGACTCCGAAGCGGCGCTGGAGCTTCTACTCGAGAGCGTCGGAGGTGAGGAAATCCCACTTCTGGCAGGTGGCTGGCGCGCCCACTTCTTCGAGCTGTTGACCCGATGCAGCCTTGCACTCGATCGGGGAGAGCAAGCCGATGCGGCTGCCGCAAGGGTACGCGAGCTTGCCGACGAACTGGCGCTTGGTCTGCCCGGGCTGATGGCCGATAGGGCTGGGGCGCTGGTCGCCCTGGCGAGAGAGGACTCCCAGGTTGCCATTGCGCTGGCATTGTCAGCGATCGAGCATTCCGAGGAGATCGGCGCTCCCATCCATACTGCGACATCTCGGGCGCTCGCCGGCCGGGCACTGGCCTCCGCCGGCCTGACCGAGGAGGCGATTGCGCAGCTCGAGCAGGCCGCCGACGAGTATGAGGCACTGGGCGCAATTCGGTACCGGGATCAGGTGGATGCCCAGCTTCGCCAGCTCGGCCGCACCGTGCACCGACGCACCCGGCCCGGCGAGACCGACGGCACCGGTCTCGGGGCACTGACCGGGCGGGAGCTCGAGGTTGCGGAGCTCGTCCTCGACCGTCGCACCAACCGCGAGATCGCCGAGGAGCTGTTTCTCAGCACCAAAACTGTCGAGACCCACCTACGCAACATATTCAACAAGCTTGGAGTCTCTTCACGGGTCGAGGTGGCTCGGGCCCTTGCCCGCGCTCAGCAGTCGGTCTGATAGGGCCGCACCGGTTCCCGGCCAGTCAGGGGTCCACCCTTAGACCGTGGGCCAGAGACCCGGGTCTGCGAAATCAGGGTGTTCTCCCGATGTCGGCTTGTCCCGGATATTGGAGGATGGGTCATGATCCCGTTCAGGCTCATCCATCGACACAGCCCGGATGAATGTCCGACGGCGTACGCCGCCTGGAAGGGATTCGACAGCCCACTGCGAGGGCACCAGGCAACATCTTCGTGCCTCTGGGGAGACCACCACATCTGGTGGGATCTCGAAGCGGCCAGCGAAGAAGAGGCGATGGCCTGTCTGCCGGGCTACGTAGCCGATCGTGCCGATGCGGTCCGCATCGGCGAGGTTCACATCCCGTGACCCCGGCAAAGGGAGGCAACCTGTGCTGACGACCGTGATCAGGAGACTCGTCTCATCGCCGCTGGCCTTGACCGAGCTCTCATCGGCCCACTCGCGCTCATCCGCATCCGGCTCATCGAGCCAGTCGCCAAACTCTCCAGATCGCGACGACGCCAACGTAGACAGTGAGGCAGCGATCCTCGTCCGAGGGCTCACCTGGGCCGACACCGTGGATCTCACCACCCACCAGACCCTGTGAGTGTCCTGGCTGACCTGCCGCTCGTTTGTGTTGGTTGAGGTCAGTGGCGTCGGCCCACCACCCAAGCCGCAACCAGCCACGCCGCTACTCCCCAAGCCATCAGTGCTCCATATGACGCCGTCACGGAGGAAGAGACCATCCTTTCGGTGAGCCCGGCCCGTATCACCACCGACATGTGCCAGAACGGCAGGACCTTGTGCACCGCAGCCCACCAATCAGGGAACTGGTCGATCGCAACGACGATCGGGCTGAACAGCAGCACAAGGAACATCACGACGTTGGTGATGAGGCTGATCACCCTGGGCTCGGGGACCGCGTGCCCAACGGCATAACCCACAGATGTCGCGATCGCCGACGTGAACAGAACCGCCGGCACAGCCGCCCATGAGACTCTCAGGTCGACGTCATATGAGAGCGAAGCGATGAGGAGAGCGACCGCGGCACCGGGGAGCGCCAGGCAGGTGAAGATCGTTGCCGACGCCATTGCCGAGCCGCTGCGGGGGACGGGAAGCGACCACACATAGTCGTAAGTGTCCCGAAGCTTGTGCTCCATGATCGCGTTGGGAACCATGACAAAGCCGATCGGAACCAGGGCAAGGGTCGGAATCCCGGTAACGAGGAAGGTCCGTTGCACCGAGTCGACATCGCCGAAGTAGAAGCCGTACATCAGGGCCATCCCTGCCCCCAACAGGATCTGGATAGCCAGGCCAACTGTCAAATAGGTGCGCAGGTTCCTGATCTCGAAACGCAGCATGGACGTGTAACCATCGAGCCACGAGCCGAATTCGGAGGGCGCCCGGAGATCGAATGTCGTGGCGGTCATCGCCGTCGCACCAGGACTACCGCGGTGAACAACGCTGCCGCTCCGGTCCACAGCGACAGTATCATCCAGCTTCGCGGGGTCATCACGACCAGCCCGTCCGTCAGCGAAGACCGGACCGCCAATGCCATGTGATGCATCGGAAGGTACTCGTGGAGTGTGGCGAGCCAACCGGGAAGCCGGTCGGCCGGAAAACTGACCGGTGAAAAGCCGACTATGAAGAAAATCCCCAGCTGTGTGACGAGCATCGTTACCTGAGGTTGGTCCAGGGCATGTCCGATCGCGGAGCCGATGAGACTCCCACAGGCGAGCGTCAGCGCGAATGCAGGAACCACTGTTGGATCGATGGCGAGACTCACGTCGTAACGCCAGCTCGCCACCAGCATGGCGGCCACGATGCCCGGGATGGCGACCACCGCCGCCAGCGTGGTCGTCGCGAGTGATGCAGCACTTCTCGGCACCGGCATCGACCACACGTAGTCGTAAGAGCCCTGCATCTTCTGTTGCGCCACCAGCTGGGGCGTGACAACAAGTCCGACCAGGATGAGTGACATCACGACGGCCCCGGTGGACAGGTATTGGGCGGCGGCCCGGTCCAGTTCCGGGATCAGCAAACCGAATCCGACCACGAACCCTGCCCCTACCAGAACCTGAGAGACCAGCAGAAGGGGGTAGAGAAGTCGAGATCCGACGACCTCCCATCGAAGCATGGCCCCATAGCTTCTCAGCCAGTGCGCACCAGGTCGCGTCGGTGCCAGCTCGACCATGAGCGCCCCGTCCATCATGTCGTCCCCTGGCCGGTGTCTCCGGTGAGTCGGATGTAGGCGTCTTCGAGCGAGGTCGCGCCGAGGGCGTACTCCTCAGCCAGACCCTGGGCCGTCAGCCGTTGCGCCCAGACGATGCTCGCCGCTACATCTGGTTCGTTGATGAGTACGACCAGACGGTTGGCCACCCGAGTAGAGCTCCGCACGAAAGCCGGAAGCACCGGATCCGGCGTCCCAGGGATCATCATCACGATCAGCCTCATCCGTCCCCGGAATTCAGCCTTGACCGACGACGGGGTGCCTTCGGCCACGATGTGTCCACCGTCGATCACTGCCAAGCGGTCCACAGAGTTCTCGGCCTCGAGAACATTGTGGGTCACGAGGAACACTGCCGAGCCCTCATCGGCGACGCGCCGAACTTGCTCCCACAACAGTCGTCGGCGCATCGGGTCGACATCGTTGGTCGGCTCGTCGAGGAAGACAATGCGCCCCGGACAGACGGTGGCCATGGCAAATCCGACCAATCTGCGAACCCCACCTGAGAGTCGAGCCCCATAGACCTCTCCCCATTCTTCGATATGGAGGGCCTTGAGCAACGCCACGGATCGGCGTCGAACATCCGGCGCCTTTCCACCCCGGATCACCCCGGCGATCTCGACCGCCTCATTCACCTTGAACGAGTCGATCGGCATCTGAGCCTGGGGCAGGTAGGAGCAGAGCCGGCGTGCCGTCGCCGGGCTGTCGACGAGGTCATGGGGGCCGAGGGTGATGCTGCCTCGCGTCGGCTTGAGCAGTCCCATGACTTGTTTGACGAGCGTCGATTTCCCGGCGCCATTTGGCCCCAGGAGGCCGTAGACCTCTCCTGGCCGAACCTCGAGAGTGATGCCGTCGTTTACCGAGTTGGACCCGTAGACCTTGACCAGCTCCTCGACCCTGAAGACCCATCGGGAATGGGCGCTCGCGGTTTCGACTCTGGCCTCAGTCAGAGTCATGCTCGGATCCCGTTGGGACAGTGGCCATCGGCGGGACAACGCGCTGCGTTCCTTCCGGGCTCACGATTGCCGGACGTCTGAAGGCGAAGACCAGCATGATCGCGCCCACCGCAGCGCAGAAGAGCCCGCCTATGAACAGGATCACGATGGCAAATGCAAGCCATGGCGTCCTGGCCCCCGCAGAAACATCGACCGCGACATCCGGAGTTGCGTCCGCGTTCATGATCAACACGGTCCACTGTCCTGGCTCGATGTCCCAAACCAGGGTCTGGAATCCAAGGCCTTCGCTGGAACCGACCCAGAACTCTTGATCCGAGGGCAGTGTCGGCATAGCTGCGCCTTGGTGGCGCAGATAAGTCACATCGCCGTCGGAGATCCGGGTGATCTCGTCGTGGACCACGTCATCCAGGTAGTCGGCCACCTCGTCCGCAGGACCGATTCCGACAAACACGGGTGCGTCACCTCGGGGCGAAGCCGTCACCTGGATGGTCGCCAGCCAGCTCGCTGGTAGCCAGTCGTTGCGAATTGCACCCAGATCCAGCTGGGTGGATGTCAAGGCGTAGGAATCAGTGGACACATCGCCAGTCGAAGTGGTGATGAAGCCCTCGGCGGTGCGGTGCGTCCCGGTGGTCCAGATCACCACACTTCCGGCTACCAGCAGGCCTATCGCAGCGAGTGCGAACAGAGAACCAAAAATGCCGAGAACAGTCTTTCTTGAGCTCATCGAATCCTCCAGGGGTCAGATTGCGTTCGGGGGGAAAGTCCGGGCCAGAGCGCCACAGCCAGGGCACCGAACCCCATCGGGACTGGCGTTGGAGGCGCCGTTGGCATCGGGCGCTCTGTTTGGGTGGAGGGGGTTCTCATACTGACCCCAGTGCTGGCTCGACCGTCGACATCTCGCCCTGTGGCTTTGTAGTGAAACTCCGACCCGCAACCAGGACCACGACAATCGCAATAGCGGTCCACATGATGGCTCGGACCCAACCCTGCAATACGACGTCGTCACCGGAGAACAGCGATGTCACGTACTCGCCTGACACCACGTTGTTGGTGGCGTGCATCACCATCGCCAGAAGCACGCTTCCCCCGCTTCGGATCACCAGGAAGGAGAAGACGATGCTGGCCGCGAATATCCAGACGACGTCGCTAGCCGGGATCTCACCGGTGAAGAACAATGGAGCGTGCCAGAACACATGGATGACCGCAATGACCATGGAGGCCATGAGTATCGACTGGGTTCGGGTTAGGCGGGTAAGGGCGAATCCACGGAATCCTGGCTCTTCCCATGGTCCCCACAACGGGATCAACAGATAGAGAACGAAGTTGATCGGGATCTCGACCCAGGTAGCAACTTGATCGGATGCTGGAGTTTCGGCCCCAAGGGCAACAGCGATGATCGCCGACGAGACTGCGGTGACAATCGGCAGCAGGATGGCCAGGGCGTACCAGCGCCAGTTGACCCGCCACTGGATCATCTGCCGCCACAGCGACCGCACCCCTGGCCGCCCCTGGGTCAACGAGAGCACAACAATTGCTGCGAGGAAAGGCCCCGTTCCGATGGGGCCTCCCAGGATCGGAATCGTCATCCAGGAGAACAAGTAGCTGAACACCACGAACGCGACCATGGGATGATCGTTCACGAACCGTCGTATCGGGTTCCCGGACATCGCCACGAGCCGTGTATCAGCCATCTGCTCATCCCTTTCTCGATTGGAGCAACCGAAACTCGTTGCCTGCGATCATCTCGGAGGTGGAGCAACGGGGCCACCCGGCTTGCTGGTGTCTGCGGGTGCGGGTTTCTGGCGTGTTGGGAGACGGGTGCGCCGAACCCAGGCGGGAGCCGGTCTGCCCCGCGGGTACATCAAGACGGCCAGCGCCCGTTTGGAATGGCTGCTAGTCGCGGGGAGACCCGTCGAGTCAACGAGGCGGGTTGGTCAGCTGCGTTCGAACTCTCGCTCTGAGCGGAGGACACCCAAGAGGGTCCGGAGGAGGAGCAAAGTGGCGAACGTGGCCGTCGCCCATCCCAGGAGCTCGAAGATGCGAACCTGGATCCCGGCGACCACGGGTCCGCCTTCCGAGGTCAGAAGGGCAACCGATATTCCACCGAGGCCAATGGTGAGGAGTGTCAGCACCACCCGGTTCAGCAGACGTTCCAGCACTCTGACCTCTTCGGGGAAGGCGAAGAGCCGCACTCGCCCAGTGAGGCGGCCGTGTTCGGCGAGGCGGGCAATGTGATCGAGATGCCGCGGGGCCCGGCGAACCAGAGGGCCAAGCTCCGCCCACTCCTGTATGACATATTCGCCCACGGAGGTCGGCATCATCCGCTCTTTCATCTCATCACCGCCAATCTCAGCGGTCACCTCGAAGATCGGGTAGCGCGGCGAGAGCGTCTCGAGTGTGCCGGCGAGGGTGGCGAGGGCACGGAACATCGTCGTGGTCGAGGGGGGAAGACGCATGCCCAACCTGGTCGTGAGTCGGAGCAAGTCGGTCAGCGCCTCCGGCCCGGGGAGCCCCGAACCCGCCAGTGAGGCGAGGAACTGGGCCAGTTCGCGCTCCACCTGGTTGGGGTCGTGCTCGGCCTCGATTGCCCCGACCGTCATGAGCGCGTCGTAGAGGAGCGCCGGTTGCTCCAGTCTCATCGAGAGAAGGGTCTCAAACACGGAGGCCCTCTCGTACGTGTCGAGCCGACCGGTGATCCCGAAGTCGACGAGACCCAGCGTGCCGTCTTCCAGCAAGAGGACATTTCCCGGATGGGGATCTCCGTGGAATCTCCGGCCTCGCAGCATCGCCGCGACCTGCGACCGGCAAAGCGCGTCAGCGAGGCGTCGTCGCTCCTCCGGCGTTCCTCCGGCGGAGCCCGGCTTGGAGAGCGGAGTTCCGTACAGACGCTCCATCACCAGCATGCGATCGGTGGTGAGCGACTCGACAATGGCCGGGATTCGAATGAGCGGGTCATTGACGCATGCCTTGGCCATGTCGATCGCGTGCTGGGCCTCCACCGCGAAGCGGAGCTCGGCGCGAAGCGCAATGGAGAACTCCGACGCCAGGTCGCGCACGTTGTAGGCCTTGCCCCAGCTGGTGCGACGCTCAGCCACACCGGACAACCACCTCACGATGGCCAGGTCGGTCTCCACCTGCTCTTCCAATCCCGGGCGGCGCACCTTGAGAACGACTTCACGCCCGTCGAGGAGCCGAGCGGCATGGGCCTGCCCGATGGATGCCGAGCCCAGCGGCTGCCACGTGATGTCGGCGAAGACCTCCTCCACGGGCCTCCCGGTCTCTTCCAGGACCAGTGCCTTAACTTGCTCCTCGGGGATGGGTGGGACATCGGCGTGGAGAAGACCCAACTCCGCCAGTGCCTCGGGTGGGAGCAGATCGGGCCTCGTCACGAGAAGCTGTCCCAGCTTCACGAACAAGCCCCCGGCTTCTTCGAGTGACAGCCGGGTGCGGCGGGCGACCTCGGCCGGGGTGCGCGCAGACACCTCTCCCCGTCTCAGGCCGAGCAGGGGCGCGATGCCGTGACGCGCAGCGATCCGGGTCACCTGGAAACCTCTGAGCCACATCCTGAACCAACGCCCCAAGGTGCGGAACGGTCGGAACCTTCGGCGAGGGTGAGAGTGCGGCCTGGAGGCAAACATCAACTCGAGGAAGACCATCACCGCCATCGTCGCCAGGACCGCGAGCGCGAGCATCAGCAAGTAGAACTCGGTCCTGATCGTCTCGAAGGCGTCGAAGTTGTCGAGATCGCGCACGAGGACGGCAGCGGCGCCTATGGCTCCAAGAAGCAACCCGATGAGCGTGGCGAAGATCGTCCTGCGCCACGTCAGCGTCCGAGCCCCCAAGAGAGAGCGTGCCAGCCAGGCAAACACAAGCAAGATCGCCAGGTTGCGGAAGAACTCGTCCATTCGATTTGAAGGCTACGTCGCGACCTCGGTCGCCGCGGCCTGATGGGGGCCATGGGTGGAGGGTGGTCGTCTCGCGCTGGTAGGTTGCGGGCTAGTACGACGGTCCCAACCCGCCGAGAAATTCGATGAGCTGACTTGTGTCGTCGTCCGACCAGTTGGCGGGTCGGGTGACGGCTATCCAGGCCTCGGCATTGGCCTCTTTGCTGTAGAGATGGCCGTAGCCCTCGGGGATCGAGCCGGCTGCAGGCAGATCCAACATCACCTGCCAACCCGTGATGAACCGGGTGTATTGGAACTCATCACTGATCTCCACGCCTCGCTGCCCGTCGAGCAGCCAATCGGGTTGTCTCCAGAACAGTGATGGCGAGAAGAACACCACGGGGTCGGAAGCATGCTGCAAGTAGACCACCCGAGTGTCTCCCCACTCGGCGCTCGGGATGTCGAGGGCGCTCTCCGCGTTCGTGAAACGGACTGTGCGCCCGTCCTGGTAGATCGGTGTGGCAGGTGAAGTCCCGGGGTCACGATCCGCGACTAGCTCGTTCCACAACTCGTTCACGAACGGTGGGCCGACCATGAGCGCCCCATCGATGGGCTCGTTGATGATGTTGATCGAAGTCAGGATCGACTCGACTCCGTACGAACCGAGCGAGAGCCCGTAGAGATAGATCTCGGGTCGCTGGCCCTCGGGGAGCGTCGACCAATACTCGTGAATCGTCCGGAACACCACCTGTGACGTCTCCTCCACCTCATCCTGATCAGCGAGGAGCGAGATCCAACTCGGGAGGTATGAGTACTGGGCACCTGCGACCGCGACGTCACCCTTGTAGAGGTATTCGAGCGCCGTGATCGCATTGGGATCGAGAAAGCCGGTTCCTGTGGTCGTCGCAACGACCAAGACCTCACGATCGAAAGCACCCGTCCGTATCAGCTCATCCAGCAGCAGCTCAGCACGGCCGCCCAACGTCTCCGCCGACCTGAGCCCCACATAGGCCCGAATCGGCTCGATCGCGCCGTCACCGTGGAAGGCATTGAGGTCGTCGACCATCGGCCCGGTTGCTACGAAGGTACGGCCCCTCTCACCAAGGGTCTCCCAGGTGACGAGCGACTCGGGGCTTCCCGACCGGAGCTCGGACGTCGGCGCGATGATCCCTTCTGGCGTGATCGTGTCTCTTGGGGCGAATATCTGATTGGTCACCGCGAAGAAGGTGTTGACCGCCAGCCCGCTCCACAGCCCCCAAAGGATCATTGCGAGGGCGGCACCGCCGAGGACCACGGCGAGACGCAGGGGGAACACCCTGCCTAGCCACCGAATCAGGAAATGGAGAAGCTTGAGGATCAAACGGGAGATGACCAGGATGAGAGCTGAGAACACGAACGCGACCGGCACGATGATCAGCCAGATCGCGGGTGTTATGCGCTCCATTCCGAAGTCGTCCCGCACGTCGTTCTGCCAGCCGACGAACCCCCACATGCCGGCCACGAGAAGCAAGGCGAGAACGACGAACCAGATCCGGCGAATCACGAGCCACCACCGACCCTTCGGCTGCGGCATCCCCAAGAAATTCCAGGTCCAATGCCAGGCCACGCCGAGTCCATAGCCAACCATGAACGAGATCCCGGAGACGATCCCCTGAGTCACGGCCAGCCTGGGAAGCAGTGACGGAAGGAGGGATGTCACGAACATGAGGACCCCAGTCAGCACCCCGGGCCGCGACACGGGACGTGAGAAAGCCTTGGGGACCGGATTCACCATCAGACCGGTTGCGGACTCGGAGGACACCAATGGAAAGCTACGCCCTCCGATACAGCGGTCGGCGCAAGGAAATCGGTGCACCTGACGGGGCACTATTTGAACTCCATGCTTCACGTTTGGTCTCTCGAGCGAAAGTGGACAACTAGTGGACACGAACCTCCCGTCCTGGTGACACCGGCAGCGCCGGCGTAGGGTGGGCGGATGCTCGTGGGTCTCGTTGCCAACCCCACGTCATCCAAGGACATCCGGCGTCTCACCAGCCTCGCCCGCGTGATCGACATCGAGGAGAAGGCGAACCTGGTGGCCCGGCTCCTCGTGGGACTCGCCTCGGAGAAGAGAATCGAGGTGGTGGCTTTGGATGACCAGGCCGGGCTGGTCCGCCGAGCCGTCGCCTTGGCCAGTGGCGGTGGGCCCCCAGTCGACTACCTGCCCCTCGATGTCGAAGGCACCGAGGCGGACACTCGCCGCGCCGCCTCCGCCCTGGCGGGGATGGGTGCCGCAGCGCTGGTAACGGTGGGAGGCGACGGGACCGTGCGGGCCGCGGCGGAAGGTTGGCGGCGGGTACCGCTGGTCCCGATCGCTGCCGGCACCAACAACGCCTTCGCCCTCACGGAAGAGCCCACTGTGGTCGGGCTGGCCATGGCGCTAGCCGTTACTGAAGGATCCAGTGCCTTCACTCCCACCACCGCAGTGGAAGTGGAGACCACCGAAGGTTGGGCGCTGGCCGTTATCGACGCTGTCGTGGTACGGAGCCGCTGGGTGGGAGCGGGCGCGATCTGGGAGCCCGCCGAGCTGGTTGAGGGAGTGGTCACGTCTTCTCGGCGCACCGCGGTGGGCATTGCCTCGGTCAGCGCTTGCTTCGGGCCGCTCGAGCCAGGCCATGCCCGTCACCTCCGCTTCGGTGGTGACCGGTTCGTCCGGGCCGTATTCGGGCCGGGTCTCATCCTCGACATCCCGGTCGAAGGGCACGAGGACCTGCCCTTGGGCGCCGAAGTGTCTCTTGTCGAGGGGGCGGGCATGGTCGCTCTCGACGGTGAGCGTCGTCTCCCCTCCGAGCACGGTGTGGTCCGGGTCGTGGAAGGGCCTCTCGTCATCGATCTGGCGAAGGCATTCAGGGTCTTTGGACCCTTCTCGGCCGATCGGAGCGAGGGGTAGGCTCCGAATGTCAGAGGCGGTCACCTAGTCCGGGCGATAGGCCCGGAGAAAGGAGGCTCATCGTGGACATTCCCAGGGAACACCTGGTCGACATGTACGAGACGATGGTGAAGATCCGCCGGTTCGAGGAGCGCATCAGGGAGATCTACCTCGCCGACAAGCTCCCCGCGTTCGACATCGCCGCTGGTCTGGTTCCCGGTGAGATGCATCTCGCCGCAGGCCAGGAGCCGGTGGCAGTGGGAATGCGTCCCCATCTGAAGGCGGGTGACGCCATCACCGCCACCCACCGACCGCACCACGTCGCCATCGCCCAGGGGGTGGACCTGAAGAAGATGGCTGCGGAGATCTTCGGGCGCGACACCGGGCTGGGACACGGGAAGGGTGGTCACATGCACCTCTATTCCGTCGAGCCCAACTTCGGGTGCTCAGGGATCATCGGTGAAGGCATACCGGTGGCGGTGGGAGCCGCCATGGCGTTCCGTCACAAGGGGACCGACAACGTCGCCTTCTCCTTCTTCGGCGAAGGAGCGGCCAACCAAGGCTCGTTCCACGAGTCGCTCAACCTGGCCGCGCTGTGGAATCTGCCAGTCGTGTTCGTGTGTGAAGACAACGCATACGCCATCTCGGTGCCGAAGACGGCCTCGACAGCCATCGCCGACAACAGCGATCGGGCCGCAGCCTACGGCATCCCCGGGGTGCTGGTCTCCAGCAACGACCCGGTAGCCGTCTACGAAGTGATGGGTGAGGCCATCGCCCGGGCACGCCGAGGCGAGGGACCCAGTCTGATCGAGATCAAGACCGACCGGATGTGGGGCCATTTCGAAGGCGACGCCGACGCCTATCGCACCGACCAATTCAAGGCTGAGATGCTCGAGCGTGATCCACTGAACACGTACGCCAAACGGCTGACCGACGAGGGGATCCTCAACGAGTCGGACATCGCCTCGATCCAGCAGGCTATGTACGACGAGGTGGAAGAGGCGCTCCAGTTCGCGCAGGACAGCCCCTACCCGGAGCCGGAATCCGCATTGGAGCACGTCTTCGCAGAGAGGACGGTGAAACTATGACGGTCAAGTCCGAGCGAAAGTTGACCACCCAGAAAGCAATCGCCGAGGCGATCGCCACCGAGATGAGAGGCGACGACACGGTGTTCGTGATGGGCGAGGACATCGGCACCTATGGGGGCATCTTCGGTGCCACCGAAGGTCTCCTCGACGAGTTCGGCCGGGAAAGGGTCATCGACACCCCGATCTCGGAGACCGGGTTCATCGGAGCCGCGATCGGGGCGGCCGTCAACGGCATGCGTCCGATCGTGGAGTTGATGTTCGTCGACTTCTTCGGCGTCTGTATGGACCAGATCTACAACAACATGGCCAAGATCCACTACTTCAGTGGCGGGAACATCAATGTGCCCGTGGTCTTGACCACCGCTGTCGGCGGCGGCTATTCGGATGCCGGCCAGCACTCCCAGACCCTGTGGGGGACCTTCGCCCACATGCCGGGGATGAAGGTGGTGATCCCCTCCAACCCCTATGACGCCAAGGGTCTGATGATCGCGGCGATCCGCGATGACAACCCGGTGGTCTACATGTTCCACAAGGGCGTGCTGGGCCTGGGCTGGATGACCAACAACCCGAGAGCGACCGGAATCGTGCCTGAGGAGCCCTACGAGGTGCCGATCGGCAAGCTCAACGTGGCTCGAGAGGGCACGGACCTGACCATCGCCACGGTGGGGCTATCGGTGCACAAGGCGCTCGACGCCGCCACGGCCCTGGAGGAGAAGGGCGTGTCCGCCGAGGTCCTCGACCTGAGGTCGCTGGTACCCCTCGACCGTGAGGGGATAATCGCCAGTGTCCAGAAGACACACCGGCTCCTGGTGGTCGACGAGGACTACCACAGCTTCGGCATGTCGGGGGAGGTGGTGACCACCGTGATCGAAGGAGCATTCGACTATCTGGATGCCCCGCCGGTGCGGGTGACCACACCGGACATTCCAATCCCCTACAGCCGCCCCCTGGAGCAGTGGGCGCTTCCCTCGATGGAACGGATTGTGGAGGCGAGCTCCAACCTCCTCGTCGCCAGCTGAGCACTCCATGGCCTTCGAGGTCCTGATGCCGGTCATCACCGCCTCCGGCGAGGAGGCGGTGGTGACGGCCTGGTTCGTCGACGAGGGCGATGCCTGCAGCGAAGGGCAACTCATTGCCGAGGTCCAGGCGGAAAAGATCTCCGTCGAGGTCGAGGCCTCTGATGCGGGTTATGTCGTCGACCGGGTGGCAGTCAACGACGCTGTCTTACAAGGCAGCCCGATCTGTCGGATCGTCGACTCGGTCGAGAAACCCGCCACGGTGGCCGCTCCTCCCACCGTGGATGCCGAACGGGAGCCCTCCCCGAGGGTGGCGGCATCGCCCGCGGCCAAGCGGGTCGCTAGGGAGTTGGGAGTGGATCTCCTCGCTGTTATCGGGAGTGGCCCGGCGGGCCGGATCACCGAGGCCGATATCAGGGCCGCCGCCAAGACCGCTCCCGCAGCTGGGTCGGGGCTGCGGGCCGTCATCGCTCGCAACATGTTGCGCTCCCATGCCGAGACCGCCGCGGTGACATTGCACTCCCAGATCGACCTGGGTGAGGAGGCACCGCCACACATCACCGCGACGATTGTCAGGACCGTCGCCGAGACCCTGACCGATCATCCCTATCTCAACGGGCACCGGGATGGCGAGCGTTTCGACCCTGCCCAGGTGGCCCAAGTGGCGGTGGCGATCCAGACCGATGAAGGGCTGATGGCCCCGGTGGTGCGGAGCGCGGCCTCCCGCTCGGTGGAAGACGTCGCCGCAGCGATCCAGGACCTGGCGGAGCGGGCAGCTAACAAGACTCTCACCGCCGCGGACTTCGAAGGGGGGACCTTCACCGTGACCAACCTCGGCGTCTATGGGATCGACGGCTTCACGCCGATCATCAATCTCCCCCAGGTGGCGATCCTCGGAGTAGGTGCGATCAGACGGGTTCCTGTAATCAACGACGACGGTGCGATCACCGCGACGAATCAGATGGTGCTGTCGCTGACATTTGACCACGCCTTCGTCGACGGTGCCCACGCCGCGGCCTTCCTCCAACAAGTCGGCGCCGCTCTGGCGGGCTGACCGAGGTCCCCTCGCAGCGAGGCGGGATTCGAGCCCGCCGTCTTCCGATTATGTGAGGGGATTGCTTTTCCCCTGGGTGTCTCGATTTTGGGATCGATGACCCCTCGGCGCATCGGTACCGCTAACCCGGCGCCGCGTCACGGACCATCGTTGGGTCGACTCGGTGCGAAATCTCGGACTCGTGCTCGACGACCGACTCAGGGCGCGGCCTGGGCTCTCATCACGGTGTAGGTCCAGATCGCCCCAGCCAATTCGACACCCGCGAAGATCAAGAGCTGCCAGGGCTGACCGGTCGCCCAGAACACGACCAATGTTGCCGTCGAGAACCCTCGCCCGAGGATCGATGCTGCAAAGAAGCTCCGGCTGTTGTTGCGTGCCGCATCGAAGTAATAGAAGGCCAGAAGTATCGAGACGACCCCGAGGATCCTGATCCAGACCTCCTTCGTCTCGGGCAGCCCGACGAGGGACAGGAGGGTGTTGGGGCCGACGGAAAGAAGCACTCCCACGACCAACAGGTAAGCGCTGAAGACGTACATCGTCCGGACTGCGCCCTCCATACGAACCTCCTCTACCCTCACAACCTACCCCGAAGCCATGTCATTTCTCGATGTGGGTCTCGCCAGGAGCGGAGAGACCGTACGCCGGCATCCCTGAAGATCGGGTGAACGGTCGTCTCCTCCGTTCATCCCAGGGGGGTGGCCACCGGGCGCCAAGATTGGCCAGGGTGTAGGTTCGGGCAATCGACGGCCGGGAGAAAAGGAGGTGGGCGATGCCAACCTATGTAACTCTGGCCAATTTCACAGACCAGGGCATCCGCAACTACACAGACACGCCGAAGCGGGCCAGGGCGTTCAGGGACCTGGTCGGGCAAATGGGCGGCACGGTCAAGGACATGTACTGGACCATGGGGGCTTACGATTTGGTTGTGATAGTCGAAGCCCCTGACGATGAGACGGCTACCGCTGCCGCCCTCAAAACGTCGTCGCTCGGCAACGTGCGGACTACCACCCTGCGCGGGTTCAATCTGGAGGAAGTCGAGTCGATAATCAGAATGGCTGGCTGACCGGACTGATCAGTCAGTAGACGATCGTCGCCCCGGCCGTCGATCGCCCTTGATAATGACCTCGCTTCCGGCCTCCGCTGCTATCTCCTCGAGAAGCCCATCGATGGGGCCATAGCTGCCGCTCTGATCGGGGCGCGGCGCTCATCTGGTCCTCCGTGGAGCCCGAGTCGCCGAGGATCACTCGACCGAGTTGAGACGACATCAATAGGAGCTCCGATCCTGGCTCTTCATCAGATCGGCAATATCTGTCCCAAAGTTGACCCGCCAACCGGGTATTCCCCGGTGACTCCAG
>DASWKK010000029.1:0-5158 GCA_036396655.1 Acidimicrobiia bacterium
GGAGGTGCCGTCCTCCGCGATTTGATGCGACTTCTATGGACTTTTCAAGATGCCTGTCGTCTTCGTCGCGGTCTTCTCCAAAAAGAAAACCGCCCAGTCGGGCGGCTCGGAAAAAGGCCAGAACGGGATCTGTCAATCCACGCTCACTCCTGTCTGAGCCACCTTGTGATCTGTGTCGTTGTGCCATCCGGTATGCATTCCCATCGACCGACCGAGACGCAAACCGGCAGGTGAAACCACGGCCGTCACGGCCGGGGTGCTCGATTGCCCTATACCTCTTCGTTCGGTCATCTCGTGTCTCTCGTCTCCAGCCGGCACCTCGCCGGCAATCTTCAGGCCGGCACCTCGCCGGCCATAAAAAGGCCACAACTCCCTGACGGGTGTTACGGCCGGATGCATTCATACAGGCCGCGCCCTGTGAGTGTCAACCCCTTTTCTCGACCTTTTCTTCGGCTTTCTGGAGACCTTCTCGACAGAGCCTGCGTCGCCAGTGGTGGTCCATCGGTCCCCCGGGCTCATCGGCGGACGACGGCCGGTCGGGTCCCGGCTCCTACGATCTGGCGACCCGCCAAGAGAGCAGTCGTTTCGGAAGCTGACCGGAACGGGTATAGACCCGACAACGAGAAGAGGAGGGCTCCATGCCACAGCGAATTTCCGAGTTGATGACGTCACATCCGGTGACCTTGGCCAACAACACCGACCTGCAGAAAGCGGCGCAGGCAATGCGGGACCATGACATCGGCGATGTCGTGGTGACCAAACCAGACGGGAGCCTCTGCGGGATCGTCACCGATCGCGACATCGTGGTGCGGGGGATCGCAGAGGGAGTCAACCCCGGCTCCACCACCCTCGACGACATCTGCAGCCACCAGCTGATAACGCTGGGCCCCGACGAGCCGGTGGCCGCTGCGGTGAAAGCCATGGAGGAACACGCCATCCGTCGCCTGCCGGTCGTGGAGAACGGCAGTCTGATTGGGATCGTGTCGCTCGGCGACCTCGCCGTCGAGCGCGATCCTGAGTCGGCGCTGGGGGAGATCAGCGCCGCGCCACCCAATAACTGAGTCGAACGCACGCTCGGGATGAGATGGGGCCCTCGCAGGGCCCCATCTCTCGATGTGACCGGTTGTCAGTCCGCCTCGACGCGGTCTGGGTGTCGCATTGCTCGGGCGCGAAAACCGACGAACCAGGTCGTGTTGACGCCTGGTCCTCAATGGTGGCGGTTAGGTGCTTCAGTCGTCCGTTCAAGCCCCAAGAATGCGAAGTCTCACTCGTTGCCGAGCAGATCGATCAGCTCCGCGGCGGCGGCCACTCGCTTGGGCGACCCTTCTTCCGCCGCGAAAACGATTGCTCGACCAGGATCTCAGCTTGGGAAAGACGAACAAGCACTTGCTGGTTGGCCGGACATAGTGCCTAAGTTCATCAGCGTCAGTTCCTCGTACCTCGACTCGGGAGACCTCCCATGTATCACAAGACGCGATACAGTAGGGGACATGGCTCGAGCAGTTTCGGTTCGCCTCGACGAGGAGGCCCTTCAGGCGCTGAACCGCCTCGAAGCGTCTGGGTTGACTCGCTCCGAGGCAATCCGGAAAGCGCTGCTGGAGGCTGCCGCGCGCATGGAAGACCGACAGGCCCTGGCCGCAGAGGTTGCTGCCTTGGAGGCCGACGAAGATGACCGTCAGGAGATGCTCGCCGTAGCAGATCTCATGGAGCGGCTTCGTGCGCCGGGGTGACATCTACACACTGCGTCTCCCTAGGGGGACAGGCCACGAGCAGCATGGGCAACGATTCGGAGTGGTGGTGCAGTCGGACGCCTTTCTGCCCCGCTCCGTAGTACTCGTTGCTCCCACGTCTATCAGCGCCAAACCCGCATCCTTTCGACCAGAGATCGAGGTCGAAGGGCAGCCAACCAAAGTCTTGGTGGAACAAATGGGAGCAGTCGACGTCTCCCGGTTGGGCGATCTGTCCGGCCACTTGAGCGCGGAAGAGTCGTGGGGTGTCGATACCGCGATCCTCACAGTTCTCGGACTGAACTGAACCCGGGAGCCCGAGGCA
The DNA here is from genome assembly GCA_036396655.1 of Acidimicrobiia bacterium. GTDB lineage: Bacteria > Actinomycetota > Acidimicrobiia > Spongiisociales > ZC4RG35 > JARDZU01. Next base: position 2,053 of record DASWKK010000029.1, read on the forward strand.
GGTGGCGACGAGAGTGTCAAGACAGGTCGGATGACCCCGCGAACAGCGAAGGGCATGCCCAGGATCCAGAAAGCCAGGGACCTACCGACTGACGAGTCGTCGAGACCGAAGACCTGGCGTTTGGCCCACCCAAAGACAGGCGAACGCCAGTGAGTAGGGTGCATGATTCAGGGGCGGTTTGCGCCCGCGTCTCATCGCTGAGGAGAGGCCCATGGACCCATCAAGGGAACGCTACTACCGGGGCTTGTTTCTGGTGGCGGCGGTATACGACTTGGTGCTCGGAGTCGTTTTCACGTTCTTCCACAAACCTGCATTCGAGTTGCTCGACGTCACACCGCCGGAGAGTGGATACATCCCGTTGCTCGGGAGTTTCCTGATCGTGATCGGCGTGGCCTACTACCTGATCTGGAAAGGGGATCTAGCCCGCAACCGGGACATGATCTTCGTCGGGACTCTATACAAGCTGGCGTACGCCTCCATCACGCTCATCTTCTGGGCGATCGGAGACATTCCTAATGTCGCCTTTGCCGCCGTGTTTGGCCTGGCCGACGCGATCTTCTTCGTCCTGATGCTCGAGTGCTGGCTCTACCTGGGCAGACAGGCGGCGACCGGAGATACCCAAGCCGTGGCCTGACGAAGACCTCTCTGCCGAGACACACATCAGACGTAGTGGCCGAGCGCCACCAGCGCCACCCCGGCCACGATCATGGCTACATGGGCGCCGATCAGCGCCCAGCGAGGTGATGAAAAGGGGGAATCGAGCGAAGCCGGCACCGGGAACCAGCGAAACCAAAACCAGCCACCGAGAAAACCTCCGAACAAGATGCCACCGGTGATGAGGAGCCATCCCCCACGGGCCACGTCGTCGTCTGGCAGCGCCGTCAGACACAGGGCAACTAGACCGACGGTGACCAGAGCCGAAGGAAGAAAGACGAGGGGCCGTATCTTCGGGCGGTGGATGCTAATCCAAAGCACGGTCGGCATCAGTACCCATCCGGCTAACAATGCCCCGTCGATGGCGGCGTCATGGGGCTCGGTGGTTCTGATCGCCAGGAACCAGATGATTCCCAGCACAACCGCGCTCACCCTGGCGAGACGACGCACTCGGGGCAGGAAAACAGGGTCACCTGACATCTCGATGCCGGCACGTGCCAGGACCGAGGCTCTCATGCCACCGTGCCCTCCGGCTCGGCCGATCTGGTGGCCTGCCTTCCGGATCGCCACTGCTGGATGAAGCCCTTGCGCCGACTACGCGTTGCCTCCTCGGAGTAGAGCCGCTGGCCGAGTTCGATCAAGCCACGCTCCAGTTGCTCGGCGGTCATGCCCAGCGGGTGGTAGTTCACGTCGAAAAGGGTGCACTTCTCCCATGCACCCTCCTCCAACAACCTGCCCTCGGTGCGCAAACGGTCGTAGAGCGGCGTTCCCGGGAAAGGAGTCTGGACGGTGATTTGGACGTCGAACGGTTTGGTCTCGTCGACGAATGACTCTACGGCCTCGAAGATCTCAGGCCCGTCGCCGTCGAGACCGAGGATGAAGCACGCATTGACCGCCACACCGTGTTCCTGGATCTGGGTGATGGCCTCCCGATACCTTTCGATCTGCTTCAGCTTCCAGTTTCGCTTGAGCTCTACTCCATCCAGGCCGCCGGCGCTGGGACTCTCCAGCCCGATCAGGACCTCGGCACATCCCGCTTCTCGCAGTAAGCCCAGTAGCTCCACATCGTCGGCCACTGAGATGTCGGTCTCGGTGAACCAGCGAACGTCCTCGCCGCCCATCGCCTCCGCCAACTCCCGTGAACGTCTCTTGTGGACGAAAGAGTTGTCATCGGCGAACTCGATGAACGGCCGGGGCCAGGTGCTCTTCACCGCCCGGATCTCCCCGATCACGTTGGCGACGGGCTTCAGCTTGTAGCGGGGGGTGAGCAGAATCGAACTGGCGCAGAACTCGCACTGCCAAGGGCAACCCCGGTTGGTCTGAACGGTTATCCGGTTGTAGCGCTCGGGGTCTAACAGGTCGAAGCGCGGTATCGGTGCGTCGGCGAGGTCGAACTCACAACCTCTTGCGTCGTACACCCGCTCGGCCCGGGCTTTCTCGACGTCTTGGAGGAGCCGACGCCACATCACCTCCCCCTCTCCGATGACGATGATGTCGGAGTGCTCGAGTGCTTCGTCCGGGCATGAGGTGACGTGTAGGCCACCCATGACGGTGGTGACGCCCTCCCTTCGATACCGATCGGATAGCTGATAGGCGTCCTTTACCTGGGCGGTGAAGGTGGCGATCGCCACCAGGTCGGCATCGGGAGGCTCGTCGGCTTCCCTCATGTCGTGGATCTCGTGATAAGAGACCTCATGACGATCGGGGGTGAGAGCCGCCAACGTCAGCAGAGAGAGGCTGGGAAGTGATGCGATCGCCTGGCCCCGCTCCACGAAGCCGGGGAGAGTCAACCCCATCTCGGTGAGCTCCGGATTGTGGGCACGTATGCCGCTCATTGCGATCAAGGCAATCTTCATCTGCTACCTGATTCGTTTGGGCGAGGGGGGAGTCTCTCACCCGTCACGCCCACACTCTCGTGTTTACGACATAGATAATGTCGGGTGAAGAGAGGATACGGAATCCGGGTTTACCCCTATACGGCCGACGCTGGGCCTTGGACTCTCTTCTCGGCCGCCGTCGACACGATCATCCTTACATGTCCGAGCCTTCGGCTCACCACAATTTGCGACCTGCCTGTCCACGCCGCATCGGGCAAGGACGCCGTAGGTGACATCATTGACTTCTTCGTGGACCGGGGCCCGACCAATCTGATACCGAACACCACCTAGTGGCCCGTCTCGTAAGTACTTGCGGCGTCTCTCCGGCCCTCGACGCCCCTGGCTGCGTCGAAGTGCTCGCCGCGGGTGTATTTTTGTCTACATGTTCACCATCTCGAATCGAAGTTGAGGCCTCGCTTGACGCACACTCGAGCGAGGTAATGATGAGACTCACCTGGCTGGCTGACGAGTTCCGGAGTGCCGGGCTACGTGTCGTCGAGGAGCCCGACTGGGAGGCCCGGGGTAGGGAATGGCGCGATGGCCGGCCGGTCGGGGGGGTCCAGCACCACACGGCG
>DASWKK010000030.1:0-34720 GCA_036396655.1 Acidimicrobiia bacterium
CGTCGCCTTCCGGCACCGCCCGATTGGCGCCGAAAAGAGTCTGGATCGATGCCAAAGAGCTGAGGATTCCGTCGGTACCGAATGTCTCGAACGCACGTTGGGGTAGAGCCCCGGGCCCGGCGATGGTCTGGGCGACGGACGAGTCCTCCAGCCTCCGATTCAGACTGTCCGAAAACGGAAGCGAGCGGGCGACGTTTACAACGACGAGCACGATGGCGATACCCCAAGCTGATGCCACCGCCGCACCACCCAACCGGTTGATCAGAGTCAGACCGGGGAGGTTCATCACCTTCGACAGATAGTGCGCGGCAATACTGGTCGCGACTCCGAACAGGAGCAGGAGAGCGATCCCGGCGCCGATGGTCGCCACCTCGGGGGTCACCCCGAACCGATCGGTGAGGAAGACTCCCAGGGGGCGGCTCAAACGAAAGGCCACCCAGAGCCCGACAACGAGGCCGACGAGGTCGAGCGCTTCTCGAACGAATCCCCGAAGCCAGCCGCGCACCAGCAGCCCGGCGAGGAAGAGCCCGAGGATGAAGTCGATCATTCCTGGTACTTGGTACTAGCAACCGGGCGCCCGGACCGACATCTCGCTCGTTATCAGCTGTCCAGTGATCGGTCCCGGTCGAGCCTCAGGTCTCGACTGTGCTCAATCGGTCTTGATGGTGAGCACAGGACAGGGAGCATCCATGAGAATGTCATGTGCGTTCGATCCCAAGAGGAATTTCCCGGCCGAGCTTCGTTGACGCAGACCGATCACGATCAGCTCACCGTCGAAGTCCCGGGCAGCCTGGACGATGTCCTGAGCCGGCTCGTTGCCACGAACGTAGTTGTGAACCGAGAATGGGACTCCCTCGCCTTGGAGCATTTCCTCCAGGGCGCGGAGGTCTCGATCGCTGCTGATCACATCCTCGTCGTCGTCCTTGCCCGCGCCTTGTAGAGAGTGGACCACGACGAGATCGGTGTTCCGGAGCTTGGCCTCCTCGACACCCCGCTCCAGGGCCTTACGTCCCCGGTCCGACGACAGATACCCGACGATCACGCTCATGGTGTGCCTTTCACTGGTTGTCCCGGGACGGTACAAGCTCCGACTCGCCGAGGGCGATGCGCATCCGCTTGTTGGCCTTGCCCTTCGACTCGGTCTTCACCACCCGGACCTGTCCCACTTCGAGTGTCGAGGCGACGTGGGTCCCCCCGTCAGCCTGACGATCGAGGCCGACGATGTCGATGACCCGGATCTCCTCAACCCACTCGGGGATCAGGTTCACCTTGGTGCGTATCAGATCCGGATCCTTCAACGCCTCCACACGGGCCATGTAGATGATTTCGGTTGGGTACCCCTTGGTCAGCTCCTGGTTCAGCTTCCGCTCTACGTCCTGGCCAAACTCGACCGAGATGCCATCCAACTCGAAATCCATCCGGGCGATACCGGGCTCCATGTTGCCCCCGGTGACCTTGGCCCCGAAGTCTCGAAAGACCAAACCGGACAGTGCGTGGAGGGCGGTGTGGGTCTTCATCGTCCGATAGCGCCTCTCCCAGTCGATCAACCCCTGGACCGCCACCCCCGGATCGGGAAGGGCAGCGCCCTCGGCGACGAGATGGAACGGCCTGCCTTCGCGGCGGATGGTGTCGAGCACCTCGACTTCGCCGCCGTCCCACCGAATGACCCCGACATCACCTGGTTGCCCCCCGCCGCGGGCGTAGAACACGGTCCGATCGAGCACGATCCCCCCGTCGACCACCTCGAGGACGTTGCCTTCTGCCACGGCGAGATAGGCGTCGCGCGAGGCGAGCTCTTCTGTCGGTCCTGATCCGGCCATCGACCGGAGGCTAACGAGAGGTTGCGGCTGTCGGGGCGAACGGGGCGCCGTGACCGGGAACGATCAGGGTGGCCACCTCGAGCACCCTTTCCCGCCCGGCATGCAGGCCGTCGGGGTCGGTGCAAAGAGGGTCGTGGAATGGAGCATCCTCATACCACCAGAGATGGGTGAAGGCCAGTGTCCGCTCGCCATCGCGAACGATCGTCGTTATGTCCTGGACGGTATGGCCCGGGGTCTCCCAGAGGATCACGTTCTCGGCGACCTCGAATCCTTCGGCCGGGCGCGCCGTCCAGACGTCGTCGCGGTAAATCGCCCAGTGATCGTGCACCCTGGCGTTGGGAAACAGAGCGACGTTCATCGTGTGGTCTGGATGGTGATGGGACAAGACGACATCGGTCACCTCCTCGGCGGTTCGCCCCAACTGCGTGATCGGATCGAGGATTGCCGACACCGACGAGACCATTCCGGGATCGATCACCACCAATGATGAGCCAGACTCGACCAGCGACACTGTCGATGCCACCCGGTCACCTCCGTACCCGGCAGTGAGAAGATGAAAGGTGGTGGCCATCACCAGAGACTAGGTCCCGGAGAGCGGGAGGATCCCCAGACCGGTGATGATCCGGTCACCGAGGATCTCGTTGACTTCCCCGGTGGAGGTGTCGACAACGATCAGCCCCCTCGCCCCCGGGTATGCCACGAACCGGCCATCCGAAGCCCACATCACCCTCGCCGCCACACCCGGCCGACGGTCTGAGCGCGCCACTTCGAGCCCGTCGTCCAAGGAGACCACCCCAATACCGTCGAGGCTCAGGACCGCCAACATTCGACGGTCTGGAGAGAACCCTGCGGTCATCGGGGTTGTCACGAGATCGTAATCCACCACACCGCGGATGCCCCCTCCGGCGCTGAGCAGCTTCAACCCTTCGTCGACGATCGCCAGCCACCCCGACTCGTGCGATGCGATCACCCTCCCCGGTTGAGAGTCTTTGATCTCCCCGTTGTCGGTGAGAAGAACTATCGAATTGCGCCTCTCATCCTGAAGCGCGTAACCCCAATCGCCCCAGGCGACGATCCCGCCCTCGATGCCGACCGCACGCGACCTCAATTCGGGGTTTCTCATACTCGCCCCGGTGACCCACAACAACATCTCGTCGTCGACACTGGTGGTGAAAGCGAGCGCGGACGGGTTCGAGTCGTGCCAGGCAAAGCCGGTCACGTCGACCTCTACCACGGCCGCGTTCTCCGGAACACCGGCGTACAGGACCCCGAACGGCTCATCCGGGAGCGGGAGAATGGTGGCCAACCGACGGCCCGACCTGTCGAAGACGACCGGGTTGGGCGGGCTGGCGGCGCCCACCGGAATCGCCCTTTGGTAGAGCTCGCCTCGCAACGGCCAGACCAGGAGCTCCAGGCTCCGTCCATCGGCTCGAACAGTGGTCACCAGACCATCAGGAAAGCCGTCGATGACACCGGCGACACCTCGCCCTGAGCTGTCGGCTGTGTCCTGAGCCGCGATTGTGGTCTCAGTGAGGGGACGGCCGTCCTCTGCCCGAAACACGAGAACAGTGGCGCCCATGCCGATCAGCAGACCGGCCAGAAGCCAGCCCCAGGGAGGCCGTTCGGTGTTCGTTTGCGAAGCCTCCAGCCCGTCTACCACGACTTTTCCTGTCGAGATCACACAACAAAGGTACGCATCGGCGGATCAGATGAGGGCCGATCTTGGGTGACTGGGGCCGAGTATGGGTATAAAGTCGGTCCCACGGCGTGGCTCCTGTCATGCCGTGCATTGCGAATATGGAGGAAGGGAAAACATGAAGATGAAGAGAGGCCTCAAGCTTCTCGCGCTCCTGGCTGTTATCTCGCTCGTTCTCGCCGCCTGTGGCGGAGGAGAGGGCGGAGATACCACAACCACGGCTGGAGTCGACGAGCCGACGACCACCGCAGGTGTCGACGAGCCGACGACCACAGTCGGGGGAGACGAGCCAGTGGAGCCGGGCGAGTTGGGCGTAATAGAGATAGCGGCCGGAGAACCGATCAAGATCGCCTCATTGCAGGCAATCAGCGGTGACGTGGCCAGTCTCGGCACCGACCAGGTGAGAGCGACCGAAATCGCCATTGCCGACAAGGGCGAGATCCTGGGCCACCCAATCGAACTGGCCTTCAACGAAGACGACCTCTGCAACTCGGAAGGCGGCCAGACCGGCGCCACCAGGATCATCGCTGATCCCCAGGTGGTTGCCGTGATCGGAACCAGCTGTTCCGGAGCAGGAGTCCCGGCGTCCAACGTCGTAACCTCGGCGGGCCGGGTACTAGTCTCAGGATCCAACACCTCACCGGTGTTGACCTCGGACCTAGCCGGGAACGCGGGCTCGGAATACCATCCTGGTTACTTCCGGACCGCCCACAACGACGCCATCCAGGGTGCTGCCGCAGCGAAGTTCGTCTTCGAAGAGCTGGGTCTGACCCAAGTGGCCACCATCAACGACGGCGATCCCTACACCCAGGGCCTCACCAGCGCCTTTGAGGGCGCCTTCGAAGGCCTTGGCGGGACGATCGTGCTCCCGACGGCAGTAACAGCGGATCAGACCGACATGCGACCGGTGTTGACCGAAGTCGCCGCGGCGGGTGCCGAGCTGATCTTCTTCCCGATCTTCCAGCCGGCAGGAGACTTCCTGGCCGAGCAGGCTCTGGAAGTAGCCGGGTTGGAGGATGTTGTGTTGATGGGTGCTGACGGCCTGTTGTCCGACACTTACGTGGTGCTTCCGCAGACCGAGAACATGTACTTCTCGGGCCCGCAGACGCCGACCACTCCCGAGTACGCCGACTTCGTGGCGAAGTATGAGGCTGCATACGGCGAACCGCCGATTCAGTCGTTCCATGCCCACGCCTACGACGCGACCAACATGGTGTTCACGGCGATCGAGAACATCAGCCAGATGTCGGGCGACACACTGGTGATCGATCTGCAGGCGCTGCGCGACGAGTTGCACAGCATCACCTACGACGGTCTGACCGGAACCCTGAGTTGTGACGACTTTGGGGACTGCGCCAGCCCGAACATCGACATCATGCAGAACACTGAGGCGGAGGCCGACATAGCGGGCGTTCGCGCCAACGTCCTGATCAGCTACTCGAGGGAAGACCTGGGTCTTTGACCTGAGACTGCCCTAGACGCCCGGTGCCGTGTAACACGCGGCACCGGGCACCAAAAACACCACGGGAGGGCTGAGCGCGAGATGACACACGCCACCACCGTCACGGCCGGCCCGGCCGGTGGCCCAACCCGGCGCGTCTCACGCATCACACCTGTCAGCGTGTTCCTGTGGGGGCTGAGGATCGCCATCGTGGCGGTGATCCTCTACGGCTCATTCCTGAGCATCTCTTCGGGAAGACTCACCGCATCCCAGTGGCGGGACCTGCTCGTCTTCGGAATCTCCACCGGCTCGGTCTACTCACTGATCGCCCTCGGCTACACCATGGTCTATGGCGTGCTCAGATTCATCAACTTCGCCCACGGCGAGGTGTTCATGGTGGGGGCGATGGTGGCCTTCTATGTCGCCAACGGGTTGGCCACCACGAGTCTGTGGGTGGGCAGTCCCGTCGTCTCACTACTCATCGTCCTGATCTCAGCGATGGTGGCGTCGACGTCGGTGGCGGTGATCGTCGAGCGGGTCGCCTACCGACCACTGCGCGGGGCGCCGCGATTGATCCCCCTCATCACTTCGATCGGCGCCTCGTTCACCCTGCAATACCTGGTCAGGGGTCTGGTTGGCCCGAGCACCAAAGCCTTCCCACGCATGGAGCCGCTACGGGGCACATTCGACATCTTCGGGCTTGTCATCCTTCGTTCCCAAGTGGTGGTGATCGTCGCTGCTCTGGCCATGATGGGCGGGCTCTATTTGTTCGTTGAGCGCACACGAACCGGCAAGTCGATGCGGGCCGTGTCCGAGGATCCCGAGACCGCAGCACTGATGGGGATCGACGTGAACGGCACCATCGTCAGGGTCTTTGCCGTCGGAGGCGCCATGGCTGGCGTCGCTGGTGCACTCTGGGGCTTGGTGTTCCCCAGCCTCAACTTCTTCTCCGGGTTTCTCCCTGGCATCAAGGCCTTCACCTCTGCAGTCCTGGGGGGCATCGGCAACATCGTCGGGGCGATGCTCGGTGGGGTCAGTCTGGGTGTCTTCGAGTCTGTCGGGCCCAGCCTCGTTCTTGCCGGTTACGAGATCCCCGCCTTCAGCCAGCTCAAGGATGTCGTTGCGTACGCTGCGCTGGTGATGGTCCTGATCTTCCGCCCGACCGGGATCCTCGGCGAGCGTCTCGCTCAGGAGAGGGGTTAGACCATGGCTCAGGTCGAGGTGCCACCAGCAGTAGTCGAGGTGGAGTTGCGACCGGCCCCCCCGGTTGACATGCGACGAGCGCTGCGACTCGGATTCTCCGGCGGAGCGGCGATGGTCCTGGTTGCCGCCACCGGGATCGTGGCCACCTTCCAGGAACGGATGGTCATCGACCCCATCCTGCCGCTGGGTCTGATGTTTCTCTACATCGTGGCTCTTGCTTTCGGGTGGATGGCCGGCCAGCCGCCTCAGACCCTCGAGGGGTTTGCCCCCGCCAGAGTCAGTGGCCGCAACTACGGAGCCGGCACCCTTGCCGGCGGGCTGGCAGGCTTGTGCATCGGGGTCCTTGTCATCCTGATGTCGGTCTTTGACCTGCGTGGCGTGTTCGTCGAGCTCTCGCCTGCCCTCCAGTCGATCCTCACCTTCGACCTGGCGGTCCCGGTGGCGGTAGTGGTCATCGCGGCCATCTCGGCGGTAGCTGGGGCTCTGGGCGCCGGCATTCACGCCCTACCGACTCGCACCAAGAAGACGCTGCTGCCGGCTTTGACCTGGGTGGTGATCTTCTCACTCATGACCGACTTGTTTGGCCAGCTCTTCACCGGCTTGAGCCTCGACTGGTTGACTACCCGCCTCTACCCACGCCGAGGCGGTCCCCTCACGATCACCGGCGCCGTGATCGTCTTCGTGGTCTTCCTCGCCCTTCACTGGTACCTGTCGGGTCGAGACACCAGCATGCGCCAGCAAGTCTCGGCGATGCCTCGAAGGCGGCGGCTCGGGGTCAGAACAGCCGCCACCGGGGCTCTTCTCATCGTCCTCTATTTCGTGCCACAGGTGATGGGGCCTTTCGTGAGCCAGATCCTGGTCACTGCGGGAATCTTCTTGTTGATGGCGCTGGGTCTCAACATCGTTGTCGGTTACGCCGGTCTTCTCGACCTCGGGTACGTCGCATTCTTCGCAGTCGGGGCGTACACCGCCGCCATTTTCACCTCGCCGCAGTCTCCCGCCTTCACGCCACAACTCGCTCTGATCGCCGCCCTCCCCTTCGTGGTGTTGGCCGCTGCCATTGCCGGGATAATGGTGGCAACCCCGGTGATCCGGATGAGGGGCGACTATCTCGCCATCGTCACTCTCGGCTTCGGCGAGATTGCCCGCATTCTGCTCAACTCGGAGTGGCTTTCGCCCTACTTCGGTGGCGCCCAGGGCATCACAAACATCCCCGATCTCCAGCTAGGCCCGTTCCACTTCAACACCCCACAGGACTACTTCTACCCGATCTTCCTGTTCGTGATCGTCGCCGCCTACATCACCCTTGCGTTACAGAACTCACGTTGGGGACGGGCCTGGATGGCGATGCGAGAGGACGAGTCGGTCGCCGAGGCCATGGGGGTCAACATCGTCACTGCCAAGCTGTCAGCCTTCGTGGTGGGCGCCATCCTGGCCAGCTTCGGTGGATCGCTGTACGGCGCCCAGATCGGATCGGTGTTCCCCCACAGCTTCGACATCGTCGTCTCCATCACCATCCTGGTGATCATCATCGTCGGCGGCATGGGCAGCGTTCCCGGCGTGGCACTGGGTGCCGTCGTGTTGATCGTCCTACCCAACCTGCTCCGCGAGTTCTCCGAGTACCAGTTCCTCTTCTACGGGGTCCTTCTCATCGCGATGATGCTGAAGCGACCCGAAGGATTCATCCCCAGCAAACGTCGGGCTCAGGAGTTGCACCAAGAAGAAGTGGCGCAGGACGCCTGGCTCGAGATCTATGGGGAGAAGGGCGCGACGGGCGAACCGATTCCGGAGGGCAAGACCTGATGGCGTTGCTCGAGATCAATGGCCTAAGCAAGGACTTTGGCGGACTTCGGGCTATCAACGGGCTCGACATCCATGTCGACGAGGGCGAGATCGTCAGCGTCATCGGTCCCAACGGGGCCGGCAAAACGACATTCTTCAACCTCATCACAGGCATGGAGACACCAGACGAGGGCAACATCCTCTTTGGCGACCTGAACGTCGTCGGGCTCCGCCCCAACCAGATCCTGCAGTTGGGCATGGCACGGACATTCCAGAACGTGCGTCTGTTCCCCGCGATGACCGTTCTGGAGAACGTGATGGTTGGCCAGCACTGCCGCACCAGGGCCGGGGTGCTCGGAGCGATCTTCAAGACTCCAGGACAGCGTGCGGAGGAGGCGATCATCGAGGAGAAGGCCAAGGAGGTTCTGTCCTTCTTCGGGACGAGGCTGGCTGGGTATCGCCACGATCAGCTGTCGATGATGCTCTCCTACGCCAACCGCCGGCGGCTCGAGATCGCCCGGGCAATGGCAACGGAGCCGCGGCTGCTCCTCCTCGACGAGCCGACGGCGGGCATGAACCCGAGGGAGACCGTGGAACTGACAGAGCTCATCGGTCAACTCCGGAGTGAAAGAGGATTCACCATCATCCTCATCGAGCACGACATGCAGGTGGTGCGAAACGTCTCCGACCGTGTGGTCGTGCTCGACCACGGGGTGAAGCTTGTCGAAGGCTCATACGACCATGTGTCCACAGACGAGAAAGTGATCGAGGCCTACCTGGGACGCCCTGCGGAGCGAGAAGGATGACCCGCCAGCCAGTACTTTCTCTGCGCGGCGTGAACACCCACTACGGAGCGGCTCACATCCTCAGAGACGTCGACATCGAGATCTACGCCGGTGAGATGGTGTGTCTCCTCGGTGGCAACGCGTCCGGTAAGACGACCACGCTGAAGACCATGCTCGGTTACGTCAAGCCCTCCTCGGGAACCGTGTTGTTCGACGGGGAGAACGTGAACGAGTGGAGCACCGCCAAACGAGTGGGGCACGGCCTGACCATGGTTCCCGAGAACCGACGTCTCTTCAAGCGGATGACGGTGCGGGAGAACCTCGAGATCGGAGCGTATCTCCGTCAAGGGGAGAGTCTCGACGGTGATCTCGATCGAGTCTTCGAGATGTTCCCCAGGGTCAAGGAGCGTCTGACTCAGAAAGCAGGAACCCTCTCCGGTGGCGAGCAGCAGATGGTGGCGATGGGCCGGGCCCTCATGGCTCGACCCAAGGTCCTGCTCATGGACGAGCCGTCGATGGGACTGGCCCCGGTGCTGGTCGCCCAGAACTTCGAGATCATCGAGCGGATAAACCAGGCCGGCACCACCGTGTTCGTGGTCGAGCAGAACGCGAGCATGGCCCTCTCCATCGCAGATCGGGGTTATGTGCTCCAGACCGGGCGAATCGTGTTGAACGACACCTCCCAGGGACTACTGGCCAACCCGCAGATGCGGGCCGCATACTTGGGCGACGTCTAGGCCCAACCCGTCACCGCTCGAGGGAGTCGTCTTCGGTTACCGGGGGGAACTCCTGAGTGTCGAACAGCCGGCTCTGGCTCGAGTGACGACGACGAATCCCGACGATCCGTTCCGGGGGCTCGGTGAATTCGATCATGTGCTGACTCGCCTCACCCCAGGTCTCGCCCAGGATTCTCGTCCTCCACACATGGCCGACCACGATCCGGATCACTGCGGTCATCGGCACCGCGACCAGGACGCCGAGCAGACCGGCGACCGATCCACCGACGATCAGGGCAAGCACGATCACCAGCGGTGACAGATTCACCCTCGCACGCTGAACCAGCGGCGTTATCACGTGATTGTCGAGCTGTTGTATCGCAGTCATGATCAGCACTGCCCAAACCGCCTGGGAGAGGTCGCCGTTCAACAACGCCACCAACGCGGCCAGTGCTCCACCAACCACCGGTCCCATGAACGGAATGAGGTTGAGGAACCCGGCAATGATCCCGATCAGGAGCCAGAAGGGCAGATCGATCGCCCACATCCCCACGCTGGAGGCGAAGCCGACGATCACCGACACCAGAAGCTGGCCTCGAACGAACGAGCCGAGGGCGGTACCCACCTGACCGGCCACGAAGGAGAACTCCTCGCGGTGCCGGGGCGGTGTCACCTCGAGAGTGTTCGCCTTGAAGCGCTCGAGGTCGATGAGGATGTAGAGAGCAAGGACCGGCGCCAGCCCGAGAACCGCCACCGCCTCGGCCACACCACGGATCAGCTGGCCCGCGCCTGCCCCGAAGCCGAGGAGGAGGTTCTGGACGGTCTCCTGGTTGGCCGGATCGTTCAGCCATTCTTCGATTGCCTGCTGGCTCAGCAACTCGTCGACATCGAGCCCGAGGTTGGCGCCGGCCTCGCGCACCCAGTTGATACCGGCGAAATAGAGGTCGGGGAGACGGGCGCCGAGCTCAGCCGCCTGCTCTCTGATCGTTGGCAACACGAGGGCGGCGACGGCGAGGATGAAGGCGATCAGTACGGCAAGTGCCAACACGGCCGCCAGCGGGCGCGGCACTCGCATCCTGGCGAACCCGTTGACTGCAGGCTCGAGGAGAAAGACCAGCCCTGCGGCGAATGCCACCGGGAGCCAGATGACCCGAACCGAGCCCGCCACAATGAGAAGGACATAGCCGAGAGCCACCGCTCCGACGGCGGTCCAGACGATGAGGGCGATGCGTCTCAGCCGGTCAGAGGGCACAATCGGGGAGTGTAACGAGGGGTCGTCAACCGACGGTGACCCGCAGGGAGGCGTCCTCACCGACCGATATCACCCAGCCATTGCCCGGTGTCGGGCTGGCGAACCCCCCGGTGCTCTCGGTCCAGTCACCGGGAACGACGGCATTGCCCACCACACGCACCGGAACCTGTGAAGGCACCGTTATCTCGAAGGTGCCGGCGACATTGACCACGACGCTCTCCGTGACGTTGCCCAAGGCGACGTTGCCGGTGCCCTCCACCTGCAATGCCGACAGACGAAGTTGGGTCAGGTTGGCCGCAACCCGCCCACCGAGGGAGAGATTCCAGACCGGACCACCGTCGAGGTCGATCCTCCACCCCGCGAAGGTGTAGGGACCGGGGTCCGTGGCAGGTTCGAGACGGACGGACAGGTTCTCACCCTGTACCTGTTCCAGGGCCTCCGGCAGCCCGACCTCGCCACCCCGACGAACCGGGTCGACTGCATAGATGAACCCGGTCTGTCCCGAGCCGACAACCAGGTCGCCGGTGACCCGGGCCGAGAGGGCAACGTTCGATGCCGATCCTGATTCGGGCCCAATCAACCGGTTCGACGCCGACGGCATTGCCTCCCATCCTTGAACGTGGCCGGCCACGAGCAGCACCAAAGCGAGCACCACCACAATGGGGACCATTCCAGAGAGACGGACCCGTCCCAACCTTCGTCCCCTGGCCAGCACAGTGAGCACTGTCAGGATGACCCAGACCGGCCACCAGGCAATGAAGTCGATGGCTATTGACCGGCTCAACAGTCGGGCATAGGTAGCCAAAAGGGTGAGCACCAGACCCAGCAGAGGCAGAATCCAAGCCTTGGGAATGCCGCGGCGCGAGCCGGCGGCCATGTGGGTCATTCGGTGTAGCCGGCGCCCAGTACCAGCACCACGTCAGCGCCCTGTTGAAGATCGGGGTCGGGTATCGACTCGATCAGCGCGCCGGGAAGAAAGGTGAGGAGTGCGTTGGCCTCGGCAGAGAAACCGTCTCGATACCAGATTCGTGACGGATCCTGTTCGGGATCGAAGTCCCCTGCCTGCTGGGTCTGATACCCGGCATCGGCCAACTCCTGGGTCTTGCGACCTGCCGCTCCCGCAAGGCCCACCGAGTTGAGGACCACGACGCGAACCTCTTCGGGCGGGCGCACGGGAACCGTTGTCGAAGTCGTCGAGGAGGTTGTCGAGGGCTCGGTGGTGGTGACGATGGTCGAAGTGACGCTGGTGATCGTGGTGTTGACCGAGGTCGGTGTGGTGGTCGACTCACCGGCCACCGGGTCGGGGTCGTTCACGAACAGGTAGAGAAGCAGGAACACGGCAGCGCCTACCAGCAGGATGCCGATCACCATCATCGCCAGATCCCGGTAAAACCTGCCGGCCGAGCCGGCAGCGTGCTTGCCCCTGGTCACGACACTGCCTTCTCCTCGGCCGGTGACGGTTGGATCATCGCCTTGATCCGAGCAACGGTGAGAGGGTCGACGAGGCTCGACTCTGCGAGACCTACGACGGCGATGAGACGCTCGTAGTAGGCGGCCGACGACATGCCCAATGTGAACTCGATCGCCTGGTCCTTGGGACCGGGCTCGAGCCACCAACTCCCCTCAAACTCGAGAATGATCCGATCCTCGTCACTCAACATCGCAGTGAGCGTATTTGTAGCCCCGGATTTAGTTGAGGATTTGGCCGGTGACCCGCGTTCCAACCGACAACTGCAACCTGGCACCGGGTGGTGGTTGCGGAGGCCGGCTCATCGGGGGGCCGAGCATCCATTCGTTCAACGCCTCCGGGGATGGGCCGAACGACTCCAACATCAGGAAGGGAGCTCCACATCCGCGCCGGTCGGGCCTCGAGCGCAAACCCTGCCACGGTCTGGCTGGCCGGTAGCGCCTAATACCGGATAGCGCGCGTGTGGTTCAGCCGATTCCGTGGTTGGCGGGTGCGCGTTATGCGCTGTTGGCATCTTCGCTGACGGACGCCATCGACGATGCCAGCCAGTCGCCGATTAGCGCGGTGAGAACCTCGGGTCTCTCGTGGGGTAGGGCGTGGCCACCGTCCGCGAGAACCACATAACTAGCCCTCGGATAACGATCGATCAGGGCCACCTGCTCGCGGTAGCCCACCACGGAGTCATGTCGTCCTGTCACGATTAGGGTCGCAGCGTCCAATTCCGCTTCGTCGGGGTCGGGGTCGAGTCGCCATTCGGTCATGATGCGTTCAACGGCGACACCGTCGAACCGTCCGATCGAGGGGACGACCGCCTCGTTGAACCGCTGCACGGTCTCGCCTGTGTGGACCACGAAGTATCCGAGGTATTCGTCGACGTAGCTTGGGTCGAGCAACGCCGCTGGATCTACATCGGACTGCACGACCGCATGGGGTTCGGGGTTCATCGCGTTGGGCATCAGAGGGCATATCAGTGCCAACCCGGCAACCTGTCGCGGCCGCCGAACAGCGAGACCGCGAGCGAGATGAGCGCCGTACGAGTGACCGATCACCAGCAGCGGACTCTGTCCGACCACCTCGTCGACGAAGTGGTCAAGTAGGTCGACGACATCACTGGAGGACTGGATCGAGTCGTGTGGCGGTGACGCTCCCATGCCCGGGAGGTCGGGGTAGAGCCGGCGATAGGCGTTGTGTGCGCCGACCATCGGCTCGAAGGCGGAGGCGATCTCGTGGTGTGTCGAGTAAGCGCCATGGATCACCAGCACACAGCGTCCATGGCCAACGTCGCCATAACGCAATGTGGCACCGGTATCACTTTGGAACGTCTTCATTGGGGACTCTCCATGATCGTTAGCGACCAGAGATCTTCGACGTTACCCAATGGGGCTGCCCACAACAGAGCATCCGTTCTGGATGGACAACGAGCATCACGGGAGATGCGCACCACCGGCACTTTCGGAGAGCTATCACCACGCCCTAGCCGAGCCCTTCTGCGAACACGTCCAACGGATACTCATTGCCGGCCTTCAACCGATCGAATACAGCTCGCAACACTGGAGATGCATCGAGTTGGTCATCGCTCAACTCATCGAGTTCCGCTGGATGAAACCTCCGAATGGCAACGATGTCGTATCCTGGTGTCTCTGTCCCGGAGAGCACTGTGCCAAGCATCACAAACCGGACTGCCCCTGCGGAGACGAAAACACCAGGCAAGGCGTTGAGGTCGCCTCGAGTCCGGTTTCCTCATGAACCTCGCGAACGCCCGCGACAGTGACACCCTCCCCACTCTCGACATGACCTCCAGGCAGGTTCCATATCCCGTACACATCACGCTTGCCTTCCTGCACCATGAGCAACCCCTCAGAATTCTCCAAAACGACCGACACATGAACGCGAGGCTGCTCCACGATGCCTCCTCCTCGACTAGCCGTACAGACGGGCCCCAATCTTCGCATCTCCCCCGAGCCTGAGCCTCTCCAACCTCGCGAGGTCGGCTCTCTTGAGTCAGATCACTAAATATGCACGTGATCCGAAGGGTGCCTGATAGCGCCTACCAGCACGTCTGCGTGCCGTTCGGAGCTTGAAGCTCCAGCGCTGTCACATAGCTGAAAGCGGCGGCCTTATCAGCCACATGGTGAACCTCAGCAGCGGCACGAAGAAGACGATGGCCCATCCTGCTAGTTGGAGGACGCCGGCTGCAGTTTGCCAATCACTCACTGCAGCCCACTCCTCATTGGACGCAGCCACTCCGGGATAAACGACGAAAAGGACCAAAGTCCCTACGAGAAAACACAACAGGGCGGCGCCTCCCCACCACACGTATGGATAGAGAGTTGGTCCTCTCCAATCACCAGACCGGCCCTGCAAAGCCATAACGCCTTTCGCACCCAGGAAGGAACACCCAGCCACAAGGACTGAAGCCACGATCCCGACAATGGGGTGGAAGTATCCCAGGCCCAGGACACCGCCACCTATCAACGCAGGTACGAACGCAAGTAGCGCACCTATGTGGGGCGCCGCGTACTGGAATCGAGTCAGCTTGTTTGGTGGATGGATCTCACCGGTCATCGTGCATTCCCTTTATCGGTCCGATTCGCTGCCGGATCCACACCGTGTTGTACGCGAATTCGGCACACCTCGGCCTCGGCAGCGTCCTTGCCGTTCAACGGTCCCGGTGCTCTAGGTGGCCAGGACTCTCGGTCAGAATTCCCAGAGGAACATGAAAGAGATCCAGTACACACCGAAGAAGTACGGAACCACCAAGATCGAGAAGACCACAGTTTCGGCGAGCGGGCGGAAGTAGCCCGTGAATGGACGATCCTCGGTGGCTCTGACGAACCTGACCGCGCAGATGAGCAGCATGACGATGTTGACTATCAGGATGGCTATGAGCCAACGCTGGGCGAATCCTTCTCCGCCGTTCGGGTCGCCGGTGTTGATAGACAGGAATTCCAGCGTGAAATAGATGTAGATCGCTGCCAAATACGCCTACCGCTGGATTCCTTGTCATGGACTTCAACACGGACTCGATTCTCCCTCGGAGGCATAAAAGTGCAATCAGGGTTTCTCCCGACGCCGAATCAGCCGACGAACCTTCGACAGCAACAGATCGAAGCATCTAACGGCGGGCAAACAACCTCGCCGGCGAGTGGCGATGGGCCAGAGACTCGTGGGGATGGATTAGCGAGCCCAGAGGTAGGCTGCAGCCCGTGACCTCGTGGAGGGACTCAGCGTCTAAGCAGGTGCAAGACGACCTCGATGGACTACTGGAGGCTTGTCTGCCGTTTGCCCAGGAGATGCTGGATAAGCACGGTGAGTTCATTCCATACGCGTCTGCGATCACCTCATCCGGCGAAACGAAGCTCGTGGCCGGCGACCCTGGTGAGGGCGAGCAGCCGAGCAGCGCCGCCGTACTGCAGGTTCTCGTCGAGGGCCTCCGAGCGGAACGAGACACGATGCGGGCAGCCGCTGTTGTCTCAGATGTCCGTCTCTCCGATTCAGACGCTGCAAGAGTCGAGGTCGAGCACCAAGAAGGCCAAGCGATCGTTGTCTTTCTCCCGTACCGGAAGAAGCGGCTCCGACGAGGCGTCGAGTACGGCGAAATCACGGCTGGTCAAGGCGATCGCCAGGTCTGGGCCTGACACATATCGCCCGCTCTACGCCCGGTCATGCCCACGAGAGCAAACACCGCATCGGCACTTCGTGGATCGGTTCTATTGCTCGACTCTCGCCTGGTAGTTGGCGCACCGCCAGTCACTCGTGCACAAGCGCACCCATAGAATCTCGGTAGCTTCCGGAAGTCGGAATGTGACCGATTCGCCGTCGATCTCCCCGTCGAGAATGATTCGCTCCCTCTCGGTTTCGGCTCTGATCTCAAAGACAGGGTCATCTCGGAACTCGACTTTGATGGTCACTTCTCCGTTGGCTGCGCTGGGCAGTGTCGGTAGCTGCGCTGTGAATGTGTCGCTGTCGTACCCGAGACACGACCAGCTTGTGTAGGGGACGTCGACCGGCCGAAGTCCTTCGATGACAATCGTCTCAGGTGGGTACACCCCCAACATCTCATGACAATCGCGGCCCTGGCCCTGAACCGGATCTGTGAATGCGCATGAGGAGAGGAGCAACGCCATAGCCACGACGACAGCCAATCGCACGGTCCTCATCACACTATTGACAGCTCTCAGGGAGGGGCGGTTCCTCACAAGCAGTGCCAGTTCGAGAGCGTCTGGGTCCCTCCCAGCTCGTGTTCCAACTCAGCCGCGCTGCGGACGTCGGCTCAATCTGAAGATCGGCATTTCGCGGTCGGTCTGTTCGAGGTAGCGGCCATAGCCTGGAGCAAGTTCCACGACCTGACTCCAAACAGAATCGCGCTCGGCCCCGGTAAGCAACTCTGCGTCGACCGGGAATTCTCCATCACCGACATCGACGACGGCGTCGCCCGGGTTCTTGACAAGGTTGAAGGCCCATGCTGGGTGACGGGCGGATCCACCGTTTGAAGCAACCACGAACCGCGAATCGTCTCGGTCTCCATCAGCGAACCAGGCGAGCACCGTCTCCCGGCGCTTTCCTGACTTGGCTCCTTTCGTGGTCAGGCGGAGAAGGGGTCGTCCCTGGATCTTTGCTCCCAAGCGGAACATGAGACTTCCCACCCACCCCATGGCCTTCATGAGCGGGCGAAGAGCTTTGGGGAACTCGGCACCGCGGCTGCCGCTGGGAGGTAGGTCGATCATGTATGGAACCGTACCCCGCCGGGTGGAGCCCCTGAAAGGACTCGTGGCACTCGTCGCCCATATCCGAGACCGCAACCGATGGTGGGTATCTGACTGGCCGCAGCTCTATCGCTGAGGCGGACTGGTCGCTATGACCTCGTGGTTGAGGTCGGTGGACATGAACTGACTGCGGTAGGTCCTCGATCAGACGTTCGGGTCGGGCATGAGCTCCCGTACCTCTTGAGCGTGGGCGTACCTCCCCGAACCAGCGCTACGACGCCGACCCTGATTGATTGTGCTGGAGCCGGGTACCGGAATCGAACCGATGACCTGCTGTTTACAAGACAGCTGCTCTACCAACTGAGCTAACCCGGCGTGGTCGACGACTCGCGTCGAACCCTCATTATCTCAAAGCACGCAAGTGCAGCCGAAACCGAGGCGTTGAGGCTCTCGGTCCCGCCTGCCATCGGGATCGAAGCCACCACGTCGCATCTCTTTGCGGCCAACACGCTGAGCCCCGCACCCTCCCCGCCCACGACAACAGCAACCGGCTCGGTGAACAGTTGCAAGCCGAACAAGGACGAGTCAGCGGACTGATCGAGACCGACCACCCAGGTGCCAAGCTGCTTGAGCCGGCTCAAGGCTTCGGGGACCGAGCCGACGATCGCCACCGGCATCGTCTCCAGAGCGCCAACCGCCGCCTTGAACGCCGAGGCGGTCAAGGGCGCCTGTCTTCGGGACGACATCACCATCCCGGTCATGCCTGCCGCTGCCGCGCTGCGTGCGATCGCCCCCACATTGTGGGGGTCTTCGACATGGTCGAGGACAATGATCGCCGCACCCTCCCCGGAAAGCTGCTCGAGGGGGAACGGGGTGATCGGAGTGCAATCGGCCACCAATCCTTGTGGCGCCTCGGTCTCCGCCATCGAGCGCACATCGGCCACCACCGAAACGCTCTCCTCGCCGACCCGGTTCACGATCGACCGGACTTCTGACCTGACGAGCCGCCCCTCTTCGACCCACAACCGGCGCACTCGACCGGCGGCTGCCGCCGCCGCCACAGCGTGCACCCCTTCGACCCTACCTCCGAAGCCAGCGGGTGCCATCGGGACCGTCCTCCAGTATCACACCGGCCCGCTCCAAACCATCCCTGATGTCGTCGGCGTCGGCGTATCTGCGCTCCTCCCGAGCCTGGTTTCGCAGCTCTACAAGCCGGTCGACCACTTCACCGGCGTCGCCATCGACACCGAACCGATGCTGAAGTTCGGCTAGGTCGAGCTCCGACCGGGCCGGCACCGATGCGTCGTCCAGACCCAGGACCTCAACGATGATCTCAACGGCGCCCGCAATCGGAGAGGCATCCCCGTCATCGTCCAGAATCCGATTGCCGTCACGGACCAGATCGAACAGCAAAGACACCGCCTGCGGTGTCCCGAAGTCGTCGTCCATGACTTCGGTGAATCTCTCGACGGCTGCCGGGTCAGGATCCCCCGGGCGGGCCCGATCTCTGAATCGGCTCAGTCGGTCGAGGGATTCCTCGGCCTCGACGAGCAGGTCCTCCTTGTACTCGATGGGCGACCGATAATGCGCCCGGAGAAAGAGGAGACGCAACGCCCGGCCACCGTGCTTCTCGGTTATGGAGGCCAGGTCCACCATATTCCCCGTCGACTTGGCCATCTTCTCCCCGCCGAGGTTGACCATCCCGTTGTGCAGCCAGTATCGGGCAAAGGTGTTGCCACTCGCCCCCTCGCTCTGAGCGATCTCATTCTCGTGGTGGGGAAAGACGAGGTCGGATCCGCCGCCGTGGATGTCGAAGGCCTCACCCAGGTATTTGCCTGCCATGGCCGAGCACTCGATATGCCAGCCGGGCCGGCCCGGTCCCCAGGGCGCGTCCCACCATGGCTCGCCGGGTTTCGCCGCCTTCCACAATGCGAAGTCGAGGGGATCGTGTTTGGACTCTCCCAATTCGATGCGATAACCGGAGCGCAGCTCGTCGGGGTTGCGGCCCGAGAGCCTGCCATAACCCTCGAAAGCACGGACCGAGAAATACACATCTCCGTCGGAGGAGTAGGCAAGACCACGATCGATCAAGACCCGGATCATCTCGATGATCTCGGGAATGTGCTCGGTTGCCTTCGGCTCCAAGTCGGGGGTGAGCACGCCGAGAGCGTCATAGCCCGAGGTGAATCGGGCAGTCATGATCTCAGCCAATGACTCTACACTCTGCCCGCTTTCGGCCGCGGCCGCGATGATCTTGTCCTCGATGTCTGTGATGTTGCGGACATAGGTCACGTCGTACCCACGCCATGCGAGGTAACGGCGTATCACGTCGAATGCGACGGCGGATCTCCCGTGGCCGACATGTGGCGCCCCCTGGACCGTCGGGCCGCACACGTACATCGACACCTTGCCCTGGTCCCTCGGCTGGAAAGGGACAACGGCGCGGTGCAGCGTGCTGTTGAGACGGAGCATCAGCAAATGTTACGGCAGGGCGGTGACCGTGACCACAGCCACCGCAGCGAGTCCTTCACTCCGGCCGATGAACCCGAGCCCGTCGGTGGTGGTCGCCTTGACCGACACCGAGTCGACATCGATGCCGAGCGAAGCAGCGAGTTTGGTTCGGATCTCATCACGATACGGTGCGATCCGGATGCTCTCCACCGCGATGGTTGCGTCGACGTGAGCGACCTGCCAGCCGGCTTCGAGGGCCATCGTGGCGGTCCTGGTGAGCAAGGAAAGAGAGTCGGCGCCGACCAGCGCCGGGTCGCTCGATGGGTAGTGATCTCCAATGTCGGAGAGCACGCACGCCCCCAGAACCGCGTCGATAACGGCATGGGCCAACACATCGCCATCCGAAGTGGCACTCACCCCGACGGATTCGGAGACGACAACACCGCCTAAGACCAGAGGAGGACTCCCGTCGAAAGGATGGGCGTCGAACCCCCAGCCCACCCTGGTGCCAGCAGGCGACCCCTGCGAGCTCACTCTTCGTCCGAATCGACCTTGGGCAACGCCCGATCGAGTTTCTTGATCGCCTCGTCCTCGTCGATCTCCAGGCTGAAAGCAAGCTCCGAGCTGAGGGTGAGGCGAGCCTTGGACAGCATCCTCTTCAAGGCCGGGCTGATCCCCTTGGTTTGCTGGGCAAACGAGAGATCGCGGACCACCTCGGCAACCTGGAAGATGTCACCCGAGGTCATCTTCTCGTTCAGGACCTTGTACCAGCGACTCCAGTTGGAGCCGGCCTCTTCTGGCTCGCCCTTGAGGGATTTGAGGACATCACGCGACTTGGTCTTGGAGATGACCGGACGGATCAGGTCCTCCACCTTGTCCAGGGGCACCATCACCGTGAGCTGCTCGGTGGCGATGTCGAGAACGAAGTAGTCCTGCTTCTTACCGCCGAAAGCTTGCTTGACCTTTTTTTGGATGGTGGCCGCCCCGTGTTGTGGGTGAACCACCTTGTCCCCTACCGAATATCTCGAAGCAACTGAAGCCATATGAGGAGCGGAGTGTACCGGCGCTCGATCCTCAATCGAATACGGGCTCCCACTCGTGGACCGTGCTCAGCAGTCGATCGAAGTAGGCGCGGAGCTGGCCGGCCCTGGCCTCACCGACTCCCTCGACCTCGATCATCTCGCCTTGAGTCGCATGGAGCAGCCGTGCCTGCGACCCGAAGTGCTTGATGATGTCATCACGAACCGGGTCGGGAAGACGCCCCACCTGGGAGAGAAGACGGAAGCCACGGGGGTCGGCAAGATCGTCGAGATCGGGAAAGCCCACCTCTTTGCCGACCCGACCCGGATCCTCGAGGTCCTGCCCCTGCAGCTCGGTCAGTCGCTCCAGGGCTCGGCTCACGGTGTTGGCCCGGAGTGGCTTGACATAGTCACGCAACACGTTGCGCTTGGTGAGCTCGACTCCGGAGAGGAGATCGTTCAGTTGGAGGTAGACGATCTGGCCACCGTCACCCATGGTCAGGGTCCGGGCTTCGACCAGACGGCCGACACGCTCGACCAGCTCGGCACGTTGCAGGACCGTCACCGCCGAGCGGTAAGTCGAGATCCCGGCCACCTCGAGACGGGTCAGTTTGGCCTCGGCGTCGTCGAGACGGCTGCGCAGACGGTCGAGGCTCTGCAACTCCTGGTTCACGTGGGCGGAGACTTCGGTCGGCGAGGCCAGCTCGATCTTCTGGCCTTCGTGGAATAGGGTCGCCACCTTGCGCCCTTCGCTGACCGCAACCACGGGTTTACCGGTCTGGGCTGCCATCCGCTCTGCCGTACGATGGCGCGCCCCGGTCTCGTCAGTGGGGATCAAGCCGTCCGGGATGAAATGGACCGCCGCCTCGGTGATATTTGCCCAGGCGTCGTCGAGGATGACTCCTCCATCCATCTTCGACAGCTCGGCGAGCCGGGCCGGGGTGAAGATCGCCCCCTGCAATGAAAACCCGCCGGAGCTGGCCTCAGCCACCTTCGACCCGTCACCGAGAACGACGAGCCCGCCCTTGCCTTGCTGGATGATGCGCTCCAGCGCTCTCCTCATGGGAGTGCCCGGCGCCAGGCGCTCGAGCGTCTCTGTAATCGAAGGACCACCCACACCGACAGGCTACATCACGCAGGCGTTTCGCCGCCCCGTCGTCAGCGCATGATTTGCCGTCACGGGTGACTGCCCAGCCCGGCTTGGTCCAGGGCGTGACGGAGGCGCATCGCCTGGCCGCCAAGCGGGGCGATACGTCTCTCCAGACCCATACGATCCAATTCCTCCAGTCTCCGGGTCTCCATCGGGATCGACCGGACTTCGCCGGCCAACCCGATCTCACCCCAGGCGGCCAGCCGACCCAGCGGGTGATTCGAATACGAAGATGCCACAGCAAGGGCGATCGCCAGGTCACAACCCGGCTCGTCGAGACGCCAGCCGCCCACCACGTTGACATACACCTCTTTGTTGTGCAGCTTCACCGCGCTATGCCGATCGAGAACCGCCAGGACCTGGTTGACGCGGGTCGGGTCGAGACCGCGTATCGACCGTCTTGGTTGAGGTTGCTTGGTCTTCGACACCAGCGCCTGCACTTCGACCAGGATCGACCTCCTCCCCTCCACGGCGGGATAGATCACCGTGCCGGGAACTTCGGGCTCCCACCCGTCGAGGAACACCTTCGAAGGGTCGTCGACCTCGATCAGCCCCTCCGATCGCATGTCGAACATCCCGGAGACATGGGTGGCCCCGAACCGATTCTTGACGCTGCGCAGGACCCTGAGCCCACGATCGGGATCGCCCTCCAGATAGAGCACCACATCGACCATGTGCTCCAGCATCTTGGGCCCGGCCAGCCCGCCGTCCTTGGTCACATGCCCCACCAGGACCACCGCGATACCGGTGGTCTTGGCCAGCCGGACCAGCCGGCTCGCGCTCTCCCTGACCTGGGCGACACCACCTGGGGCCGATCCGATCTCGGACACCCCCACCGTCTGGACCGAGTCCACGATCAGAAGCCGGGGACGGTCACGCTGGGCCAGGGCCACGATCGCATCGACGTCGTCGTCGGAAACGAGACTGATGGTGTCGTCGGAGATGCCGAGCCGACTCGCTCGCAGCGCCACCTGGTCGGCCGACTCCTCGGCACTGGCGACCACGATCGACTCCC
Source organism: Acidimicrobiia bacterium (assembly GCA_036396655.1). Lineage (GTDB taxonomy): Bacteria > Actinomycetota > Acidimicrobiia > Spongiisociales > ZC4RG35 > JARDZU01. The sequence goes on from DASWKK010000030.1 coordinate 22,505, forward strand.
CCGAGCTCGCCAACGAGCCGGCCACCTGAAGGAGAAGCGTGGACTTGCCGACACCGGGCTCGCCACCGAGCAGGAGAACCGAGCCGGCCACGATCCCGCCGCCGAGAACCCGGTCGATCTCCCCCCATCCGGTCGGTTGACGCTCGAACTTGCGATTCGACGCCGACCCGAGCCCGATCGCTTCGGCCGGCCTCGAGGCGCCTCGAGCGGAGCCGGCCTCCTCGACCAGGGGCTCGCTGATCCCGCATTGCGGGCAAAAGCCCATCCATTTGGCCGAAGCATGCCCACAATTGCCACATCGAAAAGCCATCACAACCACTGCTTCCGGTTAACGATTACGCCGCTGAACGGCGAGAATCAATACCCCCACCACCACGGCTATTAGGAGGAACGAGGCCAGTAGGGAGGCCATCGTCCAGGGCTCATAACTTCTGATCGCCCACACAAACATGCCGTGGCACAATAACTGGGAAGGAGGGATGTGGTCTCACGTAAATGTGATCAGTGCGGCGCGACCGTTGCGGCCGATGAACAGTTTTGCCCGAACTGCGGCTCCTTCATCGATCCGCTGATCGAGGGACCCGCCTCCCGTGGGGACAACGTGATCTCGGTGAACTCCGACGGCAACTACGAGGAGTTCGAGCTGGGGGCGCCCCCACCGCCCGTCGAGCGTTCCACCCGCAAGTCACAGAACAGCCCCGAGACGACTTGCCCCTCCTGTGGGGCGGTCAATCCGGCCAACAACCGTCATTGTCAGGAGTGCGGCGCCCGGCTCAGCCAGGGACCGCTGCCGACCGCCCCGCGCCCGGCGGTTCAGGCAACTGCTGGGGTCCGAGCCGCTCTCGCCATCAGCGGCCTTCTCTTCGCGGTTGTCGTGATCGCCTTGCTCTTCAACATCTTCAACGGCAACGGAGGCACCACAGAATCCACCGTCGCGGTTGAAGACACCACAACCACTTCGCTCCAGGAACCGGGACCGCTCGACATCCTCCAGGCCGAATGCAGTCGCGAGGGAATCGGAGCTCTTGTCTGCACCAACCTGATCTCGGGCACCGAGGCCGAGTATCAGTTCAACTACGAAGAGGTACCCGATGGCGAGATGATCACCATCCGCTTGGTCTTCAACCAGGCGATGGTCATCCAGCGCATCGACTGGGTCAATCTCGACGACCCGGTCCAGTTCAAGCGCAACTACCGGGCCCGAGGCATCATCATCAATGCCCAAGACTCGCTACAAGCGACACCACTCCAACTGGAAGACGAGCCCGGTCTTCAAACCATCCCTTACGCCGCCATCGACACCAACTGGCTCGAGATTACGATCCAGAGCGATTACCCCGCAGAAGTGGTCGACGACAACCGCTTCACCGAGATGGCGATCCAGGAAATCCAGGTGATCGGGCGCCCCGCCACTACGTCGACCACCGAGTCGACCACCGAGTCCACCCCCACGACCACGGTTGGGGAAACAACGACGACGACGACGCCTTGAGAGCCGCTTACTCCTTGACGTAGGGCTGACCGTCGGCGGCCGGTGGTCGGGCTGCGCCCACCACCCCGGCGACCACGATGATCGTGACCAGATACGGCGCCATCAGGAGGAACTCGGAGGGTATCCCTGAGTCGAGGATGGCCAGCTTGACCTGTAGAGAGTCGGCAAAGCCGAACACGAGAGCCGCGGCAAGGGCTCCCACCGGGTGCCAACGCCCGAAGATCATCGCCGCCAGGCCGATATAGCCGCGGCCGGCAGTCATGTTCTCGTTGAAGGCCCCGACTGAGCCCAGAGTGAAGTAGGCCCCGCCCAGCCCTGCGATCATGCCACCCAGGATCACGTTGACGTAACGTGTCCGGAACACGTTGATCCCGAGCGTGTCCGCCGCCTTGGGGTGCTCGCCCACCGCCCGCGACCGCAGACCCCAGCGCGTCTTGAACAGCCCGTAGCTCAACCCGGCGACGATGATGAACATGGCATAGACGAAGATGTTCTGCTCGAAGAAGATCCGGCCCAGCACCGGGATGTCACCGAGGAGCGGTATCGCGATCGGTCGCAGCACTCCCGGACTGTTGTACTCGGCGGAGTTCTCCACCAGGATCTGAGCGCTGAGGAACGAGGTCAAACCAAGCGCGAAGATGTTGATCACCACTCCGGCGATGATCTGGTCTACCCGGTACTTGATGGCGAGGACGGCAAGACCGGCCGCCATCAGCCCACCGGCCGCGGTCGCGCCGACGATCCCCACCACCGGGCCGACGATGCTCCCCATCACCGCCCCCATGAAGGCGCCGGTGAGCAACATGCCCTCGATCCCGATGTTGATCACTGCGACCCGCTCGCACATGACTCCGGACAACGCGCCGAACGCGATCGGAGTCGCCGCTTTCACCGAGCCGTCCAGCATCCCGACCAGGCTCAACGACTTGCCGGCAGCGGCAAAGCCGAGGAAGGCGAATGCAAATATGCCCAATGCGATGGCCAGGGCGACGTTGCTCCAACGCCCGACCCCCCTGGTCACCTCCCAGCCGCCGAGGAACCCGAAAACAGCCGCGGAGAAGGTGGCAAGGCCCTTCGACGACACGGTCCAGTCCAGGTCGCCGGCAACCTCTCCCAGTCTGAATATCACATCGCCTTCGGTCCCCGAAGCGAGCAAACCGTAGGTGCCCACCGCCAGGATCAGGTAGATGATCCCCCTGATACGGGCGCGCCGCACCTCGGCAGGAGCCCGAACCAGGGTGGCGGCTTCGACCACCGCCGTCATGTCGACCAGCCTCGCGTCAGCTGCCCGGTCTCCTTGCCTCCCTTGACCCGGTAGATGGCCCGCACCAACTCGGGAGCGGCGATGAAGACGATGATGAGGGCCTGGATGATGACGATCAGGTCGATGCCCACCTCACTCTGCACCTGCATCGTCCGGCCTCCCGCCCTGAGAGCGCCGAACAAGATCGCCGAGAGAACCACACCGCCCGGATGTGATCGCCCGAGCAGAGCGAGTGCGATGGCATCGAAGCCGATGGCGGCCGTGAAACCGGGAGATGCCCGGCCCAAGACGCCCAGTGTCTCGTTGCCGCCCGCCATCCCGGCGAGTGCGCCAGAGATCGACATGACCAGGATGATGGAGACCACAACGCTCATCCCACCGTATTTGGCGGCGTACGGGTTGGCCCCGACGGTCCGGAACTCGAAGCCCCGGGTCGACTTGAACAGCAGCCAGTGGATCACCCAGGCCATGGCCAGGGCAATGAGAAAGCCGAGATGAACACGTAGACCACCGGCGTTGTCGACTGGAAGCCATCCGAGGATCTTGGGAAGACGTGCGGTCGACAGCACCGGCTGCGAGATGGGGTCGAACCTGCCTTCGGCCTGGATGCCGGGCAGTTTGAGCACGTAGTCCAGCGTCCGGAAGGCGATAAAGTTGAGCATGATGGTGGTGATCACCTCGTGAGCCCCGGTCTTGGCCCGCAGCAGGCCAGGTATGAAGCCCCAGACCGCACCACCGATAAAACCGGCGAGTAGCGCCAACGGGAGGTGGACGACGGCGGGCAGGCCCTCCATTGAGAAGCCGACCATCACCGCGGTGAGACCGCCGATCGTCATCTGCCCCTCGGCGCCGATGTTGAACAGTCCGGCCCTGAATCCGAGCGCAACCGCCAGACCGGCCAAGATCAGCGGAGTTGCCACGAGAAGGGTCTCAGAGATCGAGCTCCACCCGACGAAGGCCCCGGAGAAGAGCGCCCGATAGGCGGGAAGGATTGCATCCAGCCCTTCGGTGAACACTATGAAGACCGCCCCGACTATCAGGGCGCTGAACACGGCCAGCGACGGTATGACAAGCAGCGATCGCCAATCGACCTCCCTGGGGGCGACCCGTTCCACCCATGAGGGCCGATCGGGGCCTTTCTTCTCCGCGACCTGCTCGGGCGGCTGAGTCATACCCCGGCGCCCGCCATGTGCAGACCGAGATCGGCTGCGGTGGCCTCCGAGCCGGGCACCTCGGCCACAATCCTGCCGCGATACATGACGAGGATGCGATCGGCGAGAGCCATCACCTCGTCGAGCTCACTGGACACGATGAGGACCGCAGCACCCTCGTCGCGCTCCTCGACGATCCGCTGATGGATGTACTCGATCGACCCGACATCGATACCGCGCGTTGGCTGCGAGGCGACGATCAACCTGGTGTCTCGGGCGAATTCCCGAGCCACGATCAGCTTCTGTTGGTTGCCTCCCGACAGCGAGCTCGCGCTGATTTGAGCCGATGGAGTGCGGATGTCGTATTGCTGGATCAGCTCCTCGGCATGACGTTTTGCCTCGTCCCAGTCCATGACGATCCCCCGGCTGTACGGCTCGTCGTAATAGGAGTCGAGGACCAGGTTCTCCACGAGGTCGAATGAAAGGACGAGGCCATCTCTTTGTCGATCCTCTGGGACGTGGGCGACGTCCAGCTGATGCAACTGTCGCGGAGAAGCGAGAGTGATGTCTTCGCTCCCGATCGTCACCGAACCGGCCAGGGGAAGCAGCAAACCGGTCAGGGCTTCGACCAACTCGGTTTGGCCGTTGCCCTGGACCCCGGCGATACCGACGATCTCGCCCGATCGAACCTCGAAGCTGACGTCGTTGACCGCGTTGTGCAGACGCTCGTCCTGCACGACCAGATTCCTGACGGACAGGACGACATCTTTGGGTTGGGCTGTGGCCTTGTCGACGACGAGATCCACGGGTCGGCCGACCATGAGCTCGGCGAGACCTTCCTTTGTGGCTGTGGTCGGCTCGGCCTCGCCGACGATCTTCCCCCTACGCAAGACTGCGATCCGATCTGCAATCTCCAGCATCTCCCCCAGTTTGTGGGTGATGAAGATGATCCCCTTGCCCGCCTCCTTGAGCCCGCGGACGATCCCGAAGAAGTCACCCACCTCCTGCGGGGTGAGCACCGAGGTCGGTTCGTCGAAGACGATGATCTCGGCTTCGCGGAACAGGACCTTGATAATCTCGATGCGTTGCTGGACGCCAACCGGGAGATCCTCCACGATGGCATCGGGGTCTACGGCGAGGCGGTACTTCGACGAGATCTCCCTCACGTCCTCCCGTGCCTGGTTCATGTCGAGGTGACCCAACGGACCGACCGTCGGCTCCACCCCGAGTACGACGTTCTCGGTTACGTCAAAGACCGGGACCAGCATGAAATGCTGGTGCACCATCCCGATCCCGGCGACGATCGCATCCCCCGGCCCGGTGAACTTCACCGGTTTCCCGTCGATCAGGACCTCGCCCTCGTCGGCGTCGTATAGGCCGTAGAGGATGTTCATCAGAGTGGTCTTGCCCGCCCCGTTCTCCCCGAGCAGCCCGACGATCTCCCCGGAGCTGACGGTGAGGTCGACCGAGTCGTTTGCCACCACGCCGGGAAAGCGCTTGGTGACGTTCTTCAACTCCAGCCTCACGAAGGGACCGCCTTGTTACGGGACGGCGGGAGCTTACACCGGCTCCCCGTCGCCCCTCCAACAGAAAGTGCCCCCGCAGAGCGGGGGCACTTTCGGTCGAATCGGGTCGGATCAACCCTCGGCCATATCGGCGGCGACGATGCTGCCGTCGACCAGGCCTTCACGGATCGCGTCGATTTGAGCTGTCAACTCGGCATCAACGGCTTCGTTGATCGGGCCGATGCCCACGCCATCCTCGGCGATCGTGTAGAGACGGGTCCCACCCTCGAATGTGCCATCGGCGACATCCTGGATGGTGTCGAACACTGCGACATCGAGGCCCTTGAGCACGGAGGTGAGGATCACGTCGCTGTACTCGGGAAGGGTCACGAACCAGTCGGCATCGACGCCGATCACCCAGACGTTGCCCAGCTCCTGGGCGAGGGCGGCCGAGCCCACACCCACAGGACCTGCCACGGGCAGGATCACGTCGGCGCCTTCGTCGACGAAGGACTGGGTCAGGTTGCGCCCGTTGTCGGCGTTCTCGAAGTCACCGGTGAAGGCGCCTTCCTGGGTCTCGGGATTCCACCCGAGGACCTGGACATCGGTCCCGTTCTCCTGGTTGTAGTAGCGGACTCCGTAGACGAAACCGTCCATGAAGCAAGTCACGCCACAGGGGATCTGGATCCCGCCGTAGGTGGCGACCACACCGGTCTGGCTCACGCCTGCGGCAAGGTACCCGGCGAGGAAGGCGGCGTCGGTGGTGCCGAACACTGCCCCACGAACGTTGGGAGCAATCCCCTCGTCATAGGCGAAGTCGATGATCTCGAACGCCTGATCCGGGTTGGCGTCGGCAGCTTCCTGAGTGGCGGTGCCGAGCAAGAACCCAACCGTGATGATCAGATCACAGCCCTCATCCAGCCAGGATTGGATGTTTGGCCCGTAATCAGTTTCCGCCTGCGACTCGAGGTAGTCCGATGCCGGATCGGCGATTCCGGCGTCGACGGCGTCGGTGATGCCCTTGAAGGCGGTCTGGTTGAACGACTTGTCGTCGATGCCACCGGTGTCCGTCACCTGACAAGCGAGAACCGTCTCACCCGACGGCTCTCCGGCCGTCGTCGTCGGTTCCTCGCCGGCCGTGGTGGTCGGCTCTTCGCCGGCGGTCGTGGTTGGCTCCTCGCCCGCCGTTGTGGTGGTATCCCCGCCCTCGCCCTCGCCACAGGCCGCAACGACCAGTGCCAGGACGGCAATGATGGCGAAATACCTGAAATAGCGTTTCACGCTGTTGTTCCTCCGTATTTGTGTGGAGTCGGCAATGGTCGCCGACCGGCCAACATTAACGAACAACCGGGGGTTAGGTCGTGCCGGAGGGTGGTTGTGGGCGAACCCAATAGATCCACGGAATCGAGACCAACGTGACCAGACCCTTGAAGATCACATTGACGTAGAAGATCGACCAGGCCACCTCAGAGGGGAACACTGTGAACAACGTGGCCAGACCCACGAAGATGGCCGAATCGACCGGGATGGCGACGGCGTTCGACACCAGCACCCGTCCCCATTGATGCCGGTCCCCAAACCGACTCGCCCAACGCGTGTAGGCCTCGGTGTCGATCAGCTCGGCAACGACCTCGGCCACGATGGAAGCGATCACGATCCCCCAGACCGGGGAGAGGGCGATCCCGAACTCTAGCTGCGGGCCGGTGAAGCTGTCCGGTGGGAGATTGGCCACCAGCCAGAAGAAACCGGCCATGAACACGTTGATGCCGGCCGCGAGAAAGATGAGGGTCCGCGCCGCCGACTTGCCGGCGATCTTGTGCACCAGATCGCGCAGGGTGAAGGTAAAGGGATAGATGAGGGTCCCCGCATCGACCGCAGAGCCCCCGACGTCGATGATGCGAAGACTGCCGATGTCGGCCAGCATCTGGGCTGCCACGTAGGCACCACCCACAATCAGCAGCGATCGGATCGCCCGGTTCATCGAGCATCAACCATCAGAGCCGTGAAGATAGGGCGAGAATGTCGACATGAGCTTCTTTGCCTCCATTCAGCGTCTCGCCGATGCCACCCCTCCCGAGCGCAACCGGGTGATCGATTTGCTGCGGGCGGCATCGATCCTCGTGGTCGTGTTCGGCCACTGGCTGATGGCGGCGGTGACCGTGGACGGCGGGGAGCTGATCCCGGGTCACCTCCTGATCCTGGCGGATTGGACCCACCCCCTCACCTGGGTCTTCCAGGTGATGCCGGTGTTCTTCCTGGTGGGCGGGTACGCCAATGGGCTGTCCTGGCGATCGGCTCGTCGCCGGGGAGAGGGATACGGAAGCTGGCTTCGAGCGAGGCTTCGACGGTTGGCCCTGCCCGTAGTGCCGCTCCTCCTGTTCTGGACCGCCGGTGGCTGGCTCGGTCTGCAGCTCGGTCTCAACTGGGAGGTGCTGCAGCTCGCCTCTCAGGTCGCCCTGGTCCCGACCTGGTTCCTGGCTGCCTATGTCGTGATCGTGACCATCGCTCCCATCGGGTTGTGGGTCTGGGAGCGCTGGGGATGGTGGTCGATCACGACCGGGATCGCCCTTGCCGGTCTCTGTGACTACCTCTCCATCGCCTTGGGTGTCATCCCGGTCGGATTCCTCAACTATGTGTTGGTTTGGGGAACCGTCCACCAGATCGGCTACGCCTGGCTCGACGGCACCATCGAAGAGTTGTGGAAACGAGGGCTCATGGCTGCCGTCGGCCTGATCGGCACCTTGCTCTTGGTCGGTCTCGGGCCGTATCCGGTTGCCATGGTGGGTCTCGATACGTCGGAGATAACCAACTCATACCCGCCCCGGGTGACCCTGGCTTTTCTCGGGATGTTCCAGGCCGGGCTCGCCCTCATGGCGGAGAAACCGCTGCAGCGCCTGATGCAGAGGAAAGGGGCCTGGACCTTTGTGGTGGGGGTGAGCGCCAGGATCATGACTCTCTATCTGTGGCATCTCACCGCGATGGTGATCGTGATCGGGCTCTCGCTGGCGGCTGGAGGCTTCGGTCTCGGGGCCGAGCCGCTGGGCGGCGTTTGGTGGCTGACCCGACCCGTCTGGTTCCTGGTCCTCGGGGTGGTGACCATCGGCCTGGTTGCGGTCTTCGGCAGATTCGAGACTCCCGTCAGCGACCTGCGCCCCGCACCCCCGTGGTGGAGGCCGGTGGTCGCCGTGCTCGGGATCTGCGCCGGTCTCGGCTTACTGGCCGCGATCGGCATCGCCGACGACGACGGGCTCAACGGCCTGGTGCTCAGCCTGCCCATCATCGGCGTGGTCCTCGGAGGCGTGTCTCGGATTCCGGGTCGGGTTCGGGCGATTGTCGGCGGCTGAAGCCCCTGTCCCGGGCAGGTAGCGCGCTCCCTCAGGGAGCGAGAAGCCTTGGGGTGGAACCTGACTGCGAAGGTATGCGTCTATTGGGCGGAATGATCGAGGAGCACATCCCCAAGGCCGAGCCAGCATTCGTGGACTCGTTCGAGCGGTTCTATCGGGACACTTGGCAGCGGGTGTACCGGGCGTTGGTGGTCAGCGTGAACGACTCCGACCTCGCCAGGGAGGCAGCCGATGAAGCGATGGTCCGCGCTTACGAGCGCTGGCGAAAGGTGTCGAGGATGTCCAATCCGGAGGGGTGGGTGTTTCGGGTAGGGATGAACTGGGCCACATCGCGACTCCGCCGCCGCAGCCTCCAACCTCGCAAGGTCGAGGCGGTCGGTGTCGTTCAGGACCATGACGTCGCCGAGCCCAAGCTGATCGATGCGGTCCGCAACCTCCCCCGCCGTCACCGGGACGTGGTGGTCGCCCGGTATCTGCTCGACATGTCCGAAGCCGACACTGCCCTTGCCCTCGGGATTCCAGTGGGAACGGTCAAGAGCCGTCTCAGCCGCGCCCTGACAGCGCTGAAGGAGGTCTTGTCATGACACTTGACGAGAGAATTCGATCCAACCTGAAAGCGGCCGCTGCCGCCGTCCCGTCGGCCACCCCGGGAGATCCGAACGAGATTCGGAACCGCGGGAAACGGAGACGGTGGGTGCGCCGTGCCGGTTGGGGTCTCGCCACCGGGGCCGTCGTGCTCGGCACGGTCGCCCTGGCCCTCCCCTATGACCCGAATCCGATCGACCCGGCCACTACCCACGGTGTGGATTCCGTAGAGATCGCCGACCTTGCCGTTGCCGTCACCGCCTCCCAGCCGGTCTTGACCGGCCCCGATGTCTGGTTGGGTCTGCCCGGCCCGTCGCCGGAGTTCGACACCTCACCACTCGGGCCCGACCTCTCGTTCGCTCCCGGCGAGCCCATTCCTGGGGACCTGAACGACCGGGTGTCCCGGGCGGTTTACCTGGGCGACCAGAACGGTGAGCCGTTCTACATCTACTCAACCCCTGCACCCTCGATATGGGACCGGATATTCGAAGTCATGGCCGGCAACTTCTCTGGTGACGTCCTCGGAACCTCACACACTTGCTGCAGCGGTGGGGACATGGATCATGAGGGGGGACTTCCCGGCCTCAGCTCCTTGCAGACGACCGGCGAGCCGGACTTGATCGTTGCCGAATGGCTGGGGCTCTCTCTCGATGTCTCGGTCGTCGCCTATCAGGCCGATGGGGCCTTCGTCGGCTGGCAGACACCGGTCGGTGGGGCCTCCTCGATCCGCCTCGAGGAGATACCAGAGGAGTATGCCTTCATCGCCTTCGACGTCCATGGACAGGAGGTGAATCGTTTCCAACCGTCGCCACAGGTTCTCAGGGAAGACGTGGAAGGATCATCGGTTGAGGGTGAGTCCGAAGACACGTCGACCCTGCCCGGATCCGATTGGGCACCCCTCACCAACGAGGGCTCTGAGATCCTGCCCGACGAGATCCCGAGCGACGAGCTTCGTGCCCTCATCGGCCCCCAACCCGGCGACCGGTTGTTCCTGGTGCCGGTCGACGGCGATCAGATCGTCGTCCTGGTCCGTGACGGTGAGGCACCGCACGCCTTTGCGATCTCGTGCGTGGTTTCGGCGGCTATCGACCTGCCCGAAGGGTGGAGCGAAACCTGTCTCGACTGAGACTGGACATGAAGTTTCACGACCCTCTGGAATCTGTCTTGAGCTGCTTGTAGTATCGAACATATGTTCGGGGGGTGGAGATGAGTTCTCTCAGGTCGGCACTGGAAGAATGGATCACCGAGGACGCCGATGTCCTCCATGTCGACCAGCTCGCCGATGACCTGGTCGAGCTGGAACTGGTCAGCGGTTTGATCGAAGCGATCAGGGCCGACCGGATCGAGGTCTTCGGCCGCAAGGCCGGGCATCGAGCCCATGGCTACCCGTCGATGACCGCCTTCCTAAAGCATCGTTGTCGCATGGCCACCGGCCGGGCACGACGCCTGGTGGCCGCGGCTCAGGCCAAGGACATCGCACCGCACGTGTTCCAGGCATGGTTCAGCACCAGACTCTCCACCGACCAGGCCCATCGCCTCCTGGAAACCGCCTCGGCTGCCCCTGAAGACTTCCCCGCCGCCGAGGACAACCTGATCGAGGCAGTCCAGGACCTCTCCCATACCGACACCCGAAGGGTGCTCGACTATTGGCGCCAATCAATCGACGGGCCGGATACCGCAATGTCCGAAGTCGAACAGGGAGACCTGAGGGGAGTGTCCATGTCGATCAGCCTCGGCGGGATGCTCAGGGTCGACGGTTGGATGACGCCCGTCGCCGGCCAGGCGCTGCTCACGGCGCTGGACGCTCTGATGCCGCCACCTGATCCCAACGATGGTCGAACACCGCGCCAACGACGTCACGACGCCCTCGAAGACCTCGCCCGTGAGTATCTCGATCATGGGCAGACTCCAATCGTTGGAGGCGAGAGACCTCACATCAGCGTCGTCTGTGACCTCCCGGCCCTGCAGGGTCTGGCAGGCGGGCTCCACGAGACCGATACCGGTCAGGTTCTCACCATCAGCGAGCTCCGCGCCCTCGCCTGCGACTGCTCCCTGAGCAGAGTCGTCCTCCGCCCCAACTCGGAGATCATCGACGTCGGGAGACGGACCAGGGTCATCCCAGCGGCAATGAGACGGGCGATCGTCGCCAGGGACCGGCACTGCACCTGGCCAGGCTGTGACCGCGGCCCGCGCTGGTGCGACGTCCATCACAAGCGACATTGGGCCGACGGTGGCCCGACCAACCCCAGCAACGGAGAGCTGCAGTGTCGCTTTCACCACACCCTCACTCACCTGCTCGACGATCTGGGTCGCGATCCGCCCCACCGACGACGGCCGTAATCTGGAAGCCATGTCACGACAGCGATCACAATGAGTCTCGGTTTCGGACTGCTCAGCGCACAATTGCGACCCGGCGAGACCGACTGGTCGCGGGCCTACGACGAGACGATCCGGCTGGCGGTGGAGGCCGAACGACTCGGGATGTCCTCGATATGGACCACGGAGCACCACTTCGTGGACGATGGGTACATGCCGTCTCTGGCGGTGGTGAGCGGGGCCATTGCCGCCGCCACCTCGAGCATCGAGATCGCCACCGGAGTCATCCTCGCCCCTCTCCACCACCCTCTCCGGCTCGCCGAGGACGCCGCGACGGTCAGCCTGCTCAGCGGTGGGCGGTTCACCCTTGGTCTCGGTCTGGGATGGATCGAGGTCGAGTTCGACGGTCTCGGCGCGGAGATCACCAAGCGGGGAGTGGCAATGGAGGAAAGCCTCTCCATACTCCGCAAGTCATGGGCCGGCGAGCCGTTTCAGCACCGGGGTGAGGTCTATCAGTTGCCTCAGCTCGCCGTGCGACCAACACCTTCCTCCACGATCC
>DASWKK010000031.1:0-5260 GCA_036396655.1 Acidimicrobiia bacterium
GGTGGTGGCGACGCTGGCCATTATCCCCAGGTCGGTGTAGATGACGCCGGCGCCGTTGCAGTTGGGGCAGGCGCCCTCGGAGTTGGCGCTGAACAGCGCCGGCTTCACGCCGTTGGCCTTCGCGAACGCCTTGCGGATCGGATCGAGCAGTCCGGTGTACGTCGCCGGGTTGCTCCGGCGTGATCCCCGGATCGCACCCTGGTCGACCGACACCACACCCGCGCCGGCGGGGATCGACCCCTCCACGAGCGAGCTCTTGCCGGACCCGGCCACCCCGGTGACGACGACAAGCACCCCGAGGGGGATGTCGACGTCGACGTCCTGGAGATTGTGCGCGTTTGCGCCCCGAACCTCGAGCGCGCCGGTCGGCGTGCGCACCGTGGGCTTGAGAGAGGCCTGGTCGTCGAGATGGCGGCCGGTGAGGGTGTCACTGACCCGCAGCTCCTCCACGCTGCCCTCGAAGCTGATGGTGCCCCCTGCCGCCCCGGCACCGGGACCGAGGTCGACGACATGGTCGGCGATCGCGATCGTCTCCGGCTCGTGCTCGACCACGAGCACCGTGTTGCCCTTGTCCCGCAACTGCAGCAGCAGGTCGTTCATGCGCCGGACGTCATGGGGGTGCAGTCCGATGGTGGGCTCGTCGAAGACGTAGGTGACGTCGGTGAGCGAAGAGCCGAGGTGGCGGATCATCTTTGTGCGCTGTGCCTCGCCGCCCGACAGCGTGCCTGACGGGCGGTCGAGCGAGAGGTAGCCGAGGCCGATCTCCACGAAAGAGTCGAGGGTCTCCCCCAGCGTCTTCAGCAGTGACGCCACCGACGGTTTGTTGAGGTCGCGCACCCAGCCGGCGAGATCGCTGATCTGCATCGCGCAGACCTCGGCGATGTTGATCCCCTTGATCTTCGACGACCGGGCCGCCTCGTTCAGTCGGGTGCCACCGCAGTCGGGGCAGGCGGTGAAGGTGACTGCTCGCTCCACGAACGCCCGGATGTACGGTTGGAGCGCGTCGATGTCCTTGGACAGGAACGACTTCTGGATCTGCGGGATCAGCCCCTCGTAGGTCATGTTGATACCGGTGACCTTGACCTTCACCGGCTCCTTGTGGAGGAAGTCGTGGACCTCCTTCTTGGTGTATTTGCTGATCGGCTTGTCCGGGTCGAGGAAACCCGACTCGGTGAAGAGGCGAACCGACCATCCGCCCGCCTTGTAGCCAGGAATGGTGATCGCGCCCTCGGCGAGCGACTTGCTCTCGTCGTACAGCTGGGTGAGGTCGATGTCGTTGATCGAGCCCATGCCTTCGCAGCGCGGGCACATGCCGCCGTGGTAGACGACGTTGCGCACCGCGATCCGCTCCCCTTTGCCCTTGTCGACGGTAATCGACCCGCTCGCTTTCCGGCTCGGGACGTTGAACGAGTAGGCAACCGGCGGCCCAACGTGCGGCTCACCGAGCCGGCTGAAGAGGAGTCGCAGTATCGCGTTTGCGTCGGTGGCCGTGCCCACCGTGGAGCGGGCGTTGGCACCCATCCGCTCCTGGTCGACGATGATCGCCGTCGTCAGGCCGTCGAGTACGTCGACCTCGGGCCGCGCCAGCGTCGGCATGAAGCCCTGTACGAAGGCGCTGTAGGTCTCGTTGATCAGCCGCTGCGACTCGGCGGCGATGGTGTCGAAGACCAGCGAGCTCTTCCCCGACCCCGAGACCCCGGTGAACACCGTCAGCCGGCGCTTCGGGATCTCGACGCTTATGTCCTTGAGATTGTTCTCCCGTGCACCTGTGACTCGGATGTAGTCGTGGCTGTCGGCGACGTGCACGGTGCGCACCTCGCGCTCTACAACCATCCGGTTTCAGCCCTGCTCGATGCGGATCATGTTGCCCGCCGGATCGCGAACGGCGGCGTCACGGGCGCCCCAGAACCGATCGGCAGGCTCTTCCAGCACCTCGACCCCGGGTGCGGCGGCGGTCTTGTCGAAGGTCGCGTTGAGATCGTCTGTACGGAAGAATGGACCGGGCAGCTCGCCCTTGGCGAGCAAAGCAGCGAGGGCGTCCCCGTCGTCCTGGGATCGGCCCGCATGCGGCTGCGACAAGACGATCTTGATCTCGGGTTGGCTGTCGGTTACGAGGGTGATCCAGCGGAAGCCCTCATTGGCGACCTCGTCGCTCACCGTGAGACCGAGGGTATCGCGGTAGAAGCCGAGGGCGGCATCGGGATCGTCGACATAGATGTGCACTGTGCTGAGTGAAACGGTCATGGCACCAACTTACGAAGGCGCAGCGACAGATGCTTCTCCAAAACTGCTTTCTTCCTTGATGCGCCCGCCCCGGCGCGGCCTGGTCGCCACCATCGTCTGGCATGGAGGCACCCCACTCAGCTCGTCGTGATTCCGGGCGCGGTAGGTGCTCGGCGTCTCGCCGACCAACTCGGTGAATCGGGCTGAGAATGAGCCGAGACTCGAACAGCCGACAGCGAAGCAAACCTCGGTCACGTTCAGATCGCCCTGGCGAAGCAGCGCCTTCGCCCGCTCGATACGACGGGTCATCAGGTACGAGTAAGGGGTCTCCGAGTACGCCGCCCGGAAGCGGCGGCTGAAGTGCGCCGGCGACATCAGCGCCGTGCGGGCCAGCGCCGGAACGTCGAGTGGTTCCGCGTATTCGCGGTCCATGCGATCCCGGGCCTGGCGCAGCCGACGCAGCTCCTCGATATCGGCCTTCATCCGCGCAGCCTACCCATCGATCTGGGCAAACCTGCCCTGACTCAAATGGCTGCTTGGTGTGCAACTCGAGGCGCTCATCGTCCGGGATCGAATTACTGCACACGTATTCTCAGTCAATTCGGTCTATATTCGGGCTATGACCAATCCAGTTCCCTCACTCACGCTCAACAACGGCATCCCCATTCCGCAACTCGGCTTCGGTGTGTTTCTCGTCCCACCCGACGAGACTGCCACGGCTGTCACGACCGCTCTCGAGGCCGGCTATCGGCTGATCGAGACCGCTCAGGGATACCGAAACGAGAAGGGTGTTGGTGATGCCCTCGCTCAGACGGACGTGCCGCGCGACGAGATCTTCATCACCACGAAACTCGTCAACGGCCAGCACGGTCATGATGAGGCCCTGGCCGCCTTCGACGACAGTCTGGAGAGGCTGGGAATCGAGGTCCTCGATCTCTTCTTGATCCACTGGCCGCTCCCGATGTTCGATCTGTACGTCGAGACCTGGCGGGCCCTCGAACAGCTCCTGGCCGATGGCCGGGTTCGTTCGATCGGCGTGTCCAACTTCGAGATCGAGCACCTCGAGCGGCTCGCCAACGAGACCGACATCACCCCCGCCCTGAACCAGGTCGAGCTGCACCCGGAGTTCCCGCAAGAGGAACTGCGGGCATATCACGAGTCACACGGGATCTTGACCGAGTCCTGGGGGCCTCTGGGGCAGAGCCGAGGTCTGCTCGATGATGCCCGAATCGTCGAGATGGCGGAGAAGAAGAGACGCACCCCGGCGCAAGTCGTCCTTCGCTGGCACATCCAGGTGGGCAACGTGGTCATCCCCAAGTCGGTCACTCCGCACCGGATACGAGAGAACATCGATATCTTCGACTTCGAGCTCGACGAGACCGACATGGAGACCTTCACCGAGCTGAATGTGGGTCGGCGCCTAGGCCCCCACCCCAACGAGTTCGACCTCGTCTGATCACACCCATCGGTAGGCCGCAGCCGCAGACCGTGAACCGCCTCCGCACATTGTTCCTCGGCGGAACCGGGATCATCAGTTCGGCCTGTGTCAGTGAGGCCCTGGTGGCTGGGCATGAGGTGACGGTGGTCAACCGCGGTACGACAAGCCACCGGCCGCTCCCCGACGGGGTGCGGGTGATCACCGCCGATGTGCGCGACGCCAACTCGTTGGACCGGGCGCTCGGGGTGGAGACCTTCGATGTTGTCGCCGACTTCCTGTCTTTTACACCCGACCATGTCCATAGCCACATCGATCGTTGGGCCGGCAAGGTCGGCCATTACATCTTCATCAGTTCGGCCTCGGCATATCAAACGCCCCCCGCTCGGCTCCCCGTGGTCGAATCGACGCCGCTTCACAATCCGGTGTGGCAGTACTCGCGCGACAAGATCGCCTGTGAGGACATGCTGGTCGGCGCCTACCGCCGCACCGGATTTCCCATGACGATCGTGCGTCCCTCCCACACCTACGACCGGACGTCCCTTCCTTTTCACGGTGGTTGGACCCACATCGAGCGGATGCGGCGAGGCAAACCGGTCATCGTTCACGGCGATGGGACCTCGTTGTGGACCCTCACTCACCATCGCGATTTTGCCGGGGCGTTCGTCGGCCTCTTCGGCGACGTCCGAAACCACGGGGATGCCTTCCACATCACTTCCGACGAGGTATTGACTTGGGATCAGATAGCCCAGGTCCTCGGGACGGCCGCCGGGGTTGACGCGAACATCGTCCACATATCCTCCAGCGCCATCGCCGCGGCCGGCGTCGATGCCGATTGGGGAGACAGCCTGGTAGGTGACAAGGCCCATTCGCTGTTCTTCGACAACTCCAAGATCAAGGCGGCGGTTCCCGGCTGGCAGGCGGAGATCCCGTATTGGAGAGGCGCCATCGAGATCATCGAGTGGCACGAAGCCGACGCTGCCCGTCGCATCTTCGACGACGACCTCGACGCAGCGATGGACCGGCTCATTTCCCACTTCAGGTAGGCCGGGCCCGGTCGGCGCAGCGGCAGTGTCAGCATGGGTCAAGGAAGTCGTGGCTCCGGCATGCGATCATCTCGTCATGGGTTTCGACGTCCGACCCGCTGACGTCTTCGAAGACGTCAGCCAGGTGATCGGTCCCAAGCGAGCCGACGCCAACGTGTGCTGGTGTCTGTCGTACCGCATCCCGTCACGGCTGAATCGCGAGCTGCAGGGACCGAAGCGAGGAGAGCTCGTCGAAGAGCTCTGCCGCCGCGACCCACCACCAGGCGTGCTGGCCTCCGACGAGGGCACACCGGTCGGCTGGGCCGGCGTCGCCCCCGCGCCGACCTGAACAGCTTCGCCCGCACGAGCAGCAAGATCCCCCACGTCGACGACCTGCCCGTGTGGACCGTTTGGTGCTTCCGGACACGGGCCGGCAACCGAGGACGGGGCATCGCCCACGCACTGCTTGCCGGGGCGGTGGACTTTGCCCGCTCCTACGGGGCCCCTGTGATCGAGGGTTATCCGGTGGACAACCGCGGCGAGCGTGTGGACCTGACGATGGGATATGTAGGGACGC
>DASWKK010000032.1:0-35603 GCA_036396655.1 Acidimicrobiia bacterium
AAGAAACCAGGCAACGTGACGCGAGGGACCGCGAGACACCGGAAGGTCGACACATGGGTCGTTTCGTGACCTGGGTTTCTGACCGAAACACCAGGTAATCGGCTTGTGGGCCCGGCAGGACTTGAACCTGCAACCAACGGATTATGAGTCCGCTGCTCTGACCGAATTGAGCTACGGGCCCCGATATCCAATTATTACTAGGAGATAGGTGCTGTGCCGCCGTCATGAGGTTCGAAGGCGATCTCAGGCGTCCTTCCGGGACGATCAGCAGAGTCGAAAAGACGCCCCGGCAACACCGGGACGTCTGTTCGCCTGCGAAGCAGTTGCTTTCATCCGTCGACGACGGTGAGGCTGCCCTCCATACCGGCGTCGAAGTGGGTCTCGATCGCGCAGATGATCTGATAGGTGCCAGCTTCCGGGGCAGTGAAGGTCAGGGTCTTGGTCGCCCCGGCTTCGACCTCGTCCTCAACGTAGACGAAGTCCGCAAGCAGCTCTTCTTCCGTCTCCGGCAGGTCGGCTTCGCTTTCGATGCTCACACCGGGCTGCATCAGCACCCACTCGTGGAGGACCGATCCTTCGTTGGTGATGTCAATCGATATCTCCTCACCCGCCGGCACCGTCCACGAATTCGGCGAGAACTGGAAGTCCGATGTCGTCACCGCGAGGTCGGTACTTGCCTCGTCGCCGCCGTCGCATGCTGCGACGATCATCGAAAGGACGGCCAATGCCGCCGCTCCAAGCCAAAGTCGTTGCTGTCTCGTTTTGCGCCCCCTTGTTGGGTCCGTTGCTTCTTCTCCTCGCGCTTCGCAGAAAGTGTAAGGGTAACGACTAATCGCTTGGTCGGGCCGGAGGCGACACGATCTTCCCCGATTTGATATGTTCCCGATGTTCCTTCGTCCCGGCCGAAAGGGGTCTTCATGAATGTGTCAATGACCGTCAACGGGAATCCGGTTTCGGGGGACGTCGAACCTCGAACCCTTCTCGTCCATTTCATCCGGGAGAACCTCCACCTGACCGGGACCCACGTAGGGTGTGAGACCGGCTATTGCGGTGCATGTACGGTCCATCTCGACGGGAAGCCGGTCAAGTCGTGCACCATTTTCGCCGTGCAGGCCGACGGGGCCACCATCACCACCATCGAGGGGCTCGCCAGCAACGGCGAGCTTCATCCGGTTCAGGAGGGTTTTTGGGAGCGTCACGGTCTCCAGTGCGGTTATTGCACGCCCGGGATGATCATGTCCGCGGCCGCCCTCCTCACCGAGAACCCGAACCCGACCGAGGACGAGATCCGACACGGCATCGAGGGCAACCTCTGTCGTTGCACCGGGTATCACAACATCGTCAAGGCAGTCGAGTACGCCGGCGCAAGGATCCGCGGCGAGGAACCACCGGCTCCGGATTGGGAGGAGGCGCACTGATGGCTACGACGAGTGTGATGGGCGGCTCGGTACGACGTCGCGAAGACCCGGCGCTGATCCAAGGCACCGGCACCTACACCGACGATCTCCAGCCGGTTGGGCTGCTCCATGTGGCCTTCGCCCGCTCCCCCGTCGCCCACGGGAAGATCACGTCTCTGGACACGTCGTCAGCGAAGACGATGCCGGGGGTGATTGCCGTGTTCACCTACGACGACGTGGCCCACCTGGGTCCCCTGGTTGCCCAGGTCCCGATCGGCAAGCTCCGCCCGTTGCTGGCAGCCGGAGAGGTGAACCACGTTGGCGAGGCAGTGGCGATGGTCGTCGCCGAGAACCGCTACCAGGCCCAGGATGCGGCCGACGCCATCGATGTCGATTACGAGATCCTGCCGGCCGTGATCGACCTCAAACAGGCGGCCTCAAACGAAGTGAAGGTTCACGACGAGCTCGACTCGAACATCCTCCACACCTGGACCTACCACGGCTATTGGGACGCCCTCGGTCTCGAAGATCAGACCCCCCAGGTGGATGCCGCCATGGAAAGAGACGATGCCGTGGTGGTAACCCTGGAGATGACCAATCAGAGGCTGATCCCGGTTGCCATCGAGCCCCGCTCGGTGATGTCCGAGTACAACAAGGGTTACAGCACTTTCACCGTCCACAGCTCGACTCAGGTTCCACACGCCCTCGCCGGGGCGATAGCCACCAACCTCGGAGTCGCCGTCAGCGACGTCAGGGTCATCGCCCTCGAGGTCGGTGGCGGCTTCGGATGCAAGCTCAATGTCTACAACGACGAGATCCTGGTCGCCTGGGCGTCCCGGGAGCTAGGGCATTCGGTGAAGTGGACCGAGACCAGGCGGGAAGCCCCCGGATCGACGATTCACGGCCGTGGCTGGATAGGCACTGCCACCCTGGTTGGCACCAAAGAAGGCGAGTTCCTCGGATACAAGCTCGATGCAATTGCCGACATGGGCGCCTACACCCAGAACTTCACCGTCGCCATCCCGTTGCTCGGGCTTTGGATCGCATCTGGCCAGTACAAGATGCCGGTCGGATGGAAGGTCGACTGTGTCACGACCCACACCATGACCACTGACGCCTACCGGGGAGCAGGGCGTCCCGAGGCGATCTACTACCTGGAGCGCATCATCGATGCGTTCGCCCACGAGATCGGGATGGACCCATTCGAAGTGCGGAAGAAGAACTTCTGGCAGCCCGAAGAGTTCCCCGCCACCATGGGCTGTGGTTTCGCTCTCGACTCCGGGAGCTACGAGGCTGCGGTCGACAAGCTGATCAGTGTCAGCGACTACGCCGGCATGCGACAGCGTCAGGAAGAGGCCCGCGCCGAAGGTCGTCTTGTCGGCATCGGAGTCGGATCCTATGTCGAGGTGTGCGGATTCGGGCCTGCCGTGCTGGCAGAGATCGGGTTCTCGTGGTCATCGTACGGATTGCCCGCTTCGTTCAACGGGTCGGGCCAGGTCCGGGTCAATCCCGACGGAACGGCCACAGTCATCATCGGAACGGGGCCGACCGGCCAGGGGCACGAGACCACCTGGGCTCAGATTGTCGGCGACGGGCTGGGAATACCGGTCGAGAACATCAAGGTGTACCACGGGGACACCCGGGACCATCCCATGGGTGTCGGCACCTTCGGCAGCCGGTCGATCGCGGTCGACGGAGCGGCCACCCACGGCGCGACCCAAAAGATCAAGGAGAAGGCGGCCAAGATCGCAGCTCATCTGCTCGAGGCCTCGGCCGAAGACATCGTGTTCGCCGACGGCGGCGCACATGTGGCCGGCTCACCTGACAAGAGCGTCGAGTGGGCCGCCATCGCCAAGTCCGCCTATCAGGCCCACACCCTGCCCGAGGGTCTCGAATCCGGCTTGGAGGCCGAGACCACGTTCAGCCCGGGCAACGCCACCTGGCCATTCGGTACCCATCTCGCCTTGGTCGAGGTCGATGCCGAGACCGGTGACGTCGAATTGCTCGAGTACCACGCGGTGGACGACTGCGGCCACGTGGTGAACCCGATGATCGTCGGCGGGCAGGTGCACGGGGGCATCGCCCAAGGCATCGGCCAGGCGATGTTCGAGGATGCGATCTACGACGAGGCCGGGAACATGCTCACCGGATCACTTCTCGACTATCCGCTGCCTACGGCGGCCGACCTCCCCATGTTCGGTCTGCATCGGACGGTGACGCCGACCGACGTGAACCCGATGGGTGTCAAGGGGATCGGCGAAGCCGGGACAATCGGGTCGGCTCACACCATCGTCAACGCGGTTGTGGATGCCCTGACTCCCCTGGGCGTCAAACATGTCGATATGCCGGTCAGGCCGAAACGGGTCTGGCAGGCGATGCAGGAAGCGAGGGCCTGATATGTACCCGAGACAATTCGATTACGTGGCGCCCTCGAGCCTTGACGAGGCGCTGGCAGCCGTTGGAGAGGGCTCCAAGGTGATGGCGGGCGGAATGAGCCTCATCCCCTTGATGAAAACACGTCTCTTCTCCCCGGCGGTCGTCGTGGACATCGGGCGACTGCCCGATCTCGACTCCATCAGTGACGAGGGCGGGCACATCTCGGTCCCGGCCTTGGTGAGACATGCCACAACCGCTTCGGACTCCCTGATCGCAACTTACGCTGCCGCATTGGCCCAGGCAGCATCCCTCACAGGGGACGTTCAAGTACGCAATCGAGGCACCACCTGCGGGGCTCTCGCCCACTCCGACGTGGCCGCGGATCAGCCGGCGGCGGTGATCGCGCTCGGGGGCACGATGATTGCTCGGTCAAGCTCGGGTACCAGGGAAATACAGGCGTCCGAGTTCTGTGTAGACGCCCTGACGTCGGCCTTGGAGCCCGACGAGATTCTCGTCGAGATCCGTCTGCCCAAGTCTGGGGCCGGTGAGGCCTCTGCCTATGACAAGCTCGGTCGTCGTGGTGGTCACAGCGACTACGCAGTGGCCGGAGCGGCGGCCTGGGTCAAGAAGAGCAACGGCACCGTCGAGGATGCCCGTGTCGGGCTTACCGGTGTGGGCACCAAGCCGTCACTGGCCCTCGGTGTGAGTCAAGCCCTGATCGGCACCGACGGCTCGGAGGAGGCGATCAAGGCGGCTGCCGGTCACGCCCTCGAGGGCGTGACCGTGCTCGAAGATCTGTACGGGTCTGAGGAGTACAAGACCCATTTGGCCAAGGTGTACGTGGCGAGGGCGCTGCGAAAGGCACTCGCCGCCATCTGACACGGTGCCCATCGGCGAGGGCCGCCGGGTGGTGGCCCTCGTCGTAGCCCGTCATCGACACAGAGTGCTTCTCCTTCCGCTAATTTCGCTGTGGGAGGTGACACACAATGAACGTCGCTTGTGAGCACTTCCGTGGGCTGGTACCGGCCGAGCCGGCATCGGGAGTGTGCGACCGCTGTGTCGCAATGGGTGATCGATGGGTTCATCTCCGCTCCTGTCTCGTCTGCGGAATGGTGGGATGCTGTGATGCATCGAAGAACCGGCACGCGCGGGCCCATTGGGAGCACGACGGCCATCCTGTGATCCGCTCCATCGAGCCCGAGGAGACCTGGAAGTACTGCTTCGCCGACGGAGTCGTCACCCAATGAGCGACACCAAGCCGGTGATCATCGCGGTGGACGACGAGCCCGAGGTGGTTCAAGCGGTTCAACGCGACCTGCGCGCCCGATATGCGGCCGATTATCGGGTGGTCTGGGCATCTGGCGGCCAGGAGGCGATCGACACCCTGCGCACCCTGGCCCTCCAGGGCACACCGGTGGCACTCATGCTGGTCGATCAGCGGATGCCGACCGTCACCGGCATCGACGTGCTCCGGGAGACCCTCGAGATCCACCCGTCTTCGAAACGGGCGCTGCTGACCGCCTATGCCGACACCGAGGCCGCGATACGGGCCATCAATGATGTCGGGCTCGATCATTACATAATGAAACCCTGGGATCCGCCCGAGGAAAAGCTCTATCCCATCCTCGACGATCTGCTCGAGGATTGGACTGCCGGATACCGTCCCCGCTTCGAAGGAATCAGGGTGATCGGCCAGCAGTGGTCCCGAAGCGCCCACGAGTTGAAGGCGTTCCTGGCTCGCAACCAGATCCCCTATCGGTCGATGGACATCGAGAGCGACCCGATGGCCTGGGTGCTCACGGAGGAGGCGGGGGCCACGATGGCCGATCTGCCGGTCGTCTTGTTCGGCGACGGCCCGCCCCTGCTCCATCCCACCCCGACCCAAATCGCCGATCGAGTGGGTTTGAAGACCCAGGCCACCTCGGAGGTGTACGACGTGGTGATCATCGGCGGGGGGCCGGCCGGTCTCGCCGCCGCCGTCTATGGTGCTTCGGAAGGTCTCAGCACCCTGCTCATCGAGGAGGAGGCTCCTGGCGGTCAGGCAGGTCAGAGCTCACTGATCGAGAACTATCTCGGCTTTCCCAAAGGTCTCAGCGGCAGCGATCTGGCTCGACGAGCCGCCGCCCAGGCACAACGGCTTGGTGCCGAGATCCTCGTCCCCGGCACTGTCACTCATCTCACCCGAAATGACCCCTTCTTCACCGTTCACCTCGCCGACGGCAAAACCCTCACCTGCAAGGCGATGGTGATTGCCAGCGGTGTGGCCTATCGAAAGCTCACCGCTGAAGGGCTCGAGCCTCTGATCGGGGCGGGGGTCTACTACGGCACGTCAAACATCGAGGCTGTCAACCATCGGGACCAGCCGATGTATGTGGTTGGCGGTGGCAATTCCGCAGGACAGGCCGCTCTGTTCTTGTCGCGTTTCACCGACTCGGTGACGATCCTTCTTCGCAACGACGATCTGAAGGCGACGATGTCGCAGTATCTCATTGACAACATCGAGGCCCACCCGGCGGTCCAGGTTCGGCCCCGCACCCAGGTGGTCTCGGCCATCGGCGACACTCATCTCGAGGCTCTGGTCCTGCGCGATCGGGAGACGTCCGAAGAGGAAAGAGTCGACGCCGGCGCTCTGTTCATCTTCATCGGCCAGACGGCTCACACCGAGTGGTTGAGCGATCTGGTTCAACTGGATGATCGGGGATTCGTGCTGACCGGAACCGATCTGGGGCCGTTAGTTGGATGGAACGTGGAGCGTGATCCTCTACCGCTCGAGACCAGCGTTCCCGGGATGTTCGCCGCCGGCGATGTGCGGCACGGGTCGATCAAACGGGTAGCGGGCGCCGTTGGCGAAGGAGCCACGGCGATCCGCTTCGTCCACAACCACCTGACCTCACTTTGACCAGCATCGCCGACGTCCTCCGGGGGCTCCCCTACTTCTCCGACCTCCCCCAACTCCTGCTCGAGCGGGTATGCCGCGAATCAGAGAAGCTCGAGGTTCCCGCCGGCACCCAAGTCATCGAAGAGGGCTCTCTTTCCGAGGACATGTACGTTGTTGTTGAAGGAGAGCTTCGTGTCTCCAAGCGGGGGCATGACCGTGAAGTGGTGCTGGCCTCCCTCGGGCCCGGGGAGGTCGTAGGGGAGATCGCCCTCCTCGACAATGCGCCCCGAACTGCCAGTGTGACGACCGCGACGGATGCCACCCTGATCCGAATCCCGGCCGAGGCTTTCGAGGCCCTCATTGGCGACTCGCGGGTTGTTCGCCGGATGTTTCGCACCGTGACCTCCCGTCTGCGCGGGATCGAAGACACCCTCCGCCACGACGAGAGAATGTCCGCCCTCGGTCGGATGGCAGCCCAGCTAATGCACGAGTTGAACAATCCGGCGGCCGCGGTGAGCCGGTCAATGGCCCGGGCCCAAGAGATCTACCAGGCTCTGGGAGATGCCGCAGTCAGGCTGGCCGCCAGCGGTGAGCTGACCAACCGCCAGATCCCGGTCGCCGAGAAACGCGACGACCTGGATCCGCTCACCCGCTCCGACCTGGAGGCCCGGGTGGAGACGTGGCTCACCAATCTCGATGTCGAAGGCGCCTGGGATCTGGCGCCGGCGCTGGTAGCGGATGGGTTCAGCATCGAGGTGCTCGAGGATGCGACCGACGGCTTGAGTGACCAGACGAGGGCGTTGTTCGCCCGCTGGTTGGGTCTGCGATGTCTGGCGTCACAGGTGCTCGACGAGGCCCGAATCGCGGTGAACCGAATCACGGAATTGGTCCGGGTGGTCAAGAACTACTCGTACCTCGACCAGGCCCCGATCCAGGAGATCCACCCCGCCGAGGGGATCAAGGACACCCTGATCCTGCTCAAGTACAAGCTGCGAGGGATCGACGTCGCCCTCGAGATCGACCCCGACCTCCCCAACATCGAAGCATCGGGCCGAGACCTGAACCAGGTTTGGACCAACCTGATCGACAACGCCGGCGATGCCATGAACGGTCAAGGAACCCTCACCATCCGCGTCACACATGAGGGTGGCGACGTTGTGGTGAGCATCGCGGACACTGGCCCCGGTATCGACCCCGAGGTGAGGGACCGGATATTCGATCCCTTCTTCACCACAAAAGAGCCAGGTAAGGGCACTGGTCTCGGGTTGCACACCGTCCACACCATCGTCACCAGGAGCAACGGAACCATCTCGGTCGACTCGGACGCGTCTGGAACAACGTTCACCCTGAGGTTCCCCCCTGCCAGCGGGAAGGTCAAGGACGACGAAACGGAGCCCGCGACCTAGCCACGAGCACGTCACACGGGGCTTGGGTCACTAGACCCTCCGCCACCGTGCCCAGCAGAACCATGCGTGTTGCGCTGGCTCCCCGGCTGGCTACGACAACGAGGTCGGCCCCGCGACGCCTCACGACCTCCTCGATCGTGTGAGAGGGCGGCCCATCGACCACCAGGGTGCGAACCGCACCATCCCAGGTCACTGCAAACTCCTCCATGCGCTCCTCGGCCAGACCCAGCCGGGAGTCCCGGGAAGCCTCCAGTTCTTCCTTGAACAAGCCTGCCTCAGCCAGAATCGAGTCGAACCTCGAAGGCATGGAGTAGAGGACGGTCATCTCGGCTTCGGGGAAGAGAGCGAGCCCGCGGTTGACCGCGACCCGGGAGTGCTCGGAGAAGTCGACTGCGGCGACGATCTTTCGATATGCCACCCTGGGCTGACGACGAACGACGAGGGTGTCGACAACCGTTTTGCGAGCCACCCGCTTGGCCACCGGGCCTACCGAGAACGCATCGATGGAGGACGACCCGACGACCACCATGCTGGCCGTCTTGCCTCGAGCGGTCAGCTCCCACGAAGGCGAGCCCTTGACCACTTCCAGTTCCACCGGGACCTCGGCTCGCTCCTTGATCCACTCGGCGAGCTTGTGGGCCTCGTCTCTCTGGTACTGCCTCATGAGACGAGCAATGCTCGGCTCGATCATCGCCTCGCCGACGGGCTCCAGCACATGAAGAAGATGAAGGGGGACACCAGACGATTCAGCCACCATCCGGGCCCGTTCGGCCACCCGACGGCCCATAGTGCTGAGATCAACTCCGGCGACGACGGCCCGCAACGATCCTCCAGGACAGGCAAGCGACTTTACAAGCTGTCACTTTGGTGTGCGGAAGCGAACGGATCAGGACCCGGCAGGGCATCCGCGAGACGCGTCAGGTACTCGTCACGTCCGATCACCACCGCCCCCAACGACTCCAAGTGCGGGGTCTGCCATTGGACATCGAGCAATCGGCCCTCTCCTTGGCTCATCACCACCACCAGGTGGACCAGTGCGACTTTGGAGGCATCACGAGCATCGTGAAACATCGACTCACCGGCGAACAACCCCCCGATCGACACCCCGTAGAGACCCCCCACCAGCCGGCTCTCGTGGTCCCAGACTTCAACCGAGTGGGCCCAGCCGAGACGATGGAGCTGGATGTAGGTGTCCACGAACTCCGGAGTAATCCAGGGATCTCCCCGCCCCGGATCGGCACACCCCCGGATGACACCTTCGAAGTCGGCGTCAACCGAGACCTGGAACCGTCTGGTCGACTGGCGGAGGGAACGACTGATGTGCAACCCGCTCAGCGGGAGAATCGCCCGGTCGACCGGTGACCACCAACCGAGATGACCGTCAGGCAGGTTCATCGGGAACATTCCCTTGCGATATGCTTGGAGAAGTGTCCCCGGCTCGAGGTCGGCTCCAACGGCAACCACATCCCCGTCGGCCAGACGCGGGTCGGGTAGCTCGAACTTCGAAGGCATCGGCTCCACGGCCACAACCTGATTGTGTCAGAGCAGGAGCGCCGGTGTCCGTAGGCTGGCCGAATGCGCGCTCTGATCTGTGACAGTTACCAAGGACTCGAAGCTCTCAGGGTTGACAACCTCCCCGATTTGGAACCAATGCCCGGGACCCTGCTCGTCGAAGTCAGGGCGGCCGCGGTCAACTTCGCCGACATTCTCATGGTGGCAGGCCAGTATCAGACCCGGCCCGAGTTGCCCTTCATCCCCGGCGGTGAGCTCGCCGGAGTGGTCGTCTCGGCGAATGGGCTCGATGGGTGGTCCCATGGCGACCGTGTCTGCGGTTTCGTCGGTATCGGGGCGATGGCGGAAAGAGCGGCCGCATACCCGGGGGCAATCTCCCGGCTACCTGACCAGGTAACTTTCGAAGCCGGCGCAGCGATACCCGTCGCTTACGGGACGTCGTATCACGCCCTGGTGGACCGAGCCGACATGCGAGAAGGCGAGACGCTCCTGGTTCTCGGCGCCGCCGGTGGAGTGGGACTCGCCGCCATCCAGATCGGCAAGGCACTTGGAGCCCGGGTGATCGGCGCAGTTTCCTCGGAGGAGAAAGCCGCCGCGGTGCGAGAGGCGGGCGCCGACGACGTATTGCGTTATGACCAAACCCCGCTGCGCGAGGGGATAGCAGCCGCCACTTCGGGTGAAGGAGTCGACGTCGTCTATGACCCGGTCGGGGGCGAGTCCACCGAGCTCGCCCTTCGTTCCACCAAGTGGAAGGGACGACTCCTCGTAGTCGGATTCGCCTCCGGCAGCATTCCCACCATCCCCATCACTCTGACTCTGGTGAAGGGCAACTCGATCGCCGGGGTGTTCTGGGGTCGGTTCAACATCGAGGAGCCGGAGAAGAGCGCCGCCAACAACGATGTGATCATGGGCTGGGTGGAAGACGGCACCTTGCGACCCGTTGTGCAGAAGACCTACCCATTGGAGGAGGCCGTGGATGCTTTCCGGTGGGTGGCGGGGCGAAACGTCATCGGGCGGGTTGTGGTCTCTCCGTGACCGACTTCGTGGTGGTGGGCGGTGGAATTGCGGGTCTGGCGGCGGCCGCCCATCTATCACCACACGGATCGGTCATCCTGCTCGAAACCGAGCAAAGCCTCGCCTTTCACACCACCGGGCGCTCAGCTGCACTGTTCGTCGTCAACTATGGCGGGCAGGGCTCTCGCCCACTGGCCTTGGCCAGTCAGACTTTCCTCGAAGATCCCCCGGAAGGAACGACCGACGGCCCGCTCCTCACCGACCGGGGGGCACTGTGGATTGCCGACGAGACACAAGTCGAGCTCCTCCATGAGATCGCCGACGAGGGGGGCAGGTCGGGAGCCGGCTCAGAGCTGGTCGACACCGCCGAAGTCCTCGATCTGGTCCCCAAGTTGCGGCCGGATCGCATCGCCGGGGGTCTCTACGAGCCAAGCGCACGAGACATCGATGTCGCTGCCCTCCATCAGGCTTTCGTACGCATCGCCCGCCGCCACAAAGCCGAGATCCGGCTCTCCTCACCGGTCACCGCTGTGACCAGGCTCGACACGGGTTGGCGTGTCACCACGCGGAATGGGTCTCTCGACTGCTCGGTCGTAGTCAACGCGTCGGGGGCGTGGGGAGACCTGGTAGCCGTCATGGCAGGAGTGGAGCCGATCGGGCTGGAGCCCAAGCGTCGTACCGCCTTCATGGTTCCTGGCGACGAGGGCTATTCCCGTTGGCCGATGGTGGTCGACGTCGAGCACAACTTCTACTTCCGCCCGGACGGGGTGCAGCTCCTCTGCTCGCTCGCCGAGGAGACGCCTTCGGAGCCAATGGACTCGAGACCCGAGATGGAAGACGTTGCCCTTGCCATCGAACGAATAAACCAGGCGACGACCCTCGACATCCGCACGGTCAACTCTCAATGGGCCGGGCTTCGCACATTCGCCCCGGATCGTGACCTCGTCATCGGAGAGGACCCAACTGCACCCGGGTTCTTCTGGTTGGTCGGCCAGGGCGGCACAGGAATCATGACCTCTCCCGCCTATGGGGCCCTCCTGGCGAGTCAGGTGTTGGGAACAGGACTGCCGGCCGAGCTGGCCCAGGCCGGCGTGGACCCGGCTACCACCTCGCCCCATCGATTCCGCTGACCCGAGATCGGGACATCCGAGCGGGTCACGGCACGGATCCTTTGCGCTCCAACCAGTCGGCAAGCGGGGTGGACATGCGAGCGGCGCGACTCCCCCAGTCGTACACCACCGTGGTACGCGCCAGATGATCGTGCCATGCCCGGCGTTCCCGGCCGAACACAATGCCGACCAGGCCCAGGCCGAGCACCGAGAAGCTCAACGGGTAGGTAACTGCCCGGATCAGGGCTTGACGACTCTGTAATGCGATCGATCCATCGGCTCCGACCACCCGAACCCCCATGACCGTCTTGCCCAACGTCTTGCCGAACACTGCTATCGACAGCCACAGATAGAGGAAAGCCCAGACGACGAAGGCGACAACGAACCACACCCCTCGACCAGCCAGATCGAAGCGGCGGGCGGCGACCAGGTCGAGAAAAAACGACGCGCCGGCAACGATGACCGTGAAACCGGTGGTGACGATGAGGCTGTCGAGGATGAAAGCAATCAACCGGGTCACGGGCCCGGCGTAGCGGCCCGTGCGCAGCGCGGGGTCGTGCTCGGTCTTCTCGTCGACCCAGGTGAGCAACCTCCCGGGACCAGGCGGAAACTGGCGTGCGTCCCTTCCCACGAGGTGGTTCAAGCCTCGAAACGTGATCTCGTCGATACCCACGATGGGCTTGCGGAAGAGGTCGAGTGCAGAACCGGTCAGATGACTGGTGCTGTCCGCCACGATCTCGGGGATGCCGGCCCGGTCGACCAGCGCCCGCACATCCAACCGCTCCATGAGCGCATCGATGTCGGCTCTCTCCAGGAGACGATCGACGTCCACTCGATCGAGCAAACGCTCGACATCCACACGATCTAGCAATGAATTGACGTCGACCCGATCGAGCAACGCATTGACATCGACGTGCTCCAACACCACGTCAGGGTCGACGACACCCAGGACCCTTTCGCTCGCTCCACGGGCGGCACGACTAAAGAAGCCTCGACGATCCGTGCTCTTGCCCGATGCTCCCGGCTCTGCGTTCACCGCAAAGCAAGCTAGTTGGTCACCGCCCCCATTTGAGCCGAGCCGACCAGACGTGCATACTTGGCCAGCGCGCCGGTTTCGTATCGGGCCGGGTGTGGCGACCACTTCGATGCCCGCTCCCTCAGCACACTTTCGTCGACAAGGACATCGAGACGCCGGGACGGGAGGTCCACCTTGATCCGATCTCCATCCTCCACGAGACCCATCGGACCGCCCACCTCCGATTCCGGTGCGACGTGACCGATGCACAAGCCAGTGGTGCCACCGGAGAAGCGCCCGTCTGTGATCAGCATCACATCCTTGCCCAGGCCGGCACCCTTGATCCCCGCAGTTATCTGGAGCATCTCCCTCATCCCGGGACCACCCTTGGGCCCCTCCGTCCGGATAACCACCACGTCACCATGGGAGATCTTGTGGTCGAACAGCGCCTCCAGGGCACCCTGCTCTCCTTCGAAGACCCGAGCCGGGCCTTCGAAGGTCTCGAGGTCGACGCCGGCCACCTTGACCAATGCCCCCTCCGGAGCGAGGTTGCCTCGAAGGACGGCGATTCCCCCCTCAGATGCCAGCGGGCTGGATGGTGCCGCGATGACGCTCTGATCGGGGTCGAAGGTCACGTCACGCAGGTTTTCCGCCATCGTCTCGCCGGTCACCGTGAGAACGTCGCCGTGGAGGAGACCCTCATCGAGCAGGGCGCGGAGGACCACGGGCACTCCCCCGATCCGATCCAGGTCCACCATGTGATAGCGGCCAAAGGGCTTCAGGTCACCGAGGTGGGGGGTGCGCCGGGAGATCTGGTCGAAGTCCTCCAACTCGAGCTCGACCCCCGCCTCGTGGGCGATGGCCAACAGGTGAAGGACCGCGTTCGTCGAGCCGCCGAGAGCCATCACGGTCGTGATCGCATTCTCGAAAGCGGGTCGGGTGAGGATTTCGTGGGGCCGTGTCCCGTTGTCCAGGAGACGCATCACCGCTTGGCCTGAGCGCTCGGCGTAGCCGGCCAGTCGGGGATCGACTGCAGGGACGGAAGCCGACCCCGGCAACGCCATCCCGATCGCTTCACCCACCGAGGCCATGGTGTTGGCGGTGAACATGCCGGCACAGGAACCGGCCCCGGGGCAGGCCGCCCGCTCGATCTCCAGCAACTCTTCGACCGTGATTTTGCCCTCCGACTCGGCCCCGATCCCTTCGAAGACGTCGACAATCGAGATGTCCCGCCCCCCGAGATGCCCGGGAAGACTCGACCCGCCGTAGAGAAAGACTGCCGGCAGATCGAGACGGGCCGCTGCCATCAACATCCCGGGCAGGGACTTGTCACAGCCGGCGATTGCCACCAGTGCGTCGAAACGCTCGGCGTGCATGACCAACTCGACCGAATCGGCTATCACCTCACGCGAGACCAGGGAGGCTCGCATCCCCTCGTGACCCATCGAGATGCCGTCGGAGACGGCAATTGTGGAGAAGACCAGACCCACTCCCCCGGCCTGCACGACACCGGTCTTGGCCTGCTTGGCCAACTCGGGGCCGGTGAGATTGCACGGCGTCACCTCGTTGCCGGCCGAGACGATCCCCACCTGGCTCTTTGAGAAGTCGTCGTCGGTCAAACCGACGGCGCGCAGCATTGCTCGTGCCCCGGACTTGGCCGCGCCTTCGGTCACATCCTGAGATCTGATCTTCTGGGTCATGGCCGTGGATCCTAAGACGTTGGATTTCATCTCAGCGCCAAACCGACCACAATCGGATCATGGCAACGATCTATTACGACTCGGACAGCGACCTCGACCTGATCAAAGCGAAGAAGGTCGCCATCATCGGTTATGGCAGCCAGGGCCATGCCCATGCCCTCAATCTGAAGGAGTCGGGCGTCGACGTCGTGGTCGGTCTGCGTGAAGGCTCATCGAGCAGACCCGAGGCAGAAGGGGCCGGGCTCCGGGTTCTCACTCCGGATGAGGCAGCCGGATGGGCCGACGTCATCATGATGTTGGTGCCCGACCAGCACATGGGGGTCATCTACGCCGAGTCGATCGAGCCCAAACTCGACTCGGGCGACACCCTGCTCTTCGCCCACGGCTTCAACATCCACTTCGGGGAGATCGTCCCTCCGGAGGATGTCGATGTCGTGATGATCGCCCCCAAGGGCCCCGGACACTTGGTCCGCCGCACCTATGAGCAAGGATCGGGCGTCCCTTGCCTCCTCGCGGTTCATCAGGACGCCTCCGGCCACGCTAGAGACCTCGGGCTCTCCTACGCCTCGGCCATCGGCGGCGGGCGAGCAGGGGTGCTGGAGACGACCTTCAAAGAGGAGACCGAGACGGACTTGTTCGGAGAGCAGGTGATCTTGTGCGGTGGCATCTCCGAGTTGATAAAGGCTTCGTTCGAGACCCTGGTCGAAGCGGGATATCAGCCCGAATCGGCCTATTTCGAGACCCTTCACGAGTTGAAGCTGATCGTGGATCTCCTTTATGAGGGTGGGCTGTCCTGGATGAGGTACTCCGTTTCGGACACCGCCGAATACGGCGACTACACCCGTGGCTCCAGAATCGTCACCGACGAGACCAGGAAGGCGATGAAGGAGGCCCTGGCCGAGATCCAGTCAGGCGCGTTCGCCAACGAGTGGATGGCCCAGGCCCGCGAAGGTGCGCCTTTCCTCCTGGAGCAGCGGGCGGCCAATCGCTCCCATCAGATCGAAGATGTGGGGCGGGAGCTGCGCAAGATGATGCCGTTCATGGAGCCCAAGACCGCCCCCTGACTTCCATCCCCTTTTGGCGCGTCCGTTCTGGCCGCGGCAAATGAGAACCTCCGTTCTGGCACGGCAACCTGACCCCACAGGCCAAGCTCTCCGCGCCAAAACCGAACCTGCGTTCTGGCGCGGCAAATGGGAACCTCCGTTCTGGCACGGCAACCTGACCCCACAGGCCAAGCTCTCCGCGCCAAAACGGGGACATGCGTTCTGGCGCGGCAACCTGACCCCACAGGCCAAGCTCTCCGCGCCAAAACGGAGGTCATCCGGTCTGGGCCAGCTTGGAGCTGATCCAGGTGTCGATCTCCCCCCAGGTGTCGTAGAGCCAGAGCTCCTGCTGCTCGGGGGGCGGGATGTCTTCGGCCCTCACGTGCCAGAACTTCACCGCCACCGATGTGTCCATCGGCATCGCTCGCCAGATATCCCCCGCAGTGACAAATGCCTCCAGACCGGCATGACCGATGAAGAAGACGTCCGACTTTGGTGCTGCGGCCAGGGCAGACATGACTCCGGCGGAGCGGGGAGGAAGCGTCTGCTTCAGGTCCTCGGCCCTCTCCGCCAGGTCGGGTCGGCCTATCTCCCGCAGCTTCTGGATGGCTCTTGCCCGGCGACCCTCGGTGTAGTTCGCCCCCTCGGGGAAGATGACAAAGGCGTCGTTTACGTCCATCGTCCTGGCCAGGTCCGAGATCGACTCGATGGTTGACTCGCCTCCCTTTCTGCCGACGGGCACGAACGACACCGGAAGCCGGTTGAGAATGACATCGACTGCCGGATCCCATTGCAGGAACTCTTTGAGCACGATGCGCGGGTCACGCCGGAACCCGTTGACCAGCCCATCGATCAGCAGAAACGAGTCACCCGGGCCGGCGTGTCGGGAGAGGACCAGGATCGAGCGGGATCGCTCTCCTTCTGAAGTTGCCGGGCGGTCACCGTCTCGGAGCACCTGTAGCTTGAACGTGGCCTGACCTGACCGGACCACGGTGCGCAGGATCCATCCCAACAGCCAATAGTGGAACGCGGTGAAACGCCGGGAACGAAGCTTCCAGCCGAATCCAGAGGCTACCCAGGCCAGGAACATGACGATGAGGCCCGCCGTCTCGACCGCGAGGTAAAGGAAGAGGAACCAAGCGAGACGCAGGATCCGCCACTCGCCGGGGACGTAACGCGAAGCGAACGTAGCCACGAGTAACCACACGGGAAGGGATAGGACCGCCAGGACGACGCCGAGGACCACGGCCGGGTCGATGAGTAGACGTCTCAGCAACTTGGGCGGAAGCTTCACGCCCGTGCCTCGAGATAATCGGTCGAGGCGCGATAGGCACCTTCTATCAGCTGTTCGGTCGAGCTCACATCCCGCCACCGCAGCTGTCGCGAATCGTCGAAGGCGACCGGGTTTCCCGAGGGCAGGAGGTGAAGGTCGATGCCATGCGGGAGATTGTCCACCGCCGTCGTGAACCGATGACGCCGGGCTATCTCGAACGAGATCAGCGCCGCCTCGTATAGACGCTTCGGGGGTCGCAACTGTGACTCGACCCGGCCGACCTGGAGCACGTAGATGGTCGACGCTCCGAGCTCGACCGCCCGAGCGAGCGGGACCGAGTTCACCAGACCGCCGTCGTAGAAGTGCTCACCGCCGATCTCGACCGGTGGGAAAAGAGCGGGAATGGCGGAGGAAGCGAGCAAGGCTTCGATCAAAGGGCCTTTGATGAACCAGTGCTCAGCAGCCCTCTCGATCGATGCAGCGACACACTGAAAACGGGTTTGGAGATCCTCAATTTGCCGTTCTCCGGAATGCACGTGGCCGAGCAATCTTCGCATCTCTGAGGTGTCGTGTAATGCCGGCTTGAGGGTTATCGCCTTCCTGAACCGGTCGAGCCTGTTCCCTTGCAGCACATCGGCTTCCGCGATCTCGACCCACAGCTCCGCCAGTCGGGACACTCCCACCGCACCGGGCTGATCGGCGATGACCGACCCATTGAAAGCACCGATCGAAGTGCCCAACACCAGATCGGGTTTGATGCCCGCTTCGTCGAGCGCCCGCAGCATCCCGACCTCGACCGCGCCCCATCTTCCCCCGCCACCGAGCACGAACGCAGTAGTCGCCGATTCAGTCATATCCGGAAAGCCGTGTCGCTACGTCTCCTCCTCGATGTACCACTCGGTGAAGTCGCGACACCGATCGAATTCGTCGAACTTGATCACGAACAGATTCCGGTAGCTGGCCGGCGGCTCGAAATAGCGGGTTGCCCCGGTGACAACCGCAATGTCGTCGCTCTCGACCAGCGGGAGCCATTCGAAGTCCCAATTGTCGGGGTCGTCGTCGGCTGCCCGCCACCACTCCACAATCTCGGCGTGCCCGTGCATCTCACCGTCGGCAGTCTGTGGGTCGTAGACCGCGTCGACCGTGAAGAGGGCCGCGATCTGGTCGGGATCGTTCGACGACCAAGCTTCGATATAGTCCTCCATCCACCCGTCGAGACGCTCGCTCATCGCAAGTCCATTCCGACAACCAGCGGATCGATGCTGGTGATCTCGAACCCAGCCCTCTCGAATAGGTCGAGGGACCCGTGAAAGGCAGCGCGCTCATCGGCCGGGTCGCGCACCGGATAGGCCTCGAGTCGTCGCGTGCCAGGCTCGCTGAAAGTCGATATCACGTCTTCGAGCAGCCGGGTGGCGAGACCATGACGCCGGTAGGGAGGTGCAATGGCGAAACATACGATCGACACCACACCTTCGTCGTTACCGGTGGCCAGACCCGGAAACTCGGCCCGGGAGGTGGCATTGCACCACCCTGCCAGCTTCCCGGCGACATAGGCGAGCACGCCGGTCGTGTTGCCACGGACGACCCTTTCCAGTTGATCGGAGCGGTTCTGCTGCCACGGCTCAGTGCCCCAGCTCTCGTTTGCGTGGCCGCCGCGGAAGTAGAACATGCAATAGCACGCTCCCCATGCCGGGTTGTCCGGCATGGCGTCCGTGTCGAAGAAGCGGACCACGTCCGTTGCCGACTCCGGGGTGACTGGCCGCACCTCGACGTCGCCGATCTGATCGAGGTGCTCAGTCGGCCCTTTTGATCTGTCTTCGGACTCGAGGTAGTTGCGGACGTGGGCCATCGTCAGCCCGAGCTCGGGATGGTCGTCATCAAAATGGGCCCACGCGGGCTCGATCAAGGACTCGGTGTCTTCGGCCGTCAGCACGGACCGGCAGTGACATGTCATCGATCTGCTCATGGCTCTGGCAAGGTACCCGTTCTCGCCGCCATCGTGTACCAGTCGAAGCTCCGCTTCGGGAGCCGATCCTTGGTCTGCTCATCCACCCATACCAAGCCGAACCTGTGCGAAAAGCCGTGCAACCACTCGAGGTTGTCGAGAAAGCTCCAGACGAAATAGCCGTCGACGGGGATCCCCCGTTCCCGAGCTGAGGTCACCGCCCCGATATGGCCACGGAGGTATGAGATGCGGCGCTGATCGTCGATCACGCCGTTCTCGTCGGGGCTGTCGGAGTAGCTGGCTCCGTTCTCGGTGACCAGGATCGAGGCAGGGGAATAGGTGTCGGACAGGTGCTCGAGATAGCTGGCCAAACCCCCGGGATCGATCTTCCAACCCATCTCGGTGTAACCGTCCGGCGGGTCGGGGCCAGGCTCGCTCTCGGAGTCTTCGGACTCCTCGGCGCCTGCGCGAACTCTCAACGTGGTGTAGTAGTTGAGCCCGAGGAAGTCGATCGGGGTTGCGATGACGTCGAGATCCCCGGCTTGGAGGACAGAGAGGTCGATCCGACCCCGGTCCTGATAGGTCCGCATCATGTCCTCGGGATAGCCGTGGCCAAAGACCGGATCGAAGAACCATCGGTTGCGGAACCCGTCGAAGTGGCGGGCCGCCGCCACATCCTCGTCTGATTCAGTGGCCGCCACCGCGGGTCTGCAGTCGATCGAGATGCCGACCGAGGCACCGCCGACCCGACTTCGTATCTCGTCGGCCGCCCGGGCATGCGACAACAGCAGATGATGGCCGGCACTCAGCGCGGTCGGCCAGTCGGTGATGCCCGGCGCAAAGACGCCGTCTTTGTGCCCCAGCATCGCGGTGACCCACGGTTCATTCTGAGTGATCCAATGCTCCACATGGTCTCCCAGGGCATCGGCCACGATCCCGGCGTAGCGGGCGAATGCGTCGACCGTCTTTCGTGAGGCCCATCCCCCCTTGTCCTGAAGCGATTGTGGGAGATCCCAGTGATAGAGCGTCAGATAGGGAGTGATCGACCGGTCGCGCATACCCGACACCAATCGCCGGTAGAAGTCGAGACCGGCTCGATTGACCTCACCGTCACCATCAGGGAGGATCCTGGTCCAGGCAACCGAGAACCGGTAGGCCTGAATGCCCCCTTCGGCGAGCAGGTCGAGGTCTTCCTCCCACCGGTGGTAGTGGTCGACGGCAACGTCGCCCGGGTCTCGCATTTGCCCCTGATCGGAGAACCGGTCCCAAATGGAATCGCCCTTGCCGTCCTCGCCGCGGGCACCCTCTACCTGGTAAGCGGAGGTGGCGACACCCCAGACGATGTCAGCGGGCGGGCGCGCCGAGGTCATTCAGCCTCCGATTCGATTGACCTGCTGCTTTCCGGCAGGTCAGACGCTCTCCGCCACCTTTTGCTGGGAGCCGACCCTCAACCCGCTCTTCGGATCGAAGAAATGCAACTTGGCGCAGTCGACGATTAGGTCGATCTCATCGCCTCTCGACACCCTGGCATCGGGGCTCACCCGTGCGATCCAGTTGGTGACCTCGCCAAGCGAGGAAGCATCCTGGCCGGTGTCGGCCAGCAGCTCCTCGATGTCTGGGGTCACTACCGGAGGCCGGTTCACGGTGAAGTGAACGTAGGTCTCGGCACCGAGCATCTCGGTGACCTCGACCTGAGCGGTGATGGTGCGGTCGGGGTCCGGTCCTTTGACGACGGCGGCCTCGAGGGAATTGGGGCGGATCCCCACCACCAGCTCCTCACCCATGCGGTTCTCGATGCCGGGATGGCTGGCGAGCGAGCGAGGATCGACCTTCAAGGTGGCGCTGGGGGTTTTGACCCACACGGCGTCACCACGGCTCTCCAGAGCGCCGTAGGCCAGGTTCATCGCCGGGCTGCCGATGAAGCCGGCCACGAACAGGTTGTCGGGATGGTCAAAGAGCTCGGTGGGTGCACCCACCTGCTGGAGGTTCCACGGCCTTGGCCCCGACACTGGCCGGAGGACGGCCACCCGGTCGCCGAGAGTCATCGCCTCCACCTGGTCGTGGGTCACATAAACGGTTGTGGTCTCGAGTCGGCCGTGGAGCCGCTCCAACTCGGCACGCATCTGCACCCGGAGCTTTGCGTCCAGGTTGGAGAGCGGCTCGTCCATCAGAAAGGCGGCCGGCTCACGCACGATGGCTCGTCCCATGGCGACGCGTTGTCTCTGCCCGCCGGAGAGCGCCTTCGGCTTGCGCTCCAGGTAGTCGCGGATCTCGAGGATGTCGGCGGCCTCATGCACTCGCCGCTGGATCTCGTCCTTGGAGAACTTCCTCAGCTTCAGACCGAACGCCATGTTGTCGAACACCGACATGTGCGGGTAAAGGGCGTAGTTCTGGAACACCATGGCGATGTCGCGGTCTTTGGGAGCGACGTCGTTGACCACCTTGTCGCCGATCATCATGGTGCCTTCGGTGATGTCCTCGAGGCCGGCGATCATCCTCAGGACGGTCGACTTGCCACACCCGGAGGGCCCGACCAGCACGAGAAACTCGCCATCGTTGATCTCGAGATCGAGGTTTCCCACCGCCCTCGTCCCGTCTTCGTAGACCTTGCCGAGACCTTCCATTGTGATCCGCGCCATCTCACTACTCCCTTTTGCCGTGGGGCTGCGACCTGAAACTAGCGGAAATGCGCGGCCGGGGTCGAAGAACTTCGCCGCGTCTCCCCGCCACGCCGGCTAGAGACCGTTGATCACCCGAGAGTCTGCGAGGACTCGAAAGCAAGCCCGGGCACGAAAATTTCCACGGCCTCAGGAACTCGGCCCAAAGGAATTGGCACGCAGCACCGTTAGTCGGATAGGGTTAGCCCCTGAGCAGTCGGCGGTCGCCGACCCGCTCATCCAACGGAGGAGACTAAATGAATCGATTGCATAGGCTATTGGCCTTGCTCGCAGTGCTTGCACTGCTGGTCGCTGCTTGTGGCGGCGGAGAAGGCGGTGAGGACGGCGACACGACGACGACGGCATCAGCGGAGGAGACAGCCAGCTTCACCGATGTCGACGTGTCAGGAACGGAGGTCTCGCTGTGGAGCGCCCCGACCGGAGACGAAGGCACGGCCATCCAGGCCGCGTTTGATGTCTACGGCGCGGCCGAAGGGGCGACGGTCACCTATCTCGGAAGTGACTCGTTCGAGCAGGATCTGAGGATCGCGGTAGACGGTGGCTCGCCACCGGACATTGCTGTCACGCCCCAGCCCGGCTCGATCTGTGAGTTCGCCGACGCCGGGAGTCTGGTGTCGCTAGAGGACATGGGCTTCGACATCGCAGCCCTGGAGGCGGCACATGGTGCCTACTTCATCGGACTCGGCGAGTGTGGCGGCAGTCACTACGCGGTACCTACCAACGCCAACTACAAGAGCATCGTCTGGTACAACAAGCCGCTGTTCGATGAAGGCGGTTACACCATCCCCGAGACTTGGGACGACCTCGTCGCCCTCTCGGAGGAGGTCCGTGACGCCGGCACCACCCCGTGGTGCATCGGGCTCGGTAGTGAAGCAGCCACCGGCTGGCCGGGCACCGACTGGATCGAGGACATCATGATCCGCACCGCCGGTGCCGACGTGTACAACCAGTGGGTGAACCACGAGATCCCGTTCACGGATCCCACCGTGGTCACCGCTTTTGACACGTACGCCGAGATCATGTTCGGCGAGGAGTTCGTCCTTGGTGGACCCGACGGAGTGTCGGCCATCGACTTCCGGGATGCCCCGGATCCGATGTTCAACGAACCGCCGAGTTGTATGTTCCATCGCCAGGCGTCGTTCATCGCCAGCTTCTTCCCCGAAGGGACCGAGCCGGGCGTGGATGCCGACTTCTTCAACTTCCCGGCGATCGACACCAGCCTGCCCGCCGCCGCCATGGGTGGTGGTGAGCTTGCCATCGTGTTCAACAACCGTCCCGAGGTTGTTGCGTTCGTCGAGGCGTATGCAGGTCCCGACCTGCAATGCGTGGTGGCTTCACCCGCAGGGCACGGTGTCGCCGGGATCGAGCGGATCTCGGCCAACGCCAACACCTCGGCCGACTGTTATGAGTCGGACACGGTGAAGAAGCAGGCCGAAGCGGTCGCTGCGGCCCTGGGCGCCAACGGGTTCGTCTTTGACGCATCCGACTTGATGCCCTCCGCCGTCGGGCAGGGCTCGTTCTGGACCGGAATGGTCGACTGGACACGCGGTACCCCAACGGCAGAGGTCCTGGAGTCCATCGAGGCCAGCTGGCCCTAAGCCGATCGAGACCGATTGACGAAGGAGGGGTGGCCCCGCCACCCCTCCTTCTTTTTGGTTAGAGTCGCTCACCTGTCCAGCGGAGGAGACAGCCAGAAGTGCAACCGGTAGTCACCGAAGACCAAGTCCCGCAGCCGTCGCCCATCGAGCCACCACCCCGAGGCAAGGCCGGCCTGAGAACAAATCTTCTCCGAATCGGGGTGTCGTTGGTTGTCCCGGTCGCGGCCGCGGTAGGGATCTACTACGCAGGCACGGTGCTGCTCGACGCCGACTCGAACCGGGTCGTTGTGGTGGTCATGGCCCTGATCGTGGGTGTGATCGGGGTATTTGCTCTCTACTACGGGATGGATTGGGTGGTCAACCATCTCCCCGAGCGACACCGCGACTTCGTGAGACCGTTTGCATTCGTCGGGCCCGCGGTGGTG
Organism: Acidimicrobiia bacterium; assembly: GCA_036396655.1. Classification (GTDB taxonomy): domain Bacteria; phylum Actinomycetota; class Acidimicrobiia; order Spongiisociales; family ZC4RG35; genus JARDZU01. The sequence continues at coordinate 23,370 of DASWKK010000032.1, forward strand.
ATCCTCGCGGTGTTCCTCCTCTACCCCACCTTCAACACCATCGTTCTCAGCTTCCAGGACCGGTTAGGCCAGGAGTGGGTGGGTCTCGACAACTACATCGCAATCTTTTCCAACAGCGAGACCCTTACCGCGATCCGCAACAGCATTGCCTGGGTCATCGTCGTCCCCCTGTTCTCGGTCCTCATCGGGCTCGCCTTCGCCGTGCTCGCCGACAAGTTGGGCAGGAAAGGCGAGGCCATCTCCAAGTCGTTCATCTTCATGCCGATGGCGATCTCGTTTGTAGGGGCGTCCATCGTGTGGAAGTTCGTGTACAGCTTCCGGCCCGAGGGATTCGGTGAGCAGATAGGCCTGCTCAACGGGGTGCTCACCGGGTTGGGAGCCGAGCCGATCGCATGGCTCCAGCAGGAGCCATGGAACAACTTCTATCTCATGGTGATTCTGATCTGGCTCCAGACCGGCTTCGCCATGGTGATCCTCTCCGCTGCCATCAAGTCCGTCCCTGAGGAGATAATCGAGGCGGCCCGGATCGACGGAGCGAGCGAGGTTCAGGTGTTCCGCAATGTCACCATTCCGTCCATCTCCTCAACGCTGGTGGTGGTTTCCACCACCGTGATCATCACGGTGTGGAAGGTGTTCGACATCGTCTTCGTGATGGGAGGGAGCAGGTTCGGGGCACCCGTGGTAGCGGAGCGGATGGTGACCGAGTTCTTCACAAACCGTAACTCCGGTGTCGGAGCTGCCCTGGCCGTGGTGCTCCTGGTCGCGATCATCCCCCTGATGATTGTCAACATCAAGCGGTTCAGGGAGCAGGAGGAGACGAGATGACAGCTACCACCGTAGAACGTTCCCAGCCGATCATCACCAAGACCCCACCGTCTCGCCTCTCGCGGATCCTCGAACGCTGGCCGATCAAGCTCGCCTTGTTCATCATCGTGATCTTGTGGGTCATCCCAACCCTCGGGGTCCTCCTCAGCTCCCTCCGCCCAGCCGCGTTGGTCAACGCCAACGGCTGGTGGACGGTGTTCACCAACCCTGGGGCCAACGAGTGGACTTTTGAGAACTACCGGACCGTGCTCACGTCGGAGGGCTTCGGCAACGCCTTCCTCAACAGCTTGTCCGTGACCATCCCGGCCACGGTGATCCCGATCACGGTGGCGGCCTTCGCGGCTTACGCCTTCGCCTGGATGGAGTTCCCGGGTCGGCAGTGGATATTCGTGACCGTGGTGGCGCTGTTGGTGATCCCATTGCAGATGGCGCTGATCCCATTGCTCCAGCTCTATGTGCGGTTCGACCTGAACGGGACGTTCCCCGCGGTATGGCTGGCCCACACCGGCTTCGGGTTACCCCTGGCCATCTACCTGCTTCGCAACTACATCGGCTCGTTGCCCTCCTCGATGATGGAGTCGGCGCGTATCGACGGTGCCACCCATTTCGAGATCTTCACCAAGCTGGTGGTGCCGTTGTCGGTGCCGGTGCTGGCCTCCTTCGCCATCTTCCAGTTCCTCTGGGTGTGGAACGACTTGTTGGTTGCCCTCGTCTTCCTCGGTGGAGAGCCCAAGGTGAGGGTCGTCACGCTGGCTCTGAGGGACCTCAACGGCTCTCGGGGCGAGGCCTGGCACTTGCTCACTGCCGGCGCCTTCATCACCATGGCCCTCCCCCTGTTCGTGTTCCTGACTCTCCAGCGTTACTTCGTGAGAGGTCTCACGGCGGGCTCGGTCAAGGGCTGAGCCGGCGAAGAGGCAAGGCCATCGCCCGCGGATCCTGGTGACCTCGTCCCCTGATGCGGGGCTGGTGAGACAGGGACGGATCTGGCTGGCGATCGGTCTCGGCACGGTCGCCCAGACCATCAGCTTCGGCTCTCTCCTGTTGGGGGCCCTGGCATCCCAGTCGGATGAAGCCTCGGCTGCGGGGCCGGCGTTTGCCCTCGGCTTTGCCCTGGTTCCGATTGTTTTCGTGCTGGTCGCCTTCGTGTCGGGTGTGGCGCGGGCGCCGCTCGCCGCGCTCAAAGCGATGGGTCTGTGGCTGCTGATCGCCCTGCCCTTCGGTCTGGTCAACCCGGTTATCGGTCTCTGCGCCGGATTCACCGCCGGAGCGGCCGTGACACTTCGGCACACCGAGTCTCATCAGCGCGGGGCTCGCGCTGTGGCCACCTTGATCGCGATCGCTTATGTAGCGGTGTTGGTCTTCACCTTCACCCAAGCCGGGATCTTCGCCGGCGCAGTGTCGCCGCTACTGGCGATGAGGGCCGCCGACATATACAGCGAGCGACAGGCTCGAATCAATGACCTGCCTCGCTAGTGCACCGACGCGCCGTCTCCATCGTTCAGGTCGAACCCCGGCATCCCGGAGATGATCCAGTCTTCGAGCGCCTCGTCGTTGGGCACGTCCTGGCTCCGTTTCTGGGCGAGACGGATACGGTGGTTGAGGAAGTCGCAATAGCCCTGTATCGGATCTCCAGCCTTCCGATCAGCGATTGCGGCTACCACCGGCTCGAATGAGGTGGTCAACCACTTGAACGTGCCGACACTCTTGCCACTTGCCGTCGTCGACTCGTGCTTGGCCAGGAAGTAGCTGAGATCACTCAGGATCACCCGAGCCTGATTCTCCGAAGCTTCGATGCCGGTGAGCTGTCGCAATCTCTCCGAGTGGAAGGTCCGGCCGCCTACCGAGACCTTCATGGTCACGACGTTGCCCAGGTCGGTGGGAGCGAGCTCGACATCGTCGACCGAGAAGCCGAGATCGTTGAGACGGGCGATCCGCTCACGGATCCGGTAGCCCTCGTCACGGGTGATGATCAACTCCTGATTGAGCTCGGCCCACAGCGATTTGTATCTCATCTCGATGTCGTCACCGAGGCTGAGATCGGCGTGATCGATCTCGACACCGGTCATAGCGGCGATGTCAGACATCTCCCCGGCGAGGTTCATCTTCATGATCTCGAGGTCCTCGGCGCGCTGTCCGTCTGAAAGTCGATCCCTGAGTCGGGAAGTCTCCCCGTCGATCATCACCGCCTCTATGGTCTCGGCGTCGTAGCGGTAGAGCACGTTTGAGAGCGAGCAGTCACCCCAGTAACAGCCGGCCAGGTGGAGCTCGACCAGAAGCCCGGCCACCGCATCCAGCAACTGAGACCGTCTCGCCCCGAACCCCGCGCCCGAAACCAAATGCCGATAAGGGAACGAGTGATCCACATAGCGGGTGATCACGGCTGCCGACTGCTCTTCTAGTGGGTCGAGCCACACCCTTTCCACCAAACCCACAGGCTCCGCCGATCGAGTGGTGCGCTCCTCGAGGGCACGAAGCAGGTGGTATTCCCCACCGGCCACCCGACGGGGAAGCTCTTTGATGACAAACACTCCTTCGTCGTAGGCAACGAAGACCACCGGATGGCGATGGATTCCCGACGGCATATCGACAAGTCGAGGGTGTGCCCACTCGGTGACCGGTTGCTCCCAGGGCAGATCGAGAAAGTCCGGATTGCCAGGTCGTATCTGAAGATGTGGGGTCCCCATCCCGCCATGTAAGTCGCCCTTGACCTTGACCCGGCGTCTTGGGTTGACATCTGGATACTTTGTATGTTTAATAAACATTCAGAGTGGAAGACGTCTAGTTGACCGACACGCAGCCAAATACCACCCGCCCCGGTCTCACTCCCCTCTCCACCAGGGCCAAGGCAACCCGGGGTCAAACCCGCCGCAACAACCTTCGTCTCGCCCTGCAACTGGTCTATGCCGACTCGCCCACATCAAGGGCCCATGTGGCCAGGGCCTCGCATCTGACCCCGGCGACAGCGTCCGACCTCGTCGATGAGCTGCTCGACCTGGGGCTGGTGATGGAGGTTGGGACCGGGCCGTCGGCGGGTGGCAAACCCCCGACTCTGATCACACCCAACCCCGAAGGCCGGTCGATCGTCGCACTCGACCTCTCATCCACCGACTTCCAGGGAGCCCTGGTCGATCTGTCGGGGGAGATCATCTCCACCCGGTCGACCCCGGGCGCTATCGGAGAAGCGGGGTTGCATGCCGCCCGTGACCTGGTCCGGTCTCTGGCCTCGCTCAGCACTGCACCCCTGCTCGGTGTCGGCATCGGCACCCCTGGCGTGGTCGAGCCGGCGCACGGCGTGGTCACCTCCGCCAACCTCGAGTGGAAGGAGGCCCGTCTCGGCGCTGCGGTCGCCGAGGCCACCGCAGCCCCGGTGCATGTGATCAACGACGCCCACGCAGCAGTGCTCCACGAGTACAGCGTTCACTCACCCCGGGTGACAAGTCTCGCCCTGGTCCGGGTCGGTCGTGGGATTGGAACCGGGTTTGTTCTCGACGGGCATCTCTACCGGGGGGACAACGAAGCGACTGGCGAGATCGGTCACGTCCGATTCGACGACGGGGTACGGCCATGCACCTGTGGCAACCGGGGCTGTCTCGAGACCATCGCCTCTATGGCGGCTCTTCTCGAAGCGGTGGGCGGCGACCAACACCCGACACATCAGCGGGTTGCCGAGATCGCATCTGATCCCGCTGCCGAATCGGCAGTGAGCGAAGCAGCAGTCGCCCTGGGTCGGGGGCTGGCCCCGATGGTCGCCCTGCTCGCGGTACGTGAGATCGTGCTCTGGGGTGAAGTCACGTCCCTCGGCGAGAGGTACCGGGCCATTGTGGAAGAAGAGATCCGGAGCAGGGTCCTCCCGGTGAACACTGACCAGATCCGGGTCGGCTATGCCTCCGCCGGGCCCGATGCGGTGATCAGGGGAGCAGCCGGTTTGGTTCTCTCCGCCGAGCTGGGAGTGGTCTGGTGAGCGCTCTGGCTGCCGGGATCGACATTGGGGGCAGCGGCACCAAGGCATGCCTCGTGGCCGACACCAAACCGATCGGCACCACCACCCAACCCACCGAGATGACTGCCGCCGGCGGTCTCGGCGATCTCGTGATCACCGCCCTGAAGCGCACTCTGAGCGAGGCGGGGCGAGACCTCGATCAAGTCACGTCGATCGGAATAGGAGTCCCGGGACAGGTGAATGACGGTGTCGTTCGCCATGCGGCCAACCTTGGCATCGACGAGACGGGGTTCGACCTGGGTGGCTATGTCTCCTCCGCCACCCAGGTCGCCACCTTCGTCGAAAACGACATGAGAGTCGCTGCCTACGGGGCCTACACCCAGTCTGTCTCCATCCACCCGGCGATGAGGAACCTGGTTTATGTGGGTCTCGGCACCGGGGTGTCGGCGGGGGTGGTCATCAACGGCGAGGTCTTCCGAGGAAGCCGCGGGTTGGCAGGCGAATTCGGCCACGTCCCGATGGGTACCGGCATCGTCTGTGTTTGCGGCTCGGTTGGCTGCTTGGAGACCGTGATCGGGGCCACCGCCCTCGGCAAGGAGTGGCAACAGACCCCGGTGAGCTCGCTGTTCCAATCCGCGGCCGGAGGAGACATGCGAGCAGCGGCACTTGCGGCGAGGGCAATTGACCATCTAGCGAAGGCCATGTGGTGGCTCGCCGCCACTTACGACCCTGATCTCTTCTACCTCGGCGGCGGGGTGGGAATAGGCGCTCCATCGATCATGAGCATGGTCGCCGCGCGGTGGGCGGAGCTCGAGGGGGACTCGGAGCTCGCCCGGCGGGTCCTGGATCCAAGCCGCATCCGTATGTACGACCTCGAGGAGCCGGTCGGCGCTTACGGTGCCGCACTCCTCGGCGCCGACCTCGCCAGGAGCCCGGGATGAGAAATGGCATTTCTCCCCTACAAGTGGGAACCGGTCATTGGCATAAATCAAGTAGTACACGAAGTCCCCGCATGCCGTCCGCGATACCGGCAGGACGGGGCGACACACGACAGCAAACCGGGAGGAGATCCCATGAGTAAACGATGGATAATCGCAATGATCGCGGCGCTGGCCCTGATTGTTGCATCCTGCGGTGGTGACACCGCAACAACCACCACGGAGGGGACCGGAACCACCGAGGCTCCGGGCACGACCGCCGAAGGTGGCGCCACGACAACGACCGGCGAGGAGATGGAGTCGACGGGCTACGAACACCTCGATCAGGCTCTGGCCGGCGATTTCAGTGGCTCTACGGTGCAGGTTTGGGCGCAATGGCTGCCCGAGTCCTCGGAGGCATCCAACTTCACCTACACACTGGAGCCGTTCCAGGAAGCGACCGGTATCACCGTCAACTTCCAGCCCACGCCGGACTACGAGACGGCACTCCAGGTGGCGGTCGACGGCGGTAACGCCCCCGACATCGCCCAGATAGCCCAGCCGGGCAAGATGCATCAGTATGCCGATGCCGGCGCACTGGTGGGTCTCAGTGACTGGATCAACACCGACAAGCTGGCTGCCGAGATGGTGCCGGCGTTCTACGAGCTCGGCACCTACAACGACACCCTCTATGGCGTCTACTACAAGGCCGACGTCAAGTCGATCGTGTGGTACCCGGTGCAGGGGTTCGCGGACAACGGGTATGAAGTGCCGACCACCTGGGATGAGTTGGTGGCCCTCAGCGACCAGATCATCGCCGACGGCAACGGCAATCCATGGTGCATCTCGATCGAGAGCCAGGAGGCCGACGGTTGGGTAGCCACCGACTGGATGGAGGACATCCTGCTGCGCACGGCGTCGCCGGACATCTACAACCAGTGGATCTCCCATGAGATCCCCTTCAACCATCCGGAGGTGCTCGAAGCCGCCGACTACATGTCGCAGATCTGGTTTAGCCCGGATTACGCCTACGGCGGCAACACCTACATCAACGCCACCTGGATCGGTGAGACCCAGGATCCGATGTTCGCCGAGGGCGGACCTCAGTGCTGGATGCAGAAGCAGGCAGCCTGGATCGGCGGGTTCTGGGGAGCCAACCGTGACGCCCTGGCCGACGATCCCAACCTCCCGGCGAGCGAATGGCCGAACAAGCCCGAAACCGACGTCGACTTCTTCTACTTTCCTCAGATCGAAGAAGAGTTCGGCACCCCGGTCCTGGGTGCGGCCGACATGTTCGTGATGTACAACGACCGACCGGAAGTGCGGGCGCTCTTGGAGTGGCTGGCCACTCCCGAGGCTGCCGAAGGATGGATCGAGCGGGGTGGTTTCCTCTCGACACTCACGACAGTCCCTGAGGATTGGTACGTGTATCCCAACAACCAGCTCTCGGTCATGGTGGCCGAGGCCACCACGCTCGGATTCGACGCATCGGACCTGATGCCCGCCGAGGTGGGAGTGGGGAGCTTCTGGAGCGGCATGGTCGATTGGGTAGCTGCAAACGGTGAAGGAACCGAGGAGATATTCCAGTCGGTAGAAGACAGCTGGCCTGCCGGCTAACGAACTGTGATTAGGGTCCCGGGACCACGTCCCGGGACCTTTTCACATCGGAGGACTCCTTGGTAGAGGCAATCGGATCGGTGCGGCCGCCTTCTCCCGGTCTCAAGATTCTTCGTGCCCTTCTCGTGGTGGGGGCGGTAATGGCAACCCTCTGGCTCGGTCTCGGAGTCTTGCGCGATCCCAACGTCTTCTCGGGACTGGGGCCAACCGCGTCCAAGTTGGGACAGGCCCTGCTTGCCCTGACTCTTGGAGTCGGTGGGATTTGGGCGCTGTTTTATGCGGGAAATGTCATAGTCGAGTCACTTCCGGGGCGAGCCACTGCCTTCCTGCGCCCCTATCTGTTCGTGCTCCCGGCGGTCGTGGTGGTCGGGGTCTACCTGGTCTACCCCACGGTGGGAACGGTGGTGGAGAGCTTCTCCGACGTCCCCGAAGGAGCCGATCCCCTCACCAACTATCGCGCCGCTTTCAGCAATGCAGACGTTCTCCAGGCGATCCGGAACAACCTCATCTGGTTGCTGGTGGCGCCGGCAGTCTCGGTAGGAATCGGGCTGGCATTCGCCGCCCTGGTCGACCGGATCCGACGAGAGGCAGTGGCCAAGGCCTTCGTATTCCTGCCGCTCGCGGTTTCCTTCGTGGGGGCCTCGGTCATCTGGAGGTTCATGTATGCCTGGAAACCCGCGGGACAACCCCAGATCGGAGTCCTCAACGCCATCTGGGTCTCGGCCGGTGGCGTCCTCGTCGACCTCGGCATTCTGGCCGAGGTGGAACCTGTCGCATGGCTGCAGGTGATCCCATGGAACACCTTGGCCCTCATCGCCATCATGGTTTGGCTTCAGGTGGGCCTTGCCATGGTGATTCTGTCGGCGGCGATAAAGGGAGTCCCTCCGGAATTGACCGAAGCCGCGCGGATCGACGGGGCATCTGAGCTGCAGTCGTTCTTCCGGATAACGGTGCCTTCGATCAGAGGCTCGATCCTGACTGTGTACACAACGATCGCCATCGCGGTGCTCAAGATCTTCGACATCATCTTCGTCACCACCGGAGGGAACTTCGACACCTCGGTGGTGGCAGTCCGGATGTACCAGGAGATGTTCCGGTTCCGCAACTTCGGGCAGGCCACGACCATGGCGGTCATCCTGCTCATAGCTGTGCTCCCGATCATGTTGATCAACATCCGCAACCTCCGCCGACAGGGGATCGGTGCATGACGACGGCTACCACCAAGCTGAAAGCGGCACGAGGCCACCACGCCGGCTGGCTGGTCAAGCTCACCGTCCTCCTCATTGTCGCGGTGTGGACCATTCCCTCGCTCGGGCTGCTGACCAACTCGTTCCGAACCTCTGTCGACAGCAGCACGACCGGTTGGTGGACGTCGCTCATCAACCCGGTGTCGACCGAGTGGACCCTCGCCAACTACAACCGGGTCCTGACCTCGGGAGGCTTGTTCGATGCGCTGATCAACAGCCTGATCGTCACCATCCCCTCCACCATCATCCCCATCACCCTGGCGGCATTCGCCGCCTTTGGCTTCGCCTGGCTCAAGTTTCGCGGCCGAAGTCTGTTGTTCGGGCTGATGGTCGGCTTGATCGTGGTCCCGCTGCAGCTGGCCCTGGTGCCGATGCTGCAGATCTATCAATCGGCCGGTCTCACCGGGAGCTTCCTCGGCATCTGGCTGGCACATACCGGCTTCGGTCTTCCCCTCGCCGTCTTCCTTCTTTACAACTTCATATCCCAGTTGCCCAAGGACATCTTCGAGTCGGCCTACATCGACGGCGCCTCGCCCTTCACCGCTTTCACCCGCCTGGTGCTCCCCTTATCGGTCCCCGCCCTGGCCTCATTTGCCATCCTCCAGTTCCTCTGGGTGTGGAACGATTTCCTGGTGTCTCTGGTGTTCTTGGGCACATCGTCGAATGTGGCGGTCCTCACCATCGAGTTGGCCTCGATCGTGGGGTCGCGCGGCGAGGCGTTTCACCTGCTCACCGCGGCCGCGTTCGTCTCGATGGTGATACCCCTGATCGTGTTTCTGGCGCTCCAGCGTTACTTCGTACGCGGTCTGCTGGCGGGGTCGGTCAAGGGATGAGCGTCGCCGACCCTCATCTGATGCTGGCCTTCCAGGGAACGACCGTTCCCCCCTGGCTGGAGACTCGTCTCCGCGAGTCCCCACCGGCCGGGGTAACCCTTTTCCGGGAGTGGAACATGACCTCACCGGGACAGGTGGCGGAACTGACTGCCGCACTACAGGAGCTGAACTCGAGTCCTCTCCCCCTGCTGATCGCAGTCGACCAGGAGGGTGGCCAGCTGATCGGGCTCGAAGGGTCGACACCCTTTGCCGGGAACATGGCCCTCGGCGCGGCTGGAGACACCAATTTGGCGGCCACCGTGGCAAACCGGATGGGACTCGAGCTCGGGGCGGTGGGGATCAACCTCAACTACGCCCCGGTTGCCGATGTCGCCAGCCAGTGGGACAACCCGTCGCTCGGGGTGCGCAGCTTCGGTGAGGATCCGCAACAGGTGGCCCGCCTCACCGCGGCAATGGTCCGCGGCTTTCGTCAGGCCGGGATCCTGTGCACTGTCAAACACTTCCCCGGCAAGGGTGAAGCAACGGTCGACCCCCATTATCAGCTGCCGTTACTCGACCTCGATCTGAACAGACTGGAAGATGTGGAGCTCCCACCGTTTCGCTCCGCATTCGAAGCGGGCGCGGAGTTGTTGATGATGGGTCACTACCTGGTCCCGTCGATCACGGGCAGCAGCGAGGTGCCCATCTCCGCCTCCGAGAGAGGAATCGACGGATTCGTCCGCGCCCAGATGGGGTTCACCGGTCTGGTGATCACCGACGCTTTGGACATGGGGGCTCTCGACCAGGGACCGGCCCAGGTGGTGGAGATCATCACCATGATGCGGGGCGGTACCGATCTCCTCCTCTGCTTGCCCGATCCGTCGCTCCAGGAACGGGTGCGGGTGGCAGTGGAACGGGGTGCTTCGCGTGACCTGATCGATGAAGCCACATTGAGCGCATCCAGGGAACGCATTGAACGTCTCCGCAAGTCGCTGCCCACACCCACACTCCGCCCGGGTGTGGTTGGCCCAGACAACTCTGAGCACCTCGAACTCGCCCATGAATTGGCGGAAAAGTCGATCACGGTGGTGCGCAACGACGACGGTCTGCTCCCGCTGCGACTGGAATCGAATGCGCGTCTGCTCTCCCTGGAGCCAGTGCCGACAAACGTCACCCCGGCCGATACCACCGCCCTCTATCCACCCGTCCTTGCCGACTCACTGAGGGCCCGTAGCGAGTACGTCACCGAAATCGTCTACCCCCACCAGCCGCGGCGGACGGATATCGACGCCGCGGTGGCTCAGGCCGGTCAACACGATCTGGTAGTGGTGGGGACGGTGAATGCGGCATCGGAGCAGGCCGATCTGGTTCGAGCGCTGATCGCCACCGGCAAGCCGGTGGTCACAGTCGCCCTCCGCACCCCTTACGACCTCGCCCGGTACCCGGAGGCGAGAACACATCTCTGCACCTACAGCGGCCACCAGCCGTCATTGACCACCCTGGCCGGTTACCTGTTCAACGGCGCCGACGATTTCGGCACCCTCCCGGTCACGATCCCGGAGCTCTACCCCCGAGGGCACGGACTGAGAATATGACCGGCCTGCCGGCAGGGCTCCGAATCTCCGACGGGCTGATCTCCGGAATCCCCGACCGCCTCGATACCGAGAGGGTGGCTCCTGGTTTCATCGACCTCCAGGTCAACGGCGGCTGGGGTCATGATTTCACCGCCGACCCACAATCGATATGGGAGGTCGGTGAGCGGCTGCCCGAAACCGGGGTAACCACCTTCCTCCCCACCCTGGTCAGCGCCCCCCACGAAGTTGCCGACATGGCCATCGAGGTGATGCGACGTGGCCCGCCAGGCGGATATAAGGGTGCCGAAGCGATCGGGCTCCATATCGAAGGCCCCTGGATCTCGACCGACTGGAACGGGGCCCACAACCCAGATCATCTCGAGCCGCCCGATCAGGCGGTAGCGCGGCATTGGGCGGAGTCCGGAGTGGTGACCATGGTGACCATCGCTCCCGAGCTCCCCGGCGCGTTCGAGGCCGCCGAGATCCTCGTCGCGGCGGGGGTCGTCGTCTCCGCCGGGCATAGCGGGGCCGACTTCGCCACGGCCTCCGCGGCTCTCGCCGGTCCTTGGTCGGCGGTGACCCACCTCTTCAACCAGATGAGCCCCTTTCACCATCGTGCCCCGGGCATGGTGGGCGCGGCCCTGCTCTCGAACCGGCCCTGCGGTGTCATCGTCGATGGGATTCACAGTGATCCTGCTGCCATCCGCCTCGCTTGGCAGACGCTTGGCCCGAGCCGGTTCCTGCTGATCACCGATGCCATGGCCGCGACCGGGCTACGGCCCGGCAAGTACCGCCTTGGCGACCAGGAAGTCGACGTGGGGCCTGAAGGCCCACGTATCCGGCCCGAGACCCTCGCTGGGAGCACCCTCACCATGGACCGGGCAGTGGCCAACCTGGCCAGTTGGACCGCCGCCGGCGTTGTTCGGGTCTTGACCAGCGCAACGCTCACCCCGGCCACGACCATCGGCGCCGTCGACAGGGGCAGGATCGAGGTGGGCCGACGGGCCGACCTGGTCGTTCTGGACCACGACCTGGGAGTGGTGGAGACCCTCATCGGGGGCGAGGTCGTCTTCAGGTCGGGAGCCTGACGGTGGGCATGCTCGAGGAGATCCGTGAGCAGCCAGAGGTCATCGCCCGCACCCTGCAGGCGAACGTCGACTCCGCTATCCGCGCCGCCGGCCTGGCCAACCTGTGCACGCATGCGGTGATCGCCGGTCGGGGGACTTCTGACAACGCCGGTCGTTACGCCCAATACGTCTGGGGCACCCGCAACCGCCTCTCGGTCGGACTGACCACGCCTTC
>DASWKK010000033.1:0-34004 GCA_036396655.1 Acidimicrobiia bacterium
AGGGGCCGGACGCACTTCGACGTCTTCGTGCCGGCCGACCAGGCTCGGGCGCGAGTGGACGCCGCGCTCGCCGCCGGAGGGAGACTCGCCGACGATTCGCACGCTCCCGCCTGGTGGTCGCTCGCGTCGCCCGACAACCACAGCGTGGACATCGCGTCCTGGACCGACACCTACGACTGACACGTGCTCGCTGCCGGGGAGTGCACGAATGCCGCGGGGAAGAGGCTCAGCTTCAAGCTGCTCCTCTTTGTTCAGTTCCAAGACTTCGATGACCCGCTCGAAGTCGGTGGTGCCCAGAAGGTTGAAGACGCGTGCGATATCCGCGACCGATCCGTCGAATGTCGCCTCATTGAGGAGAGCGTCGTACCTGAAGGAGTCTGGCCGACAAGCGATGGAGAACCCGTTTCCAAGAAGTACATGAGGCTTCATGGTGAACTCTGCTGCCTCCTTGATGGCGTCGGCGAAGGTGAGCATCTCTGTCAGGTCGTTCCTGCCTTGTGGCGATAGAGGGCGGCGGGTCGGTGTCCCACATCGGTTTGACGGTCGCCGGTGGGTTCGAGGTCGCCTGAGGCGAGCATGCGGCGTCTGAATGAGTCCTTGTTGAGAGTGACGCCGAGGATTGCCTCGTGTATCCGCTGGAGGTCGAGGAGGGTGAACTCGGCAGGTAGGAGCTCGTATCCGACGGGCGCGTAGTTGAGTTTGCCTCGCAGCCGCTTGACGGCCATGCCGATGATCTGATCGTGGTCGAAGGCTGTGTCGAGTTGTCCTTCGTCTCCCTCAAGCCCGACTGGCCCTCCTGTCTCGCCCTTCCACGGGACCACGATCCGGGCCATGCTTCCGGTTACGCCTCGAGTCGTCAGATGAGTGCTGTCGACTAGGGCGTAGTAGGCGACCGTGATGACGCGGGTGCGTGGGTCGCGGTTGACGTCGCCAAATGTGTAGAGCTGTTCGGTGTAGACGTCTGTGACGCCTGACTTCTCAGCAAGCACGCGGGCGGCCGCTTCGTCGAGGGATTCGTTGATGTGGACGAACCCTCCGGGGAGCTGCCACGTTCCTTTGTGGGGGTGTTGCTCTCGCTGGATCACCAGAACCCAAGGCCCATCGTCAAGGACAGTGACCAGGGCGATGTCGACTGCGATCGATGGCCTTTCGAAGGGCTCGGGGGAGTAGGAGTCGAGGAACTCTCGCTCGGTTGTCATGGTGTCACCAAACGGAGCTGGCGTTTGGATAGACCGATCGAGACTTCCTGGCCCCATGCGACGTCGAGATGATCGCCTTCGATTCCGTCGCCAAAGATCACACCGTCCTCTTCCATCTCGCTGGTCAGCTGGAGTCGATTCGGTTCGTCGATGGTTCCCTCGGTGAGGGTGGTGGCCGTGGCGATTGACGGCCAGGCCTCACGTACGAAGAAGGCGAGGCGACGGTCCTCGGGATGGGGGAGGGTCATCTCGGAGGTGCGTTCGTTGACGATCGACCGGGCCCATCCGGTGGCGCCTGTGCCGGTGGCGACTATGAGCCCAGAAGAAGACTGCCGTTCGCTCAGGTCACCATGTTTGAGAACATAACGGGAGGATTGATGGCTCTGATGCCCGACGTAGATCTCGTTGAGTGCGGTCAGGGACTGCCCATCATCGAGACGTGCCTCGACCATTGACCGTGACTCGATATGGGCTCGTTCGGAGAGGACGTCTGCGAAGAGGTGGCCCACGCTGGAGTCCGGGCATTGGACGAGGGTTCCTTCGTAGCGTGCCGGATCCGGGTTGACGCCGATCAGAGGCTGACCGTTTAGATACTTGGCTAGGTTGGGGACGAGTCCGTCCTGACCGACCGCGACCACTATGTCTTCTGGTTCGAAGAGGAAGCTAGGGAAATCGGATCGGATAACTCGCGATCTCCTCCATGTGGATGGGATCGCATTCTCGACATGTTTGATCGCCTCCTCTTGGCGATGATGTCGATCCAGCACTTCCTCGACATCCCGTTCCCTCGTTTCGAGGAAGAAGCGTGCCTGGCCCGGGGTGGAGTGTCGCATCAATAGCTGGTCCCACTCGGAGGGCCGGAAGGCGATCACCACGCGTCTGGCCGCTGACGAGGTCACTCTGCATTCTCCAGCTTCCGGGTGCCGGCGGTCATCAGCGTCTGCAGCAGACCGGTCATACCGTCGGGGCTGAGGTTCAGGTGGTCGATCCTCTCCAGCTTGCCGGCCAGTTCTCTCGCTGCCAGTCCGAGCAGGACCTGGATGGGAAGGTCTCGGTAGATGCCAATCCGCTCCAATTCGGCCTGGTTCTGGGCAGCTTCGATTTGCCGAATGCCCTCGGCCTTTGTCTCAGAACCCATCTTGGCCCGTTCTGCCCGGCCGATGGCCTCGATCTTCTGGGCCTCGGCTTCGTCCTCGACCCGGCGGCGTTCGTTAGCGCCCCTCTCTGCGATGAGCTGCTGTTCCCGGCGTGCCAGCTCGATCTGGTTGGCGAGCTCGTTCTCGGCGATGGCCCGCTCCTTTTCGACAGCCAGAGCCCGGCGTTGGAAGGTGGCCTCGTCGGCAGTCTGCTGTAGACGCTCTCTCGTCGGGGCCTGTAACGCCTTTTCCAATTCTGGAGTCGGGGCTACGCGGGTAACCCGTACGGTGGCTATATCGAGTCCCACGTCGGCGAGCGCGAGATCATTGGCGAGACCTTCGGCAATTATCGGCCTGAGATCTTGAACAGCCTCGCGCAGCACCTCGTCGAGGTTTCGATGGGCGACCCAGTCCAGGGCGAGCTGCTGAGCGGTCTGGGCGACCATCTGTGAGATCCGCTCGAGTGGTTCCTCGAGATATGTGCCTGTGCGGTGGTCGATCCCGAAGTCCACTCGGCGCGCCGTCAGTTCCGGGTCGAGGACCCGATAGGTGATGGCGCCCTGTACCGCAACGTCTTGAAAGTCGGAGGTCCGCCCGTTGAAGAGGAAACTCTGCTCACGGTCATCGATAGGGACTTCGGCGACGGCGGATGTGAGCGGTCGAAACCAAAACGAACCACCTCGTACCGAGCTGATTAGCTGACCTTTCCTGTACCGGAGTACGTGGGCTGTGGGCTCAGCTCGTAGATGGCTTATACCTGGGAATCTTCTGATGTCACTCATGACACCTCCTTATCTACCTCTAGCATATATGTGAATGGTAGATAAGTCAATACCGCATACCGAGCGTTGGAGCGAACAGGTCGGGCACACTCTTTCGAGAGCCGTTTCGGCAGGTCTCGCTTCCCCGTACCAAGGCCTTCGGGTCGGGATTAGTACCTGGATCCACTCAACACTCCGCGCCGAAACGGAGTGCGTTCAGTCGTTGGCGATGAAGACAGTCTTGTACTCCGAGTAGTGCTCGAGGGCGGCCATACCCTGCTCCCGGCCGATGCCAGAAGCCTTCACCCCGCCAAAAGGGCCTTCGATGTGGACGCTGGACGAGGAGTTGATCGACAACATCCCGGTCTCCAAGGCCCGGGCCACACGCAACGCCCGACCGACATCACGCGTCCACACCGATCCGGACAAGCCGTAGATCGAGTCGTTGGCGAGCCGAATAGCCTCGTCCTCTCCCTCGAAGGCGGTGATTGCCACCACCGGGCCGAAGATCTCCTCTCGGACGATTCGCATCTCGTTGGTGGCGCCGGTGAAGACAGCAGGGGAGAGGAAGTTGCCCCGGTCGCCGACACGATCGCCACCCACGACGAGGCTGGCCCCTTCCTCGACACCCGACGAGATGTAACCCTCGACCGTGTCCCGCTGCTCCGGCGTGATCAGCGGCCCCATCTCGGTGCTCTCGTCCTCGGTGGGCCCAACTCGCAGGGAGGCTGCCCGTGTGGTGAATCGATCGACGAACTCGTCGTAGATGCCCTTGTCGACGAGAAGCCGGCTGCGTGCGGTGCAATCCTGACCGGCGTTGTCGTAGACCGAGAAGATCGAAGACTCGACGCAGACCTCGAGATCGGCGTCGGAGAAGACCAGGTTGGCCGACTTGCCGCCCAGCTCCAGAGAGACCCGTTTGATGTCGGGGGCGGCCAGCGCCATCACCCTGGCCCCGATCTCGGTTGAACCGGTGAAGGAGACCTTGCGCACCCCGGGATGACGGACCAAAGCCTCACCGGTCTCCGATCCCTTTCCGGTGACGACATTGAAGACACCCTCGGGCAGACCGGCCTCGACAGCCAGTTCAGCCAGCGCCAACGCTGTCAAAGGGGTGACTTCGGCGGGCTTCACCACGAGGGAGTTGCCCAAAGCTAGGGCCGGCGCCGCCTTCCAGGCGAGGATGACCATGGGGAAATTCCAGGGCGTGATGGCGGCGCAGACCCCTATCGACTCTCTGAAGGTCAGCAAGGTCCCGTTTGCATTGGCCGGGATCGTCTGGCCACCGAACTTGTCCACCGCCCCGGCGTAGTAGTCGAAAGTCGTGGCCACGCCTGAGACTTCGCCACGTGCGGCGGCGATCGGCTTGCCGGCATTGGCCGATTCGAGGCGTGCCAGCGACTCGCGGTCACGTCGGATGAGATCGGCTATCCGACGCAGCACATCCCGTCGCTCCCGGACCGGTGCGGTGCGCCATACCCCCTCCTCATAGCGATCCCGGGCCACCTTCACGGCACGATCCACCTCGGCGGCTGAGGCCCGGGTCACGGTGCCGATCTGAGAACCGGTGGAAGGGTCGTGGATGGCCGCCTCGCCGGCGGAGCCGGGTACCGAACCACCGTCGATGAAGGGATGCTGCTCGATCACGGTCTCACTCCGGTGTCACATAAGCGGCTGTGATCCCGCCGTCGACCACGAACTCGGCGCCGGTGACGTACGACGACTCGTCGCTGGCCAGGAAGAGGGCCGCCTTGGCCATCTCGGCTGCCTCGCCGAATCGGCCCATGGGTATGTGGACCAGACGTCGTTGTTTCTTGGCGTCGGTGTCGAGGAACTTCATCAACAGTTCGGTGCGCAAGGGTCCCGGGCATAGGGCGTTGACCCTGATGTTCTCCCGAGCGTGGACCACTGCCAGCTCCCGGGTCATGGCCAAGACCGCACCCTTGGACGCGGTATAGGCCACCTGGGGGGTGGCCGCCCCGAGGAGGGCGACGAAGGAGGCCGTGTTGATGATCGAGCCACCACCGGCCCTGCGCAACGCCGGAATCCCGTACTTGCACCCGAGGAACACCCCCTTGGCGTTGATGTCCATGGTCAGATCCCAGATCCTCTCCTCGGTACCGACGGCGTCGTCGTCGTCGGAGTGCAGGATCCCGGCGTTGTTGAACATGATGTCGAGCCGGCCGTAGGTCTTCTCCGCCGCGATCACCATGGCCTCGGCGTCGGCGGCCCGGGCGATGTCGGCGATGAAGGAGGCAGCCTCACCACCGGCGGAACTGACATCGGCCACGGTGTGATCGGCTGCCTCCCGGTTGACGTCGACCGCCATGACCAAGGCCCCTTCGGCAGCGAACAGCAGGCTGGTTTCTCTTCCAATCCCAGAGCCGGCCCCGGTGATCAACGCCACCTTGCCGGCGAGCCTGCCACTCATATCCGCTCGAAGTATCGCCACCGCTCCCAGTCGGTGACCGAGTTGTCGAAGGCCTTCTGCTCGATGCGAAAGAAGTGGGCGTAGTGCTGTTGCACGTCTTCGCCGAAGGACTTCTTCACGAAGTCGGAAGCCGCGAACAGGTCGGTCGCCTCATGGAGGGTGTATGGCACCCGGGGCAGCTCCGCCGCCGCGTACACGTCACCGACAAAGATCTCCGGGGCCTCTGTCTGGTTGGCGATCCCGTCGAGCCCGGCAGCGAGAACCGCGGAGTAGGCCAAATAGGGATTGGCGTCGGCGCCGGGGATGCGGCACTCGATGCGGAGGCTCTGGTCGTGTCCCACCACCCGGAACCCGGCGGTTCGGTTGTCGTAGCTCCACCCGAGACGGGTCGGAGCCCACGACTGGTCCTGATAGCGCTTGTAGGAGTTGATGGTGGGGGCAAAGAAGACCATCAGCTCGGGGATATGGGCCATCCATCCTCCGAGGAACCATCGGAAGATGTCTGAGCCGTGGACCGGTCCGAAGACTTTGTCCCCGGGCAGGACGTTGCCCTCGTCGTTCCACAGACTGACGTGCAGATGGCATGACGACCCGGCCTCCGACATGTCCGGCTTGGCCATGAACGTCACCGATATCCCCATTCCGTCAGCGATCTCCTTCATGGCCTGCTTCATGATCGTGTGCCGATCGGCCATCCCCAGCAGGTCGGTGAAGCGGATGTTCATCTCGTGTTGGCCCCGGCCCCACTCGCCCTTGGAGTTCTCGACCGGGATGCCGGAGGCGGAGAGATGACGACGGACCGCACCGTTGTAATACTCCAAGCGGGTCCCTTGGAGCAGGTGATAATCCTCGATGTACCACCCGGTGGGGACCAGCCCGGCATAACGCTTCTCCGCGGCCTGGCGATAGGAATCCTCGAAGATGAAGTACTCCAGCTCGGAGGCTCCCTTCGCGGCGTACCCCGCGGCAGCGGCCTTCTCTAGCTGCCGGCGCAGGATGGTTCTCGGGGCCACGGTGACCAGCTCGTGGGTACGTGGATCTTCGAGGTCGCACAGGACATAAGCCGTTTTGTCGAGCCAGGTCGCCTTGCGCAACGTGGCGAGGTCGGGGACCATGTGGAAGTCTCCATAACCCAGCTCCCAGTTGGCGTACTGGTATCCGGGCACTGGCTCCATCTCCATGTCCACGGTGAGCAGGTAGTCACAGCCGTGGGTTCCGTGTTCTGAGATCTCGTCGAGAAAGTGGAACGCATCGAATCTCTTCCCATGAACCCGTCCGTAGTGGTCGGTGAATCCGACGACAACGGTGTCCACCTCTTCGGCTTCCACGGCCGCTTTCAGTTCATCGACGCTGATCATGCCCTTGAGGGCGGTCATCCAAACTCCTTGTCTCGACGCGGCGAGGCTAGGCATAACTCGGGGGATGATGCGCCGAAGAAACCGATCGTTTCCGGCGACATGGGGTGAAGTCGATTTCCTAGTCTCGGCAGCACTTTCGAGAGGAGGAAAGAATATGTCGACCGAGAAGAAGGTCGGCTCCGTCACTTACCACGACGTCCAGGACGGGTACTTCCAACAGCGTGGCCTCAAGAGACACGCCGGCGTTTGGAGCTTGTGGGCGCTAGGTGTGGCCGCAGTCATCTCCGGGGACTTCTCCGGATGGAACTTCGGGCTCGATGTCGGTGGCTTCGGCGGGCTGCTCCTCGCCACGGTGGTCATCACGATCATGTACTTCGGGCTCTGCTTCTCGATCGCCGAGATGTCCCCGGCATTGCCTCACACGGGTGGTGCCTATTCCTTTGCGCGATCGGCGATGGGGCCATGGGGTGGGTTCATCACCGGGCTGGGCGAGAACATCGAGTATGTGGTGACGACTGCTGTAGTCGGAACCTTCGCTGCCATCTACGCACGTCCGGTGTTCGCCGAGTTGATCAATGTCGATCTCGACGAGTTGGTGTGGCTGGCGATCTTCTATGTGCTCTTCGTTGGGCTGAACATAATCGGGATCGAAGCCACCATGCGGTTCGCCGTGGTGATCTGTCTGGTCTCACTGGCCGTGCTGCTCGTCTTCTTCGTGATGGCGATCCCCAACTTCGATGCCGCCAACCTGACCAACATCGCCCCCGACTCTGGTGGGAACGCTTTCCTTCCCTTCGGTGTCATGGGGATCTTCGCGGCCTTACCCTTCGCCATCTGGTTCTACCTGGCCATCGAGGAGCTGCCCTTGGCGGCAGAAGAGTCGATGGATCCTCGACGGGATGTCCCCAAGGCCACCATCTGGGGTCTGGTGACTCTGGTGATCACCGGGGTCCTGGTGTTGTTCCTCAACACGGGTGTCACCGGCGCCGAGGAGATCCGTGTTTCCGGTGAGCCTCTGTTGGACGGGTTCAGGGCGATCTTGGGCGAAGGCGTTGGGGCGGCCTTGCTAGGCCTGGTGGCCCTCTCGGGTCTCATCGCTAGCTTCCACACCATCATCTACGCCTACGGTCGCAACATCTATTCCCTGTCCCGGGCCGGCTACTTCCCCAAGTTCTTCTCGGTGACACTCGGCGAACGAAAGACACCGTGGCTGGCGCTGGTCACTGGAGCCACGGGCGGCTTCGGGCTCGCGGTCCTCTACGACTGGGCTAGTGGTCAGGAGTCGGAGTTCGGGGCCAACGTGTCGGCGGCGTTGCTGAGCATGGCGGTGTTCGGGGCGGTGATCGCCTACGCCATGCAGTGTCTGTCGTTCATCCTGTTGCGGCGGAACATGCCCACCATCGAACGGCCGTATCGCAGCCCCGTTGGCGTTGCGGGTGCGGCCGTGGCGGGGATTATCGCCCTGATCTCCCTGGTCGCGCTGTTCCTCAACGAGGCCTATCTCCCGGGCGTCTTCGGGGTAGCCATCTGGTTCATAGTCGGTCTGGGCTACTTCGCCGTCGTGGGTCGGCATCGGCTGGTGCTCTCCCCGGAAGAGGAGTTCGCTTTGACCAAGGGTGAGCACGGTGATCCCGAGACCGAGGGTTACGGGACGACCCACGTGGCCGACACAGACACCTGACGCACCTCTTTGTCTATGTGGTGGTCGATGGTGACGATCATCGCAGAAGGCGAAGTGAGGCGATCAGAAATTGGTCTCTGAAGCCCTGGTCGGCGGTCTGCCGACCAGGGCTTCTCCAGTTTGCCGGCGCGGTTCTATCGGTCTGTGCGCCTTTTCGATGTCTGCCACCGATCCGCCAGATGCATCCTCGGCGGTCTGGACGTTGACCAGAACCTGAGTGGTCTGGGCCGCGACGGATTTACCCCGATCAGTCGTCCTCCTCGCCCTCCCCGTCCTCACTTTCGCTCTCCTCGCCGAAGGTGGCTGCCAAACCGTCCGCCAGCGCCGCCAGTTCGGCGTCGGTGAGACGCGCATCGGGATGTGTCAGCAAGTAGAACCGTGGCGGCATCGAGCCCTCCCGCACCGTCTCCGCCGACTCCTCACCCTCCTGGGGTCGGTTCCACTCCGAGTAGTTGAGCTCCTCCCGGCCCTCGTCCACGTCCCGCTGCACCAGCCAGGACACGGGAGCAACATTCGAATACCACGGCCACATCGTCTCGTTGCTGTGACAGTCGAAACAGGCACGAACTGCCAAGTCACGGGTCTGGCTCGAATCCCACGACGGCTCCGCCACTACCGGCGGGTTGTCATGATCCCTGCCATAGGGAACCACCTGGATCAACAAGAGCCCACCAAGAAGAGCGGCTACACCCCATTTCACCCAACGCATGACCACGACTCTTCTCCATCCAATAGTCAACCCTTTCATTGCTGCAGCTACCAGAGAGCAGCGCCGTGAGATAGGGGCTTTTGTCCTTCGATCGTCCCACACCGGATCGGACCCCGCACCTCTCTTTCGCGGCTGCGTTGCTCACGTCCAAGGCACATTGGTCGTCATTCGGAGGGGCTGCGCGATCGGGAGTGAACCTGAGTTCGTCGGCGAAGACGACGACTCAGCTTCCTCACTTGACTCTTTCTTGAGGTGCGGCTGAGGCGCCCTTGACTCGCCATCGATGAATCTGACGTCGACTATCGAAAGGAGTGGCGGTGGCCACAGTCTGGATCAATGGGGACGAGTGCATGGGAGCCGGGACCTGCTCCCAGATAGCCCCTGAGGTGTTCCATCAACGTAACGACGGCACCTGGGCGGTCAAAGAAGACGCATCGCATTTCGGAGAGACCGTCATCTTCGACGGTTCGTCCAATCATGGCCACGGTCCCGAGGGGTTGGAGGGCAGGGCCCGGATCCCCGAGGTCCTGCTCGGGTCGGTGGTCGAGGCCGCCGAGGAATGCCCGGGTGAATGCATATTCGTGGAGGTCTGAGATGCTCGACAAACTCGCCAGGAGGGGTCTGTCTCTCTCCATACTCGTGGGCACGCTCCTCGTGCCTCTCACCGCCTTGGCCGCGATCTGGTTGACAGACCCGGAGCGGGGAGAAGAGCCCTCCATACCCACCACCAATGCAATCCCGGCCACGACCTTGACCACGCAGTCGACCAGTGAGGCGACGGTCGACATCACGGCTGACCTCCAGGCGGCCTGTGGCCTTGAGGGCATGCAACTCGTGTCATTGGAGGAATCGCTGACGATCACCGATGTCCAGCAGGCCGCCCTCGACGCTCTACGGGGAGTCTGCGAGCAGCAAGGGATCCCGCTTCCGTCCAAGCCCGCTCTGGAACCCATCGTGCAGACCGTCGTGGTGCCCGCGACGGCCACTGCCGGCCCCGTCCCGAGCAGCACGCCAACCACGTTCCACGACGAAGACGAGGACGAGTACGAAGACGAGCATGAAGACGAGTACGAGGATGAGGACGAGAGTGACGACTGATGGGTCGTGACTCACTGGGGGTAGTCACCGGGCTCGCCGTACTTGTCACGGGGGTGGTCGCAGCGGTCAGCCTGATCGGGCGGGCGGACGGAGCTGCCGTGGAGGGCGTGCCCCCTCCAAGCACCACTGTCGCCAGCCCCGAGCCGGCCGCAGCGACGGTTGAGGAACTGCCCGGCGTCGGCCCTGCAGTCACCCGGGTCCTGGTGTGGAGCGGGAATGCCGGGTGGGCAGACGCCGCGCACCTGGCGCAGTTGCCACCGTCGGTAGCGAATGTCCTCATTGAATACGGCGTGCCCCTCCGGGTGCCGACCCCCTTCGAGGCGATGAAGTGAGTCGGTTCGACAGGGCGAGGCGGGGCCGGATCCTGGCCTGGACAGGAGCCGCCCTGGCCTGGGGAACTGCACTAACCATCTCGGTCCTGGAACCGGAGAGTGCCGGTGCGACCGCCCAACCTACGACCTCGCAACCATCTACATCCGCCGTGGCGCCCGCGTCCCAGGTGGCGGCAATGCCAACCCCGCCCGCTCGGGGTTTGGTGATCCTGAGATTCCAGCCGTCAACGGACCTCACTCCTGAGGTGCGCACCGTCTACGTCCAGCAGAAGGCTCCGCCGGCCCCGAGTGCGGCCCCGGCGCAATCGGCACCGGCGCCACGGAGCAGCGGCTCGTGACCCAGTTTCAGTTCCCGGCGATGGGCACTCAGATCGAGGTCTGGTCCGACGCGAACAATGACGAACAGGTGCGCGAGTGGTTCGAAGGAGTCGAACAGGTGTGTAGTCGCTTCAGGTCCGAGAGCGAGGTGAGTCGGCTCAACCGAGACCCCTCACCGGTCAGGGATATCGATGGCATCCTCAACGAGGTGATTCAAGCCGGATCCCGAGCCTTCGAGCTCACTGAGGGCCTGGTCGACATCGGTCTCGGCTCAACAGTAAAAGCGTGGGGATACGACCGCTCATTCGAGACCATCAGCGACCTCGCCCATGCTCCCGAGACGTCAGTTCGCGGGTCCTGGCGCCTCGAAGGGAAGCTGCTGCATCGGACCCCCGGAGTCAGTCTCGATCTCGGCGGCATCGCCAAAGGATGGGCCTCCGATCGAGCTGTCGAAGACGGAATGGCTGCGGTCGTCTCAGCGGGCGGGGATCTGAGAAGCGTCCATCCCGACACCGCCGCCTCTGTGGTCGACCCGGCCGGAGACGTCGTGGCTCGTGTCCATGTCGGACGAGGTGCTCTGGCGACCAGCTCGATAGGTCGGAGACGGTGGCGAGTCGGCGACACCGAGGTGAGCCATCTCATTGACCCGCGAACAATGGAGCCGGTGAACACCCCTGTGATCAGCGCGACGGTCCTCGCAGACTCGGCAGTCGATGCCGAGGCAGGGGCAAAGGCGGTCCTCTTGCTTGGCGCCGACGGGCTTGCATGGGCCGCCGAACAGATCTGGATGTTCGCTGCGTTGGTCATCTGGCGCGACGGATCTGTCTTCGCCACACCCGGCCTCGAGGTGGCGGCATGAGCATGGAATGGATGATCATCCGCGGCTCCGGGATCGCCGCCTTCGCAGCCCTCAGCGCCACAACGATCTGGGGCCTACTGGTGAGCTCGAAAATGTTGGGAAGGCTGGTGAAGGCCAAACCTCTGACATGGTTTCACGAGTCTCTCGGGATCGCCGCCCTTCTAGCCAGCGGCGTCCATGTCGTTGTCCTCACGATGCACGAGTACCTCGAGTTCACGTGGACGGAGATCCTGGTCCCAGGAGCTTCGGACTGGCGGAGGGGAGCGGTCACATTCGGCGTCGTGTCTCTATATGGCCTGGTCATCGTCGTGGCCAGCTTTTACATCAAGAAACACATCGGGCAGAAGACCTGGCGACTTATCCACTTCGCCAGTCTGGGTGTCTTCCTGGCTTCTCTGATCCACGGAGTGTCCGCAGGCACCGACACCAGGACGCCGTTGATGATCGGCCTCTACGTGGGCTCGGCAGCCGTGGTCGGCCTTCTGCTGGCGGCACGACTCACCCGCGCCGGCGAAACCGGGCGATCTCCTCGGCCCCGAGGTCCTGGCCCGGATACCACCGATCGTCCCGCTCCTCGGGTCCCCACTCCGATTACAGATACTCGAGGATCGCTGTGATCTCGGCGTCACTCGAGGTCTGGTCGAAGCAAGGCATTCTGGTTTGAGAGAGCTCGGCGACGAGGAGAGCGGCGAGAATGAACCCCGCCGCCACTCTCGTCGCCACGGGGGATCCGGTCATGGTTCGACGGTGATCTCTCCCCGCATCCCTGCGTCGTAGTGACCGACCTGATGGCATCCGATGAGAACGCCGCCGGCTTCGGTGAACCGCCATGTGATCTCCCTGGTCTCGCCGGCAGCGACCTGGATGGCGTTGGGCTCGTCGGGCATGGTCATGTCGCCCATCTCGGCCATCTCTTCCTCATGCTCGTCCTGGGTGGCCTCGTCTCCAAGCGTGAAGTCGTGGGGGATAGCGCCCTCGTTGATCACACGGAAAGTGATGACCTCCCCTTGGGCGACGGTGAAATCGGACGGGGTGAAGGTGAGATCATCTGAGGAGACGATCTCTATGGTGCGGTCGGCGTCGGCCGCATCGGCCGGCTCACCGAAGGCGAAATCCGAGCTCATGTCGTCATCGGACATCGTGGTCGTCGTGGTGGACGTGTCGCCACCACAAGCGGCAGCGATCAGCAGCAGCGTGATTATGGCTGCTGCGAGCGAGACGCGTCTGAACAATGTGTGCATGTTGATTTCTCCTGACGTTGGAATGCTTGCTTGATAGGGCTGGACGGCTTAAAGCCGCAGCACGCTGAGATCGATGAGTAGGGAACGACCCGCCGGTGCCGACCAACTGGGGCACCGGGAGGGGAGGAACATCTCTCCCAACGGGGCAACGAAACTGAGCCTTCGTCTCCGCAGCCTGGCCCCGGCAAGCCCGATTCCCGCCATCGATACCACGAACACGCACAGGCCGACAGCGCCATGGCTCTCAGGACTGCGAGTCTGATGTCGGGTCGATTGGCCCTGATCGGTGAAGGTGAGGGCGGCGCCCTCGAATCCATGCATCACCAGAAGCCCAGCGATGGCGACTGCCACCAAGCCTGTGGTCCATAACAGACCGTGCCTTCGTTCGTTGCGCCCGGACACCGGTGACACGATATCCATCGCCAGGCGTTTCGCCACTTTGTCGGGTGGGCAAGCAATCGCTCGGGATCCGTCGTCTAGACGCCAATGTTCAATCTGTGACACATAGCCGATCACGGAGTGGATCCGGCCACCCGGCCTTCATTCGGCGTAGGGCTCACGGTCGGGGAGGTCATCGTTTCAGTGGACCTTCGCCAGTAGCTCGAGAAGGGCGATGACGGGGTCGGAGAAGCGGGTGACACGGTACAGGTCGTGACGGCTGGCGAGATGGTTGTGGATGAATCGAGCAGTGTCCCCGAGGTGGACGGTAGTCCCCCTGCCGATGCGTCCGTGGCCAGCGAAGGCGACAAGCCTGACGCGGGCGGTGGGGGTTGTCGCGCCGCCCTCAGCGGATAGCTCGTCGACGACCTGGTCGAGGGGCGTGGTGTAGAGGTCGCCGGTGCGCCGAAGTGCAGCGTGGAGGGCGCCGGGTGTGCGTAGAGCAGGGTTGAGGGTGGCCTCGGCGGTCTTTACTTCGCCGATGATGATGTCGAATCGGGTGGTGTCGATCTCGAGGTCGGGGTCTCGGTCAGTGACGATGAGGCATTCCTCGACTCCTTGGCCGAGATGATGGTGCGCCGGTCCTCGTGCTGTGGGTGGGCGGAGGGCAATGATGTCGATGTCGGTGAGGGTGCGAAATCCGACCGGCTCTCGGATGTGGAGCTCTTGTTCTGTGAGCAGGAAGTAGCCGTTGAGACGCAGGTAGGCGACGGCGAGGGCGAGGGCGGGGTCAGCGGACATCATCCAAGCCGATCATGCGTTACGTGGGGCCGAAGTGCGGTGGAAGATGGCGGCTGCGGCGGCGGCGAGACCGAGGAGCCAGGCCAGGGCGAAGACGAGGCCGCCGGCCTCGTCGAACGTGGGGGTGAAGGCGCCATCGATGAGCACCCGGACTGCACCGTGGGCCGGCATCCAGGCGGCCCACGATGGCGGGGCAGCGTCGAACATGATGTTCTGGGCCAACCCCACGTCGAGGAAGGGCAGTAGGAACATCAAGTAGAGGCCACCGAGTCGTCCGACGATCGGACCGACTACTACTCCGATCAAGGCGTAGGTGAGTGCTACCACCAGGGTGGCGGCAGCGAAGGTGACCCAGGTTTCCGGTTGGAAGCTGGCCGCGGTGACGGCGAGCGAGACGGCACTCACTATCACGGCGGCGAGGCTGATAACGCCTAGGCGGGATGCGAGGATCTCGCGCGGTTTGAACCCGGCGAGGACCAGCCGGCGGTCGCCTTCGGCGGAGCCGAGAACCACGAACAGCCCGGCGAGGCCGGCGAGGAAGGCGACGGTGATCGCCACCATGATGGCGCCGTGGACGTCGGTCATGGAGAGCATGGAGATGCCGCTCTGCCCGTTCTCGACGAGTTCGACTGGTGCCGGGTCGTCGGGCGTGACCGCGATGGAGAGGGTGATGAAGAACAGGGGAAGTCCGACCAGCAGCACCCAGAGGGCGATGTTGCGGCGGTACTCCTTCCAGGCGTAGCGCAGCCCGGTCCAGGTCCGGGTCAAACCCCCGACGACACGTCGGCTGTGGCCGTTGCTGACCGGACGGGTGGTGACGAGGAGAGAGGCAACGGCGATGGCGACGGCGCCGATCGTCCAGGCCAGTGAGGCCCCCAGGTCACTGAGCGGTCCGGCGTGGGTGGTGGCGGCGTCCAACATGACGAGCGTTGGGAAATGGGAGGGGAAGAACCGGATGAGCAGTGATTCGGTGCGGCCCATTGCCGGCCCCAGAAAGACGTCGAACATCCAGATGAAGATGATCAGCAGCGACCCGTTGACCTCGGAGCGAACCCAGGCACCTACGGTGACCCCGATCGCAAGGTAGATGACGGCGAACATGACCGTGGCGCCGATAGCCCGTCCTGGGTCGGTGAGGTCGGTGCGGACGGCGAGGGCGAGTAATGCTCCGGCGGAGGCGACTGCCGCCAACATCGTCGAGGACACCACACGGGCTGTCACCACTCGCCCAGTGTTCGACTCGGCGGCGGCTAGACGCCGGTCCGGATCCCGGGAGCCGGTGACGTGGAAGAACCCTGCGACCCCGGCAAGGAACGCCGCGGCCCACCCGGCGGTGGCGGCCTCTAGTTGGCCGACGCTGGCTTCGCCGCCGAGGATGCGGGCGAAGTCGGCGATGGCACCGGCGGACAGGGCGACGAAGATCACCGGCACCACGGCGAGCAGCACCAGGTTGAGTGGCCGACGGGTGTATTCGGTCAAGTAACGCCAGGTGAGCACCCCGGTCATCGCTCCACCGCCTTCCCGTCGATCAGGTCGTAGACCCGGTCGAAACGTTCGGCGTCGGTGATGAAGTGGCTGATGATCAACAGACTCCGTCCGGCGTCTCGCCGGTGTTGGGTGAGCTGCCAGAACCGCTGGTAGGTGTCCCAGTCGAATCCGGCATAGGGCTCGTCGAGGAGAAGAAGGTCGGGGTCGGGCAGAAGCGCCAGACCCAGGTTGAGCTTGGCTCGGGTTCCCCCGGACAGCTCCTCGACCCGCGAGTTGCGCCACTCGCCGAATCCGAGCGTCTCGTAGATATCCTCGCGGGCGATATCGATGTCGGCATCGGTCAATCCGTAAGCCTTGCCGAACAGCCCGAAGTGCTCGTCGCAGGTGAGACGTTCGTAAAGGATGGGATCCTGGGGGCAGTAGCCAACTGAGCCCGACTTGGTGATGACACCCTGGTCGCGGTCGATACTTCCCACCAGGATTTTCATCAGGGTCGACTTGCCCGACCCGTTCTCCCCGACCAGGCCCACGATCTCACCCGGTCGGAGCACCATGTCTGCCCCACGGAGGACTTTCAGAGACCGTCGACGTGGCCAGACGCCCCGGGTGTAGGTCTTGGCTATCCCCGTGGCGGCCAACAACTGGTCGGTTATCTGACCGTCTTTGTGTTTGCCGTGGGCGTCAGGGACGCCGGTGAGTAACAGCCCTGTTTCCGCGCTCCGGCTGGCTGTGGTCTCCATTTCGAACCTCTTCTTGGCATCTGATCTCACGTTGCCAAACGTACACCTTCCAGTCGGCTGGAAGGTCAATAAGGTCGAAGGTCCCGATCCGGCCGGGACAGGAAGGGGGTACGCCTAGATCGGGCCTTCGAACCTCAGTGGTTCGACCGGCCGCGGAGTTGGTCGACGAGTCGGTCAGTGGTCCGCGAGGTCCGAGCGTCGAGCCAGAAAGCGGCTCCGCAGACTGCGAGACAAGTCAGAACTAGCGCACCCACGACATAGCCGGCGATCCGGGGGTCGAGGCGGAGTACGGCGACCAGGGCCAGAAGAATGAATGTGATGCCGATCGTCCCCCACATCACGGAACCGAACCGGTGGTGATGCGATCCGGGGGTCATGACACCACGACCTTGCCTCGGAGCATGCCCATCTGGCAGGCGAACTCGTAGCTGCCCTCCTCGGTTGGGGTGAACTCGATGGGGACATTGCTGCCTTGGGGTAGTTCGGCTGAGACACCGAAGGCGTCGAGGACCACCCGCTCTGAGCAGGGGTCGGACTCCTGGCGGTTGAACACCAGCCGTACCGGGCGCCCAGCCGCGACGCGGATCGTGTCCGGGCTGTACCCGCCCTTGACCACAATGAACGCCTCCTGGGTGCCATCACTGGTGATCCCAGCGAGCATGCCGGTCGGCTTGGACATCCAGAAGTACCAGGCGATCAGCCCGATCAGGGCTAGACCCGCCAGATTGACAAATACGACATCCATCAGGAAACCTCCTCACGGTGGGTTGGTTTGAAGCGACGGAGCCGGTTGGCATTGGTGACCACGGTGACCGAGGAGAAGGCCATTGCAGCTCCGGCGATGAGCGGGGAGAGCAGGATTCCGAATGCGGGGTAGAGGAGCCCGGCGGCAATGGGGATACCGAGAGTGTTGTAAGCGAAGGCGCCGACCAGGTTCTGGTGGATGTTGCGCATCGTCGCCTGGGAGAGCTCGATGGCGGTGGCCACTCCGGTCAGTGACCCTTTGACCAGGGTTATGTCCCCTGACTCCATGGCCACGTCCGTCCCGGTGCCCATGGCCAGACCGACGTCGGCCTGGGCTAGGGCAGGGGCGTCGTTGATCCCGTCGCCGACCATGGCTACCACCTTTCCTTCGGCCTGGAGCAGCTTGATCTGGGTGGCCTTCTCATCGGGCAAGACTTCAGCCAGCACCCGGTCGATCCCGACCATTCCGGCGATTGCCTGGGCGGTGCGGTGGTTGTCTCCGGTGAGCATGACCACCTCCAGGCCGAGACGATGGAGCCGGGCGATGGCCTCGGTCGAGTCGTCCTTGAGGGTGTCCGCGACGGCCACCACCCCGGCGAGCTCGCCGTCGACCGCGACGACCATCGCGGTCTTCCCCTGTTCAGCAAGGGACTCGAGCCGGGATTCGGCAGGTCCGGCTGCGATTCCTCGATCGGCCATCAGCTTCAATGTCCCGAGAACAACTTGGTAGCCGTCTACGCGGGCTTCGATGCCGTGTCCGGGCACTGCCGAGAACTGGCTGGGCTCGCTCAATGTGAGGTGTCGGTCGGCGGCGGCGCGAACGATTGATTCCCCGAGTGGATGCTCGGAGCCCTTCTCGGCTGAGGCGGCCAGCCGCAGCACCTCTTCTTCGGTGAGGTCCTGGAAGGCGCTGATGTCGGTGAGGGAGGGCTTACCGCGGGTGATGGTGCCGGTTTTGTCAACGACCACGGTGTCGATGCGGTGGGCGGTCTCTAGGGCGTCCCCGGAGCGAATCAGGATCCCGTTCTCGGCTCCTTTGCCGATTCCGACCATCAGCGAGGTGGGTGTGGCCAACCCGAGGGCACAGGGGCAGGCGATCACCAGAACTGTGACCATCGTGATCACCGCGTATACCAGGGCCGGAGAAGGTCCGAATGTGTACCAGGTCATGAACGTGAGGACGGCGATGATCATCACCGCCGGCACGAAGTAGCCGGATACCTTGTCGACGGTGCGCTGGATCGGCGCTTTGGAGCCCTGGGCGTCGCGGACCATGCGGATGATCTGAGCCAGCATCGTCTCTCGACCCACCCGGGTGGCTTCGAACTTGAAGCTGCCGGTGCGGTTGATGGTGGCGCCGATCACCGTCGCCCCTTCGGTCTTCTCCACCGGGATCGGCTCTCCCGTGACCATCGACTCGTCCACCGCCGACGACCCGGATACCACCACTCCGTCGACGGGGATCTTCTCCCCTGGGCGGACCACCACCACGTCGCCCACAACCACTTCACCTACCGAAATGTCGACCTCGGTCCCGTCGCGGAGAACGCGGGCGGTCTTCGCCTGGAGACCGATCAGTTTCTTCATCGCCTCCGAGGTGCGGGCCCGGGCACGTAGCTCGAGCGCCGTTCCCAACACCACCAGGGCGGTGACCACCGCGGTCACGTCATAGAAGACGTCCCGCAACATCTCATCGGGAAAGAACCCAGGAAAGAGCACCGCCACCGTCGAGTACAACCAGGCGGCTGAGATCCCGGTGGCGATCAGGGTGTGCATGTTCGCCGACCGATGCTTCAAGGCTCCCCACGCCCCGGTGAAGAACTGGGACCCCGACCAGGCGAGTACTGGGATGGTGAGAACACCCATCGCGAGCCATATCCACCACAACGCAGTCGAACCCTTCTCCGGTATCCCGGGGAAGACCTCCGGGTAGGACAAGTAGATCACCGGCAGCGAGACGACGGCGGCGAACCAGAACTTGCGCATTAGTAGCCGGTAGCGGCGCTCCGACTCGACCCGCTCAGTGTCCGAAGTGTCGTCCTCCTCCACGACCTCCGTTGCCTGGTACCCCGACGCTACGACCGCCGCTGTCAACACCGAGGCCGGCACCTCGATTGCGGTGTCGACGGTGGCAGTGTTGCTTGCGAAGTTGACCCTGGCATCGATCACCCCCGGTACCGCGCTCAAGGCGGTCTCAACCGTCGACACACACGAGGCGCAGGTCATTCCCTCCACCGAGAGGTGAATCGAACTCGATCCCACGGCAGCCATGGCCCGTTCCTCCGCCCGGGCTTCGGCGACCTCGCTGCCCTCAGAGTCACTATCGGTCTGGTGGGCATACCGGGTCGAGTCGGCGATGAACACCTTGCGGCAGTGCTCGGAACAGAAGCCAAACTCCGAATAGCCTTCCACCCGCAAGGCGTCAGGGCCAACGGTCATCCCACATACCGGATCACGCATCGTGGTCCCCTTCGCTCAAAGCGTCTACTACCCGCTCCAGGCGGACCCGGGCTTCTGTGGCCACATGCTCCAAGGCCGGGTTGTTGGTCAGTTCGACCATGGTGGCCGGATCCAGGGCGGCCACCACCGTGCTCTCGCCGTCCTCATACACGATGACGTTGCAGGGCAACAACAGACCGACGTCGGCCTCTTTCTCCAGGGCCTCTGCGGCCAGTTGCGGGTTACACGCCCCAAGGATGCGATAGGGACTCCGTGTTATCCCTAGCTTCTCGCGGAGTGTGGCGGCAACGTCGATCTCGGTGAGTATCCCGAATCCTTCGCCGGCCAGGAGCTCACGCACCTTGGCTTCGGCCTCGGCCATGCCAAGTCGGGTTCGGGTCTTCAGTCCGTATGCTGTCTTCACCACGATTCCTTTCGCGTCACGACTTCCGGCGACACTTCCAACTCTTCTTGTGACCCAACGTACACCTTCCAGTCGACTGGAATGTCAAGGGGAGTACACTGCAAGGCATGAGAATCGGGGAACTGGCGGATCGCACCGGTACCACCGCCAAGACGGTCCGCTATTACGAAGAGATCGGGCTGCTGCCCGAGCCGGATCGCGGCGCCAACGACTACCGGGATTACTCCGAGGACGCCGTTGATCGTCTCAGCTTCATCCGGGACGCTCAAGCCACTGGGCTCACGTTGACCGAGATTGCCTCGATTCTCGATCTGCGTAGTCAAGGTGAGACGACCTGCCACCACGTGATCGACCTGCTGGAGCGGCACATGACAGCCCTCGACAAGCACATCAAGGGACTCCGCGAGACTCGGAAGAAGCTGGCCTCCCTCACCGAACAGGCCCGTAACCTCAACCCGGCCGACTGCGTCGATCCCAACCGTTGCCAGACCATCAGCCACCTCCAAGGTTCTGATCAAATGACCACCACGGCTGCCCGCCACCTCCATGAGGCACCCGCCGGCCATCACCACTGAGGCTCCGGCGACGGCCAATTGAGGTGCATGTGGTTCGCTCAGAACCACTTGACATTCCAGTCGACTGGAAGCTGTACGTTGAAGGTAAGAAGCAATGTTGAGAGGAGGCGGACGACGAGAATCCTCAATGCCCTCATCGGTCTGGGGCTCCTCATGATGGCTGTGGTGGCAATCGTTGACGTGGCTGCCCCTTCGCCAGGAGCTTCCCAAGCGGCTTCGGTGTCAGAGCGTCTGGGTGTGGACACAGACCGGTTGGACATGCTCGCGATCGACCAGCGCATGCTTCAGCGCATGAGCAGCTCGGTCGCACCCGACATGACGACGATGATTAGGGCCGATCCGATGTGGGTGGATCCCGAGATGATTCGCCTCCAGGAGCAGTACCAGATGCAGGTCGATCGCATGCTCGGCAACAGGCCCGGGCAGCCATGACCGAGACCGCGGAATCCGAATCGGCTCGGCGACCTGAACCCCGGCAGCACGGTGACGCTCGGGCCAAGGGGGAAGGGGAAACGTTGTCAGAACTCGCTGCATGGGCACGGCATGCTCACGGGTCCTATCGAAGGTGAGGGTCTGCTCCACTGGGAGGCGGAGAGATTCCAACGGGCCGCAAATCGGCTGGGACTTGACCCCGCCTTGACCTGTGCCCTGCATTGCGCCTCGCGGTCAGTGGAGGTGGAGATTCCGTTGATACGAGACAACGGCACCCTCGAGGTGTGCACCGGGTATCGGGTCCAGCACTCCCATGCACTTCGAGTGGGTGCAGACCGTCAGCGTCGCCCTTGGGTCGAGAAGGAGGAGCGACAGCGGGTTCTGGGTCGTCTCGACCAGATGTGGAGTCTGCTCGCTACCCAGGAACTCACAGACTGGCGTCCCACCGCCCTGACCACCGCGATCCGCAGGGTGGTGGAAGGGATGAAAGCCACTGGGATCGCCCAGAAGTACGGCCATCCCGAGTAGGGGCCGATGTCCCCGTTTGGGAACGGATGGAGGGGTCGGCTCAACTGTTCGTGGTTCTCGACGGAGGATGGGTGGGCAGGCTGAGTACGAAGTTCGATCCGTGCCCGGGACCGGCTGAGGAGACGGTGATGTCGCCGCCTTGGAGACGGGCCAGACTGCGGGCGATTGTGAGGCCGATGCCGGTGCCGGGTCCGGCGGAACGGTCGACGCGGTAGAACCGGTCGAACACAAGTGACGTCTGCTCGACGGTGAGACCCTTCCCGGTGTCGGACACCTCGATGTTTGTCATCCCGGCGTCCAGGAAGGGACGAATCGATACCCGACCACCGGCGGGGGTATAGGCGAGGGCATTTCCTACGAGGTTGGTCAGCACCTGAGCGGTCCGATCCCGGTCAGTGACAACAGGCAATGGGGGCCCCGTTTCCACATCCAGGGCGACACCCTTGTCGTCGAATTGGGGACCAAGCCGCCGGGCGACCTCTGTGGCCAGTTGGCCCAGATCCAGTGGCTCCGCCCGGAGGTCTTCCCGGCCTTCCTCGGCGCGGGAGAGGGCGCTGAGGTCACCGGCGAGACGCTCCAGCCGGGCGGTCTCGCGGATTCCTGCAGCCAGGGTTTCGGGATCGGGCTCGAAGACACCGTCGAGGAGACCCTCCAGGTAGCCCTTGAGTGTCGCCACTGGGGTGCGCAGCTCATGGGCCACTTCGGAGATCAACTGGAGCCGCCGCTGTTCGGTCTCCTCCAACGCCTGGGCCAGAGCATTGACATCGCTGGCCACTGCGGCCAGCTCTTCTTCCTCGGGGATGGGAACCCGCTCGTGGTAGGAGCCGGTGGCGAGGCGGCGGGCCACCCGGCGCACCTGGTCGAGTGGGCGAAGCACGCGGTACGACGCGTAGGTGGCGGCGGCCGTGGCCACACCACCGCTGATCAGGGCAGCCCACAGCAGAGCCCGGTTGAAGGCGGAGTTGACTCCCTCTTCGAGCTGGGCGGCTGCGTCCATATCCATGCCGCGCATCATGCCCGCCATTGACCGCAGGTGATCGTCGACGAACACCGACCCCAGTTGTCGGCCCGCCAGGAGCAAGATGACGACGCCTATAACGACGACGGCCAGATGGGAGAGCAACAGTCGAGCCCTTAGGCTTCCGAAGAGACGCTTCATCGGGGTGTCGCCACGAACCGATAACCCACCCCGCGGACCGTTCCGATGAACCGAGGGTCGGATGCATCGTCGCCCAAGGCTTTGCGGATGTTGCCGATGTGGACGTCGACGACGCGTTCCGGGCCGAAGTAGTCCCACCCCCAGACTCGCTCCAGTAGCTGGGCTCTGGTGAACACCCGGTCCGGGGCCGAGGTCAGGGCGGTGAGCAAGTCGAACTCGAGTGCGCTCAGCTCGATGGCCTTGTCATCCACTCGCACCCGACGACTGGCCAGATCCAAGGTGATACCTTCGAACTCGATCCTCTCGTCGGTCTCTGCCTGGCCGCGGGCCCCTCGCCGTAATACCGCCCTGATACGGGCCACCAGCTCCCGAGGGCTAAACGGTTTGGCGATGTAGTCGTCGGCGCCGATGGTCAGACCGATCACCCGATCCACTTCCTCGGTCCGGGCGGTGAGCATGATCACCGGAACGTCGGAGAGCCTGCGGGTTTCCTGCAAGACGGTGAAACCGTCCGTGCCCGGCAGGCCGACGTCGAGCACGATCAGGTCGGGAGGAGTGTCACGGATCTTAGAGAGCGCTCTTTCACCGTCCGTGGCCTCGGCCACTTCGAATCCCTCTGCTTCCAGGTAGCGGTGCAGCATCTGTCGCAGTTCGGGTTCGTCATCCACGACCAGGATCCTCTGCTTGTCCACTCCGGCAATGCTAAGGGTGCCGCCCGCTGTGAGCGGCACCCTCGACTGCCCAGGGTGGGCCACGGTTACCCGGAGGACCCCATCATGTTCCGGGCTCCCATCATGGTCCGGGCTCCCATCATGGTCCCGGCTCCCAACATGTTCCCGGCTCCCATCATGTTCCGGGCTCCCATCATGTTCCCGACCTTGACACCGTGTTCATTCATCATCCGGTCAATGTTGGCCATGGCAGCATGCATCCTGTCTTGGTCGGCGGACTCCATCCACTTGTCGTGGGCTGGCGAGTCCATCCATTGCTCCATGTCCTGTGAGGTCATTGATTCCTGGTCGTGGAGCGGGCATACAGCCGACGGCTCGTCTGCCGTTTGCTCGTTCTGCGCCAGGGCGGGGATGGCGGCGAGGGCCACCGCGAGCATCGCTGCTAGGGCGATCAAGATTGTCTTCTTCTTCATTGTCTGTGTCCTTTCACGGATTGGGATTGACTGTCAGCAAACCGGTCATGCCCGCTGCGGCGTGTCCCGGGTAGCTGCATAGGAACTGGTAGGAGCCGGCCTCGTCAATCTCTCTGACGGTGGTGGCCTG
The DNA here is from genome assembly GCA_036396655.1 of Acidimicrobiia bacterium. GTDB lineage: Bacteria > Actinomycetota > Acidimicrobiia > Spongiisociales > ZC4RG35 > JARDZU01. The sequence goes on from DASWKK010000033.1 coordinate 24,106, forward strand.
TCGGCCGGGCGCGACGGCAAGGTGGACGCCGAGGTCGGGGATGACCAGGTCGTGAGGAAGATCACCGGCGTTGATCAGAGTGAGATTGACCGGCTCGCCGACCATCACGGTCAGCTCATCGGGTGAGAACGCAAACTCGGTGGCCGTAACCTCCGCCTCCGAGGCTCCTTCGATCACGTCGCCTGTGGTCTGGCCTTGTCCCCGCCAGCCCATGTGCCCGTATCCGGACATGTGACCCCACCACCCGGCGTCACCGGTGATCGCCGCTTGCACGGCGGGTCCGATCAACGATGCTGCCAGGGCGATGAGTCCGGCGATGAGAAGGGTCTTTCTTTGCATGGCTTATCTGACCAGCTGTTGGCGACGGGCGGTGAACTCGTCGGCGTCGAACTCTCCCCGGGCGAACCTCTCCTCGAGGATCTCTAGGGCAGAGTGCTGCCGGCGAGAGGTCGGCTGTTCGGGTCGACGCACTGCCCAGATCGCTAGCAGGATCACACCAATCCAGAACAGTGCCATCCATAGGAAGCCGAAACCTCCATAACCCCACATCATGTGGGCTCCCTTCTTTGCTCTGGCGCCAGTCAACGACATCAATGTCAAGGCTTTGCCCTCCCTCAGATCAAGCTTCTGTGAAGAAGGGTCGGCCCTATGGTGCGAGTTCCCGCCTGACGCACGGTGCTGCGGTTCGAAAAGGTCGAAGGCGATGGTTGACGATCAGTATCACGCGTGCTTGGGGCTTATCCCTATGCCTGCCTGGAGTGCCGGCAAATGCGAGTCGGTGGCAACTTCTCCCCGTCGAGGGGTGGCGTTACCGTCACTCGCGATGTCTGAAAACGAAGGCGGCGATCGCACCGACAAGGGAGGGTCGAGTGGTCTGCTGCACCGTTTCTCCCACCTGCTGAGTCACGACCACGACCGTGCGTTCGCGCCCCTAGTGACGGATGCGGGGGCGGAGGGGATCCGCGCCACCAAAGTGTCGCTGGCGGGACTGGGACTGACGGCCCTGCTCCAGTCTCTGGTGGTCGTGTTGAGCGGGTCGGTGGCGTTGGCCTCGGACACCATCCACAACCTGGGCGACGCTCTCACCGCGATTCCCCTGTGGGTCGCCTTCTCGTTGGGGAGGCGCAGACCGACCCACAGCTACACATACGGGTACCACCGAGCTGAGGATGTGGCCGGGGTCATCGTCGTGCTCGCCATCGGCGCCTCCGCGGTTCTCGTCGTGTGGGAGTCCATGCAGCGGCTGTTCGAGCCTCGGCTCATTGAATACATCCCCTGGGTCATCGCCGCTGGTCTGATCGGCGCTGTCGGAAACGAGCTCGTCGCCCGCTACCGAATCCGTGTCGGAAGGCGGATTGGATCCGAAGCCCTGGTCGCCGACGGTCAGCACGCACACACCGACGCCCTCACCTCCCTCACCGTCGTTGCGGCCGGCATCGGCGCCGCCTTCGGTGCCGCATGGGTCGACCCCGTCGCGGGGCTTCTCGTTGCCCTCGTCATCCTCCGACTCCTTGGCCGGTCGGCACGGTCGATCACCAGGCGTCTCCTCGACGCGGTGGACCCGGAGCTGTTCGACACGACCGAGTCGGTAATCGGCGGTGTTTACGGCGTGCTCGCCGTCACCGACCTGAAACTCCGATGGCACGGCCACCAGCTCCACGTTTCCGCGGCGATCGCCGTCGACCCGAACCTAACGGTGGCTGCCGGCCACGAGACAGCCCACGAGGTAGAGCATGCCATCCACCACGCCTTCACCTTCCCGGCCGTCACCGTGATCCATGTTGACCCCGAAGGTCCGTCGACCGCTCACGACGCCATCGCCCACCACAGGCCATGACCGAGCTCGTCCCTGCGGGCGTGTTACGGCGACAGCTGGGGTGAGGTCGACCCGCTCCCGGTGGCGTCGGCGTTCCCGTGACCGTCAAACCACTTCCGCCCGCTCCCACCACCTCACGGTGAGCCAGGCGACGATCCCCACGGTCACCGGGACGAGCAGCAGCTGAAGCACCGAGACCTCGGGGATGCCTTCGACTCCTGCCAGCGCATACAGCCCTGGGGTGGCGTAGGGGAACCAGCCGCCGGTACCGAACAGCACCGAGATCTGGGCCATCACGGTGAGCAGGATCATCGCTCCAAGGGCGGGCAGATACCCTCTCCCGACGCTGGCCACGAAGCCAATGGTGAGGGCGAGCAGAGCGGTGAGGAACCCGGCGAGGCCGAGCCGGGCGAGGCGCGGGACCAGGTCCACACCGTCGAGTGGCCCCACTCCGGCGAGCAGGCCTGCCACGACGGAACCGAGCAACAACAGCACGATGAGTGCAAGGCCCCAGCCCGCCAGCACCACGAGCTTGGCGGCGGCGATGGACCGCCGCGACACCGGCAGGGCGAAAAGTGACGGGAAGGTGCGATCGGAGTGCTCGCGGCCGAATGCCCATGTCACCACCATGCCTGGGCCGATGAACATGGCCACCGACACCATCTGGCCGAGCACCCCGATGTACGCCTCCCATCCCTCTCCCACCACCATCGCCTGTGCCTTGAGGGCGGCGGCACCGGCCCCGCCGCTCTTGGCGATGGCGACGAACCCGACGCACAGGAGCGGGATGAAGACGACCACGAACACGGTGGTGACGACCACCACCATCGAGCGGCGCAGCTTGAGGTGCTCGACGGCCAGAGCACGCCTCACGCCGCACCCCTCTCTCGGTCGTACCGGTAGACCTGGTCGAAAAACTCCTCTTCCAGGTCGTGACCGTCGGGGTCGAGCGTCCCGATGATCCGGCCCCGATGGAGGAGCGAGATGGGATATGCGACGCGGGCGAGTTGGTCGAAGTGGTGGCTGGAGACGAGCACGGCCGTCCCCTGCTCAGCCGACCTCCGCATCAGGTCTCTTATGAACACGACGCCGGCCGGGTCGAGGGCGTTGGCGGGTTCGTCGAGCACGAGGATCGACGGATGGTGGACGAGTGCGGAGGCGAGCCCGAGACGCTGCTTGTTTCCGAGCGAGAGGACGCGCGACCGCCTGTCCGCCCAGTGCCCGAGCTCGAATTCGTCGATCGCCTTGGCCACCTCGGCGTCGATCCGGGCCCGTCCGACGCCGTGGAGCAGCGCCGCCGCCCAGAGGTTCTCCCGCACGGTGAGCTCCGGGTAGGCGAACGGTGTCTCGACGAGACATCCCACCCGCTTCCACACGTCGGACCCGTCCGCCGTCACGTCGTGCCCGTCGATCAGCGCCGTTCCCGCGGTGGGTCGCACCATGCCGAGCAGCATTCGCATCAGCGTGGTCTTGCCTGCTCCGTTGAGGCCGACGATGGCGTGGATCTCACCGGCGTTCACCTGGAGGTCGACTCCGTCGACGGCTCGCTCCTCGCCGTACACACGAACTAGCGATGTGGCCTCTATGGGAACGGTCTCAGTCATTGCTGCTCCCCTCAGGCTCGAGTAGTTCGAGCGTCTGTCGAACCCGTTCTCGGAGCGGTCCCGAGTCGTCGTCCTCGCCCCAGTCGAGAAGCGCCGATGTCAACGCGCCCATCACCGCCCCGGCGGCCACGCGCGCCTCGAGGGCGGAGACCCCGGTCGCCGTCAGGGCCTCGACGATCACCTGCTCGGTCCTCCTGTTGTTGGCCCAGGCGTGGGCGACGATGTCCTCGTTCTGGGTGAGGATCCGGAACCGGGCCCGCATCATCTCGCCGTCGATCTCATCCGCCTGCGCCAGCAACGACAGCAATCCTCGGCGGACCCGCTCCAGCGGGGGGAGTGCCGGGTCCGTGATGGCGACCATCTCGCCGATCATGGGGTCGTAGGGGTCGTCGGTGAGCACCGACACCTTGGTGGGGTAGTGCCGGAAGAAGGTCATATGCGAAACGCCTGCCGCCCGGGCGATCTCCTCGACGGTGACCTTGTGATAGCCCCGCTCGATGAACAGCTTCACTGCCTCGTCCTGGAGCCGCTGCTTGGTGCGTTCTACTCGCGACACCTCGGAATGTTAGTCAGTAACATGGGAGGCGGGCGCGGATCGCTGTTGGATGACGGGGTGACGACCCGCCGGGCCATGCTGCTCGCCGCCGGCGGGGCCGCCGACGGCCCGGCCGACGCAGCCGAGCCGCCGTTGGTGACCGCAGCCAGCTACGGAGAGGTCGACATGGCGCAGGCGCTCATCGCTGCCGGTGCCGATCTCGAAGCGCCTGGTTTCGCCGTCCCGGGGGGGACAGCGCTGACCCATGCGGTCGAATTCGGCAACACCGAAGTGGTCGACGTGCTCGCCGCTGCGGGTGCGGTCGTGCACGACATTGCCGAAGCGGCCGGTGGCGGGAACCTCGACGCGTACGCGCTCTCCGAGGTTCCGATCGGCTCACGCGCCCAAGCCGCTCGAGCCGCGGCGGTTTGCGAAAGACTGGACGTCCTCGACCAGCTCATCGCCAGCGGTGTGCCTGTCGATGCCAACCCCGACACCTGCGATCCGGACGGGTCGAGCACGCTGCTACACGAAGCGGCCTACTAGGGCAGACCCCGATCCGTGGAGCGGCTCGTGGCCCTCGGCGCAGACCCCAACCGACAAGACGCCGAACACCATTCCACACCACTTGGATGGTGCCGTCACCGCCTCGCCGAGATCATCGGATTCGGTGAACACCTCACTGCAGGCCACCTTCACGTGCAAACACATCCTGGAGCCAATCACCAAGTCGGAATGAACCGGTCGCCGCTTGTACCCACAATCCAAAGCCGGCGAACAAGGAAGCCGCCCAACGGACCGCCTGACGTCGTCCATCGCTCGTCCATCGCACGACAGGATGCGATGGGAGGGGATCAGACGCGAAATGAGACGAAATCAATACACGGGATCAGGAAGACGGCGGGCAGGGCCACGAGCAAGATGAGGTCCATCGACTCTCGCCAGGTGGCGAACCGCGGTTTCGAGCACACGATCGCCGCGCCTGCGGCGTCGAGCGGCGAGACGCACTAAGGCAGGGGAGCCAGCATCGAGACGGTACACCCTTCATCCCAAGACGTGGCCCATGCGGTCCTGGAGCACTACCCGCATACCTACGGGGAACAGCTCGGGATCCACTCGCTCGAGACCCCATCCGAGCTCTTCAAGCTTCTGGTTATGGCCCTGCTCATGAGCGCACGCATTCGTGCTGGCGTGGCATTCGATGCGGCCGAGGCGCTCTTCGCCCGGGGCTGGACCACGGCCCGGACGATGGCGAACTCATCCTGGACAGAACGCGTCCAGACGCTGAACCAGGCGGGATACGCACGCTACGACGAGCGCACCGCCACGATGCTGGCCGACACCGCGACACTCTCCTGCTCGATCGCTACCGCGGTGACCTCCGGCGCCTGCGCGCCGCGGCGGGGACCGACCCCGAAGTCGAACGCGCGCTGCTCAAGGACTGCAAGGGCATCGGCGACGTGGGGGTCGACATCTTCTTTCGGGAAGCCCAACGGTCCTGGTCCGAGCTGTTCCCCTTCGCTGACCCCCGAGCCTTGCAGGCCGCGGAACGCCTCGGCCTCGGCTCCGACGGCACAGCGCTACTAAGGCTGGTGGACCGCCATGATTTCGCTCGACTGGTCACCGGGCTCGTGCGAACGGACATCGACAGCACCTACGACGAGATCACCACCAAGGCCGTGAGTCGGGCACAGTGACGAGACCGGAGACGCACACGAAGACTCTCCGACCCGACCCAATCCCATCGGACCCACCCTGGTCCAGCTCCTGAGAAGGGCTGGAGCGAGACTGTCGGTGAAGGGCACTGGATTGCTTCGACGGGGACCCCCCCATCCTCAACCTCAAGGGTTGTTGACCGCGGTCCTGCAATCCAAATGATCGTGTGAACGGACAGCAGAAGATGGGTTGCGGTGCTGCCAGAACGAGCTCTCGAGGACTGGTGACCAGCCTCATGAGAGCCCCAGGCCCTGGCTGGAGAGACGTCGTAAGAGACTTGGCGCGCTCCCAAACGGGGACCGATTGGTCCGGGTTGGTCTTTGCGCGCCGGGCCGTGAGGACCTTTGCCTCTAGGAGTCACGGTTGATGCACCAGAAGATGCAGATGGAGTGATCGATGTACCGATCAGATTTCGACATACCGGATGAAGAGTCCCCAAGGGCCACGGAAGAGGAGCCTGTCCTGGACTTCGAGTCTGATGGGATCGATGTTCGAGGCGAGGCCGAAGCCAATCTCTCGTTGTCCGACTTCTTCTCTGATGATCAGACCCGACAAATCGAAAACGCGGAGGTGGACAACACCATCGATGAGTTGGTCGATATGTTGAACGGTCGGGATCTGGACGGGTTCAGCGACCTGTTGGCGCCAAACGTCGACTTTGGCTTTCTGGGCGAGTCGTCTCGGGATGGTATTGTCGACGGCCTCAACGCCCTGTTCCTGAGATACCCCACACTCATGGTGACCCGAGGCGAATCCGGTCCGGACCCGATCGTGGCGGTGTGGATATTCGACCGGGAGGCGGACCGTTTCGATCCCTTCGGCTACATGACCTTTGAGACGAGCGACGACGACGCTGCTCTGATCCAACGGATCGAGTACATCGATGAGCTTCCTGACTCCGATGACCTGGTCGTGGAGACTCCGGAGCGCTCCGAGCTCGGGGAATGGGAGGATTGGTCTGAGCTCGACGAGGATTGAAGACCCCGCTGAGACGAGGATGCCTTCCTCCGGGCTCCTTCCGGGAAAGCTCCCCGCCAACCTGCTGGCGACCCTGCTCGCCGATCTGCCGGCTGCCCCTCCGGAGCTGATCCTCGGTCCGGCCATCGGTGAGGATGCTTGCGTGATCGAAGTTCCAAAGGGTGCGCTCGTCGCAGCAGCCGACCCGATCACGCTTACCACCCGTGCCATCGGCAGGTTCGGGGTCGTCATCAACGCCAACGATGTTGCGGTGACGGGTGTCAGACCGCGTTGGTTTCTGGCTGTGATCCTGCTGCCGAAGGGTACGACCCGCGAAGACGTTCGATGGATCTTCACGAGCATTGAAGAGGGCCTGGAGGAGGTAGGGGCGGTCCTGGTCGGTGGCCATACCGAAATCACCGAGGCGGTCAGCCAGCCGGTGCTGGTTGGCCTGATGATAGGGATCAGCGAGCAGGGGCATTTCGTCTCCACGGGAGGAGCCAAACCCGGTGATGTTCTGGTGCAGGTCGGTCGGGTCCCGGTGGAGGGAACGGCAGTGCTGGCAGTCGAAGCCGAAGCAGCCCTCGGGAGCCTGCCGGCGAGATTGCTGGAGGCAGCCGCCAACGCAGCGGACGCCCCCGGGCTAAGCGTGGTCGAACCGGCTCTCCTCGCCGCCGAGCTGGGAGCGACGGCCATGCACGATCCGACTGAAGGTGGAATGGCCGCCGGTCTTCATGAGACGGGCCAGGCCGCCGGCGTCGGCCTGACCATCGACACCAGGTCGATCCTCTGGTTCGAGCCCGGACTCGCCGTATGCGAGGCAGTCGGGGCTGATCCGTGGGCAACACTGGCTTCCGGTGCACTGTTGGCGACCTTTCCGCAGGATTTGGTGGATCATGCCGTAGGCGAGCTCACCCAGAGAGGGCATGTCGCAGCTGTCATCGGGTCGGTTCGGAAGGGGGCCGGGGTGAGGGATCAGGCCGGTGGGGTCATTCCCTGGCCGGAACGTGATGAAGTGGCCCGGATACTCGAGAGCCGAGACACAACCGTGACCTCATGACGCTCTCCTTACTGTCCGGGTCGGCTCACACACGTCTGGGTCAGGAAATCGGGGAGATCCTGGGCGTGATGCCCACCGTCTGTGAGGTCGAGCGGTTTCCTGACGGGGAGCTTCAGGTGAAGGTGGGTCCCTTGAATGACGGGGATGTGTACATCGTGCAGCCGACCGGGCCTCCGGTGAACGATCACATGGTCGAGTTGTTGCTGTTGATCGACGCATGTCGCCGGGAGAGTGCGGGGAGGATCACCGCGGTAATCCCATATCTCGGATATGCGCGGCAGGATCGGAGAACCGCTTCCGGTCAGTCCGTAGCTGCTCAGGTCTTCGCCCGGGCCATTACCACGAGTGGGGCGGATCGCGTTGTGGTCGTCGACCCCCACACCCCTGCAGTTGAAACGCTGTTCGATGTGCCCGTCGAGTTGCTCACCGCTGTCCCGGTTCTCGCCAGGGCTCTGGAAAAGCACATCGGTGAGGACACCGTGATCGTTGCACCCGACCTCGGTGCGGTGAAGCTCGCCGAGCACTACGGATCTGTGCTCGGCAGGACGGTGGTCATCGTGCGCAAGACCCGCCACTCGGGCACAGAGGTGAGCGTCGAAGAAGTCGTCGGGGATGTGGTGGGAAGGCACGTGGTCATCGTCGACGACATGATCAGCACTGGAGCCACCGTCCGCGCCGCTGCCGGCGCCGTCTTGGAGAGGGGGGCACTTCCCGACCTGGTGGTGGCCGCCACCCATGGTTTGCTGGTCTCCACGGAAAATGAAGGTCCCATATTCCCGAATATCCAGCATGTCCTGGTGACCGACAGTGTGGCTGCTCGGCCCATACCCGGCGTGCCGCTCGAAGTCGTGTCGATCGCTTCGCTCCTAGCCGATGGGATCGACCGTCTACATCAGCGTCGGCCGCCGGCCGATCAGGCAATGCGACGATGATCGCGGCGGGCTCGATCGGGTGCAGAGCTCACGGCTCGAGCCATGGAGACGCTTCGTCGACATGGTGTCTCCTTGGGCCGAAATGCCCTACCCATCCTGGCTCTGCGAATGATGATGAGGACAGAGGTCGCCAAGAAGAATATGCACGAACAGGAGCTGATGGCTGAGGTCGTGGAGACCCTGCAGAGCCTGGCGGACGGCGAGTCCCTCGGGGAGGTCGAGATCGCCCTGGGGCCAGGGGTCGACCGGGAAGATGCGGAGCGGGCTTGGGAAGCGCTGACCGAAGACACACCATTGGCGGGCGCGCATGTCGTCTGGGAGCAGGCTTTGGATCTTCTGCAATGCGGGGACTGCGGTCACGAGTACACCGGGGACCGCCTCGAATCCTGTCCCTACTGCGGAGGGGACGGTGTGGTGATCGAGCCGGCTTTGCCGGCGAGCCTCGGCCGCTGGGTCGTGGCCGCGGTGTGAGTCACCGACCTGGTTGGGACGTTCTCCTCTACTGATATCAGCGGGAGAAGAGGACGATCATGTCATGCCCAAAGGCACGCTCGTCTGGTTCGACGATCAGACCGGAGAAGGGCTGATTCGTCGTGATGGCCGGGAGTATCCGGTGAGGAGCCCGGACATCGAGACGTCAGCTCGTGTCCCGAACGCTCCGGTGCATTTCGACATCGTGCGTCATGAGGGGGTGAGGTGGGCGGTGAATGTGACCCTCCGACGGGGGACACGCGTCTCCCCTCGGCAGCATCGTTTCGGAGACCTGGCCGGGGCCCATCATCCAGATGAGAAAGGCCATCATCCTCTGACAGACAACCGACCGGGTGTCGACCCCGCATACGAGGGCAGGCCGACAGAGCTTGTTGAGGAGTGGGCCCGCCTGGTCAACCTCGGCGACCTGTCGACTCTTCGGCTGCTGTATGCCCCTGAAGCCGTCTTCCAAGAAGGGCGAAAACGAATGGTCGGTCGTGACGCCATCATCGAGTACTTGAGTGCGAGATTCTCGGGGCTGTCGCCTCAAGCGAGGGTGCTCGGTGGCCGCGACGATGTCGTCGCCGTGGAGCTGAGCGTTGGGGGTCGGAGCAGTGTCGTGGAGCTGGAGTTGGCCCACGGCCGAGTGGTAGCGCAGCGGGTTCGACCGGCGTTGCGCCGGCGGCCTAAGTCCGCAAGAGGCACCGGAAGACTGCATCGAGAGAGGTGAAGCGAGCACCTCGAGGTCACACCGGGGCGATCAGGCCGTAGTGGCCGTCATAACGGTGGTAGACGACACTGCCCCGGT
>DASWKK010000034.1:0-8439 GCA_036396655.1 Acidimicrobiia bacterium
AGGAGGCGACAATCTCGTCGTGCATCAAGCTGCCGAGCAGGTCGAGATCTTTCGTCGCCAGCGCCAGGGCGTACTGTTCAGCCACTTCGTGGTTGTCCATGAAGCCTCCTCCAATCAGAGCTTTCGATCAAACTGTAGGCCGGCGCGTCGACCTAGGGTCGCGGTCGGCGAAGCCCCGGAGAACTTTCGCCGCCGCTCGATATCGGCACATATTGAGCGCTCGCCAACTAGTTGCTGCCCCCGTCGCCATAGTCCAGGTCCTTGGCGGTCCAGGCAGCGTCGCCCGGGCGAGCGAACCAAGCCAAAGGGTGACTCACCTGTGACCGATCCGGGTCGACGTTGCTGATAACCCAAATCCCATCGACCACTTCCCGGCCATCGTGCGCTGTCGGGACGTCGACGAGTGCCATGAGGCCGAAGTGTCGTCCGACTTCCGCCCAAATCACGAGGTGGGTCTCGAGGTTCATGTCATGGGCTTCGCGCAGCTTGTCGAGGTTTGCCGCCAAGGCAGCGGCGATACTTTGACTGGCATCGTCCGCTGAGACAGTCGTTGCGCTGGAGATCATGTAGTCGACCTGATGGCTGAGTGAGTTATGACGGCTGAACGAGATGATGGGCCCTGAAGGCAAGCCTTGAATCTGCGTGCCTCGTTGCAGCGCCTTGTGGAGCTCATCGCGGTGGTCACGCACCTCAATGGGATGAGCGACATGAAGCGTCCAGTGCCCCAGTTGCTCGTTTTCGGCCACGAGGTGCAACTCTCTCGCAAGTTCCACGACGGCGACACTTCCGCGTCTCCACTCGTCGTTCGTTAGGCGTGTGAGCTCGACGGCAAGAGGTTTCGGCCGGGCGTCCGGGTAGACGAAGTCGACGCGAAGTCGCTCGTTCCTGGCGTCATGGCGGATCGGCGCCCCGAGGTCGGCACCGAAACCCGTGGCAAGTTCCTCAAAGCGGCCAAGGACATAATCCTCATGATCAAGGTCAGGCATCGCTCCCATTATGTATGTGCCCTACGGGCGAAGAGCCTTCGAGTGGTGATCGAGGGTGCCTCGGGTAGACCCTTGACCAACCAGAGAACTCAGTCTGGGCCGCATTTGGGCCGCCTGAGGGTGAGAAACGTCCAGAAATCATCGGAAACGACCAACAACCCCACGGCTACATACCACCTGGTCAACGGGGGTTTTCGCCTTGATCTGCCTGGTCGTCGTCCTGCCCTAAAATGCCCTGTCCCGGCCTTTCAAGCCGGAAACGCCGGTTCGAATCCGGTCGGGACTGCCAACCAGGAACCCGAATGTCGACTCAATCGATTCTCTACTACAACAACTTTCTTGCGATCCTCTCCTTGGTGGCTCTTGTCGCTTCGGCCGGCCTGATCGCATACCGGATCGTCAAAGGGCCCGACGTCGCTTCGCTTCTCGGGAACAACGCCGTCTGGCTGGCGTGGGTGGTCGCCGCGGTCTGCACGGCAGGATCCCTGATCTACTCCGAAGTGATCCACTTCGTCCCGTGCCGATTGTGTTGGTTCCAGCGAATCGCCATGTACCCCCTCTCGATCATCCTGCTCGTCGGTGCAATCCGGAGGGAGGCTCTGGTGAAGTTCTATGCACTGCCTCTGGCCCTCGCTGGTCTCGCCACCTCCATCTACCACTACCTGATCCAGGTCTACCCGAGCATCGAGGGCGGATCGTGTGACCCGGCCAATCCATGCTCGGCGCGTTATGTGGAGGAGTTCGGCTTCATCTCCATCCCATTTATGGCCGGCGCCGGGTTTATCTTGATCTCCGTCTTGCTCGCCTTCTACACGAAAGCCGGAGAATGACTCAGAAGACCAAAGCCGGAGCCAACGCCCCAAAGAGCAAAGCAACTCTGTGGTGGATAATCGGAGGTGTGGTCGGTCTCGGCCTGGTCGTCGCCCTCGCCGCCTCCATCGCCACCGAGCCCGAGATCGACGAGAGCATCGGATTCGGGCAGCCGACGGTGGAAGGCGACACCCTCCCGGTGTACGCGACGGGAACCCAGGACGTGGCGATCGGCCTCACCGCCCCCACCGTCACCGGTGCCGACTGGGACGGCAACCCGGTGTCGATCGAGCCCGACGGCACGGCCAAGATCGTGATCTTCCTCGCCCACTGGTGCCCCCATTGTCAGGCCGAGGTGCCGGTGGTCCAGGACTGGATCGATGCCGGCAACCTCCCAACCGATGTGCAACTCATCTCCGTTGCCACATCGACCAACCGTTTGCAGCCCAACTGGCCACCCCAGGATTGGCTGGAGGAGGAAGGGTGGACCCCTCCCGTGATCATGGATGATGAAATCGGATCGGTCGCGGTCAATTACGGGATGTCCGGCACCCCGTTCTATGTGGTGCTCGATGGGGACAACACAAACTTGGGCAGGATCTCGGGTGAGATCGGTATCCAGGGGCTGGAGGCTCTGGTAGGCATCGCCCAATCGGGCGCCGGCTGAGAGATCAGCCCTCCAGCGACCTGATCTTCTCGAGTCGCCGCACATGACGGTCGTCGCGCGAAAAGCGCGCTTCTAGGAACTTCGTGATCAGCTCTTCGGCGAGGGCTGCACCGATGACACGTGACCCGAGGCACAGCACGTTGACATCATCGTGCTCGACCATCTGATGGGCGGTATAGGTGTCGTGGGCGACCGATGCCCTGATGCCGGCGAGCTTGTTGGCAGCCACTGCCGCCCCCGCCCCGGACCCGCAGATCACAATCCCTCGGTCGGCGCGCCCGTCGAGCACTGCTTGGGCTACCGCGGCGGCGTAGTCGGGATAGTCGACGGGTTCGGCCGAATGGGTGCCCAGGTCGTAAACAGCATGTCCCGCCTCGGCGAGCCACGTGGAGATGTGATCCTTCAAGGGATAACCGGCGTGATCCGCGCCGAGTGCGATTCTCATTTCTGGCGGCAGGGTAGCCACGGCGCCGATGCGGACACGGGGTTGGCGCCACACGTCACTACATTCGCCTGAATGTCCAAGGTGGTTGTCGAGGGAGGAGCGCGTCTCCAGGGCACCGTCGGGGTTCTCGGGGCAAAGAACGCCGTCCTCAAGGAGATGGTCGCGGCCCTGCTCGCTCCGGGGCGCCATCGTCTCACCAATGTGCCGGCGATCCTCGATGTGGCCCTGATGCGACGTGTCCTCGAGCACACCGGTTGCCACGTGGAGCAAAACGGGCACGAGTTGTGGGTAGTGGTGCCCGAGGAGCTGCGTCCCGAGGCACCGATCGAATTGGTACGCCAGATGCGGGCATCGATCGTGGTCCTCGGTCCCCTGCTTGCCCGCTGTCAACTCGCCAAGGTGGCGCTCCCGGGTGGAGACGACCTAGGGGCAAGGCCGATCGACATGCACCTGCAAGGGCTCGAGTCGATGGGGGCCGACTTCGATCTCGTCCACGGTGAGCTGGTCGGCCGGGTCGACGGCAGGTTCAAGGGCAGCGAGGTCGAGTTGCCGTTCCCGTCCGTCGGAGCCACCGAGAACCTCCTATTTGCCGGCGTCCTGGCGGAAGGCGACACCGTCATCGTCAACGCCGCCCGCGAGCCCGAGATCGAAGATCTGATCGCCTTGCTCACCGCGATGGGGGCCGAGATCAGCGGTGGGGGAACGTCGCTGGTCACTATCCGCGGTGTCGACAAGCTGTCTCCTGCGGATCACCACGCCATTCCCGACCGGCTCGAGGCCGGCACTTATGCCGCCGCTGCTGCGATCACCAACGGTGACGTGACGATCACCGGATGCAACCCGGATCATCTGCGGATGGAGTTGAGAAAGCTGGGGGAGAGCGGATGTGAGGTCGAGCGCGGGGATGGATGGCTACGGGTGAAAGGCCCGGCCCGCCCGGCCCCGGTCGACTTCGCCACTCTCCCCTTTCCTGGGTTCCACACCGACATGCAACCGCAGATGGTCGCGTTGCTCTCGGTGGCCTCCGGGACCTCGGTGATCACCGAGAACCTCTACGACGCGCGTTTCCGTTATGTGGGAGAGCTCGCTCGAATGGGAGCAGACATCACGACCGAAGCCCAGCACGCAGTGATCCGTGGAGTCGAGCGGTTGTCGGGGTGCCCGGTGCTCGCTCCCGATATCCGCGCCGGGGCGGCGCTGGTTCTGGCCGGGCTCCGCGCCGAAGGCACGACGGAGGTGGTCGAGGCCGAGCACATCGATCGGGGTTATGAGGACTTTCCAGGCAAGCTCAGGGATTTGGGAGCGAGAATCGAGAGGGGGTGATCAGGGTGCGTGACCGCACCATCGGGGCTCCTGACGAGCGAGGGGACCGCTCGATGTCTGCCGGGCTGCCGGTGGCAATCCTGGTCGTGTCGGCGCTAGCTGGTCTTTCGATGGGGGCACCGGCCGCACTGGCGGCCGACGCGCGGGGCACCTCCGCCGAGGTCTCCGTCGGTGGCGACGGATATCTGGAGGTGAACGGCCGGCGTTACCGGGGGCCGTTCATCATCACCGCGGAGCGCGACGGCGTGGCCGTGGTCGAGCGAATGAGCCTGGACACTTACCTCGAAGGGATCCGCGAGGTCCCGTTCTCGTGGGATGACGACGCGCTGGCCGCCCAGGTCGTAGCAGCGCGGACCTACCTGGCCTGGAATCTCATCGGTGGGCGTACCGAGACCGGGAGGAGAATCGGCTACGACATCTGTGCGACTGCGGCATGCCAGGTGTATGCCGGGGTCGATGCGATTCTCGGGCCAGACGGTGGTCGGTGGAGGACAGCAGTGGCTGAAACCTCGGGACAGATTCTGGTTTACGACGGCGAGCCGGCCCGGGCCTTCTACTCGTCGACGACCGGGGGAAGGACTCGGAACATAGAGGACATCTGGCCCGGGTCAGAGCCCGCGCCCTATCTGGTCGGGGTCCCATCGACCGGAGAGGACAGTCCTTTCGTCGAGTGGTCGTGGCAGCTGCCGGCATTCCAGATGGAGCGCTTGCTTCGGGAGGCCGGGGTCGCATCGGGAGAGATACGGTCGGTCGAATCCAACACCACCGAAAACGGGGAGGGGCCATGGACGATCGACATCACCTCGGACTCGGGGACCATCTCCCTCGACACCTGGGAGCTGCGGGCGAAGATCAACGCAGCCGCCTCGATCATGCCCCACCTGCTCCCCGCCTCCAACGACGAGGGCCGGGTCTATCCCAACACCATTCTCAGTCCCGAGTACACCATGCGTCGTGAGATTCGCATGGGGCACTTTCTCGACTTCGCCTACCCTGACCCCTATTACGTGGTGGAGGGCCGCGGCTGGGGTCATCTCATTGGCATGTCTCAGTTTGGGGCGCAGGCCATGGCAGAAAGAGGAGCCACCTACTCAGAGATCCTGGCCCACTATTACGGAGGGCTGACCCCGGTGTCGGGAGAGCAGTTTCTGCCCGAGCAGGTCTCGGTGGGGTTGGTGGTCGGGGCAGACCGTGTCACCGTGGACACCGGATCATTCCTCACGATCACTCTCGACGGTGAGCAAGTGGCGGTGCCCGACCCGGGCGCGTGGACATTCCAGTGGGAGAATGGCCGTCTCGTCCTGATATCGCCCCGGTCAGGTCCTCCGCGTGTGGCGCCTGGCCAGCCTCACGTCCCATTCTGAGCAAACCGGGGGTGGGGTACAATCCGGAACATTCCGCACCAAGCGAAGGTTGCCAAACGCGATGTCAGAAACACCTGTGACCATTTCGAGCAGCGTCGAGTCCGAGGAGCAGATCGACGTTGACAAGCTCCGGGAGACGCTTGACTACATCCGCCCCGCGGTCCAAGCAGACGGGGGCGACCTCGTCCTGCTCGGAACCGACGGCGGGACGGTGAATCTCCAGATGGTCGGTGCGTGTGGTGGTTGCCCCCTCTCGATGATGACCCTGAAGGCCGGCATCGAGCGCATCCTGATGGACCGGGTGCCCGGGGTCGAAGAGGTCAACGCGAGCGCCGACGCCCCCGGCCTGGATGAAGTCGATAGCCCCAACGGCATCCAATTGCCCGTGCTCTGATCGACGGCGATCGCTCCACAGGTCCTTAACCTGCTCTGCCATGAGCGCGTCAATGACGGCGAGCCGGGTCCTGGCCGGTGACCGTCGTGCCCTTGCCCGGTTGATCACAGCCATCGAGTCAGACGATGGTGCGGTGGATGGAGTGGTGGCAGAGTTGGTCGAATCTGTCACGCCCGCCCGCCGGGTCGGGGTGACCGGCCCGCCCGGGGTGGGGAAGTCGACACTGGTCGACGCGATGATCAAGGAGTTGCGCTCGCGCGGCGACACGGTCGCGGTCCTGGCCGTGGATCCTTCCAGCCCCATCACCGGTGGTGCGCTGCTCGGGGACAGAATCCGCATGCAGCACCATGTCGACGACCCGTCGGTCTATATCCGTTCGATGGCGTCGCGTGGCCATTTGGGTGGCCTGGCACCTTCGTCATCGTCGGCTATTGCCGTGCTGGCCCGCGCCGGTTTCGATGTCGTTCTCGTGGAGACGGTCGGGGTTGGGCAGTCCGAAGTCGAGGTGATGGACCTGGTCGACGTCGTCGTCCTCGTCTTGGGTCCCGACTGGGGAGACCAGATTCAGGCCGACAAAGCGGGGATAGTCGAGATCACCGACGTCTATGTCATCAACAAGGCCGATCGACCGGGAGTCGACACCGTCCATCGCGCCCTGTTGGAGACTCTCGGGGACTCCGAGGCAACGGTTCTGGTCACGACCGCCATCACCGGGGAAGGAGTGGCGGCGTTAGTCGACGCGGTGCGATGACTCGGTGTCACCCAATGCAGCTTGGGCCGCGGCCAGGCGTGCGCCTTCGATTCGTGGCGGGCTGCAAGACACATAGTCGAGACCCAGCGCATGCACGAAGGCAATGGACTCAGGATCGCCACCGTGCTCTCCGCACAGCCCAACCACCAGGTCGGGATTGGCCTCTCGGCCCTCCTTGGTGGCGACGCGGATCAGCCGCCCCACCCCTCGCTGGTCGATGGACTGAAAAGGATCAGAGGTGAGGATCCCTTGTTCCAGGTAGTCGCGAAGGAAGAGCCCCTCGGCATCGTCCCGGCTCAGTCCGTAGGTCATCTGGGTCAGGTCATTGGTGCCGAACGAGAAGAAGTCGGCGACGGGAGCGATCTCGCCCGCGGTCAGGGCGGCCCGCGGCAGCTCGATCATGGTCCCGATGTGGATGTCGAGCTCGACACCCGACCCTTCAGTGGCGCGGACGATCTCCTCTTCGATGACCTCGCGCATTTGGATGAGCTCCTCGGCGACGGCAACCAACGGGATCATGATCTCGAGACGGGGTGACCCACCGGCCTGGATGCGTCGGGTGAGCGCCGTTGTAGCCGCCCGCGCTTGCATCCGATAGAGGTCCTTGACCATGAGACCGAGCCGGACACCGCGCAGCCCCAGCATTGGATTGTCCTCTTCCCAACGAGCCACCTGGTCGGACATCACCCTGAGGTCGTCGATCGGCCTCCCGGCCCGGACCCGGCCGAGCATCTCGTGCTCGAGCTCGAGGCGGGATGGCAGGAACTCGTGGAGGGGAGGGTCGAGGAGCCGGATCACGACCGGCAGGCCGTCCATTGCCTCGAGAAGTGACTCGAAGTCCCCGATCTGCTGCCGTTCGAGATCGGCGAGGGCCTGTTCGCGTTGTTCTGGATCCGCGGAGAGGATCAGATTCTGAACGATGGCGAGCCTCTCTCCCAGGAACATGTGCTCGGTGCGTGCCAGGCCGATGCCCGAGGCGCCCCGGGCTCTGGACAGAGCAGCATCCTCGGCAGTGTCCGCATTGGCGCGCACTTCCAGCTTGCGGAACCGGTCGGCCCACTCCAACAGCTCTTCCAGCTCGTGAATCGATTCGGGCTCGACGACGTCGACCTCACCGAGGAATACCAACCCCGATGTCCCGTCGATGGTGATGACGTCTCCTTCATGAAGGTCGTCGTGCTTGGCCCTCGCGATACCGGCATCGAGGTCGACGAGAATGGCGGCGGCCCCGGTGACCGCCGGCTTTCCCATGCCCCGGGCCACCACCGCAGCATGGGAGGTCTTACCGCCCTGACTGGTCAGGATTCCGGCGGCGGCCGCCATGCCATGGATGTCGTCGGGCGTCGTCTCGGGCCGCACCAGGATCACCGTCTCGCCTTCGCGGGCCCGAGTCACCGCCGAATCGGAGGTGAAAACCACCTTTCCGGTGGCCGCGCCGGGAGAAGCGGCCACCCCGCTCGCGACCGCTGAGCCAGTGTCGACATGATCGGCGATGCGAGGGCGATGAAGCTGCTCCAGGGAATCAGGCTCGACCCTCGTAACGGCAGTCTTCTCGTCGATCAGACCCTCTTCCACCATGGCCACGGCCATCCTCACCGCGGCGGCCGCGGTGCGCTTGCCGGCCCTGGTCTGGAGGATGTGAAGGACATCTCGCTCGATGGTGAACTCGATGTCGCACATGTCCCGATAGTGGGTCTCG
>DASWKK010000035.1:0-29462 GCA_036396655.1 Acidimicrobiia bacterium
GACCGCACCCCACTTCCCGAGCCAGCGACACCGCCAACAGGGAGGTGCTGAGACCGTGACCAGTGGGTTGGCCGGTGCCGAGGTCGGTGGCGAGTGAGAGCGAAGCGAGCAACTCGACCACCCGGAGCTTGGGTTCGCCCGGGGCCATACTTCGACCATAGTGCCCCGACCACCGACGTTCGCCGCGTTCAGGACGGCCCGGAACATGCCAACGTCAAGGGCCGGAGCCCCGCCATGGACCGATCAGCCCGGCACGTGAATTGAAAAGGGTGGGCCTCAGCTCTTGATTGGGGACGTGCCTTGGGGCGCCGCCGCCGATTCCCGTGGTGGGGGTGCAGAGAGTCGTGCTGCCGGTGATAGCGCTCCGAACCACACGCCTGCCATCACCATGACGGCTCCGATCAGGCCTTGGGCGGTGATCGGCTCATCTGCGATCCACGATCCCAACAGCATCGTCACCACGGGGAAGAGGACGAACATGTAGGAGGTGGCCGATGCGGTCCAATGGCGAACCACGAGCAATACCAGTATGAACAGCCCCACCGAGCCGAAGGTCACCAGATAGGCCAATGACCAGACCACCTCGGGCTGGCGAGGCAGGGCCCAATGCTCCCCTGACATGGCAGAGAGGGCCAGCAGCGCAGCCGCGCCGGCGGGCATCCCCACGGCATTGGTCATCACCGGGTGGTTGCCCGACACCCGTTTGCCGAGTATCACACTTTCTCCAATGGACAGCGCCGCAGCCAGCATTGCCACCAGGGCGCCCAGAGGTAGCACCAGGTCCTGAGGACCGACCGCCATCCACCCGATCCCGGCCAAAGCCAGGAGTGAGCCGACTATCGCCCTCCGCTGGAGTCGCTCCAAACCGTGCGCCGCAGCCAGCAGCAAGGTCACCAGGGGTACCACTGCCAGCACCACGGTGGCCACGCCGGCGGTGACCCTGACCAGGGCCCAATACATCAGGGCATACGACACGGCGAAGCTCAGGAGCCCGTAGACGACGGTGAGCATCAGCGTACGCCCCCTCGGCCAACGCAGCCTCAAGGCGAGCGCAATGGAGACGAACAGGACGGCCGCCAAACTGAACCGCAAGCCTGCCCCCCAGATTGGAGGCATCTCACGATTGCTGAATCGGACCGCGAGGAAGTTGGCGCCGCCCAAGGTCACAGCCAGCGCAAATGCCACCACTGTGAAGCCTCCGGGACCGCGCTGGTGTTCAGCGGGCATCGGCCGAACCCCGTGTCGACTGGCCGGCTTCGAGGCCGCGTGAACCTCCATTGTCTGGTGGGTTCGGGTTGTTCATTCATCCTCCCCTGACTCTGTTGAGGACAGGGTGCCGCGTTCATCCGCCGCCTGCATCGGGTGAACACCCCATTCTGGACCTCGGCAAGGGTCCTCCTCTGGCGTTTCGGGAGCGCCCTGCTATCGTTTTCGGGGCGATGTCGTGTCTGGGCTATCTCGCCCGAGAAACGGTGTCGTCTATTGGTGTTGCGGGCCGAACTCTCCCGCCATTAGCAAGGATCAAGCGCACAGAACCCTGAGGTCTGGTTCTCCCGGGGCAGAGGCTTGCCGTGCTAAACGTATCTTCCCCACCAATCACCCGCATCGACCAACGAACCGGTCACGAGCCGTCCGAAATGGTCGAACCGACCTGGCGCGACACCGCCGCGTGCCGGGAGTGGACCGGCGTCGACTTCTTCCCGTTCTCCGAGGACGTCCAGGCGATCCGCCGGGTGAAAGAAGTGTGCGCCCTCTGTCCCGTGGCCGAGGACTGTCTCGCCTACGCCATCGAAACCCGACAAGGGGATGGGGTATGGGGCGGACTCACCCCAAGGGAGCGGATCTATCTACGCCGCAAGTGGATGGAACACTCCCGGGCGCTCGCCGATACCAAACAGGAAAGCGAATCGGTGAGGGAGAGATCTCGTTCAAGAGCGAAGTCGTCTTGACGAGCGCCATTCGGTGTGAAGCCGGGGGCCAATTCGAGCCAGGATCTTCAGCAGGACAGAGTGTCACCGCGCCACGGTGAGCTGAAGACGGATCCCCGGGTTCACTCCGGAGCCATGAGACCGGGCTGGGATTTCCCGGCCAGTACGCGCTCCTCGATCACCGCAGGCGGGCCGGGAGAGGCGAAGAGACGGCCTTGGGCCCGGTCGCAGCCAAGTTCGATCAACTCGTCGGCCTGGGCCTGTGCCTCGACTCCTTCGGCGACCACCCTCATCTCGAGGGCATGAGACAAGTCGATGATTGACCTGACAATTGCCCGTTCGGTGACACCGAGCGCCAGCTTCTGGATGAACGACCGGTCGATCTTGACAAAGTCGAGCGGGAACACGCGAAGGTAGGACAGGGAGGAATACCCGGTCCCAAAGTCGTCGAGGCCGACCTTGACCCCGGCGCCACGGAGGATCTTCAACTCGGTGAGCGCCGAGTTCGACGCTTCCATGAGCACACGCTCGGTGAGCTCGATCTGCAGCATCTCGGTCGGCACCTCGTGTTCCGCCAACTCATCGAGGACGGTCTGAGCAAAACCGGCGTCGGCTAGGTGCCGGGCGGTGAGATTGATCGCGATGTCAGTGAAACCGGTCTCGTCGAACAGCCCGCGCCATATTTTCGCCTGGTCGATCGTTTGGCTGAGGACCCAGTCGTCGATACCTGCCAGGATCCCGGTCTCCTCGGCGACACCAATGAACGACTCGGCGGCGATGAGACGTCTCTGCTCCGCGTCCCATACTCGAACCAAGGCCTCGGCCGCGACCGTTTGGCTGGTGCGGAGATCGATGATGGGTTGATAATTCACACGTAGCCGGTCCTCATCGATTGCCCTGCGCAACATCCGCTCCGTGCCCAGACGCCCTACTGCCTGGGTGCGAAGTTCCTCGTCGAACACCTCGGCCCGATCGCGGCCCCGGTCCTTGGCTCGATAGAGGGCCATGTCCGACTCCTGGAGAAGACCTTCGGCACTGTGCTCGGGGTTCTGTGTCACTGCGATGCCGACGCTCGTCGTGCAGATGAACCGCTCCTTACCGATGACAAACGGGACGCGGCCGGCTTCGATGATCCTGGCCCCGAGTGCCGTGGCCTTCTCCGGCGCCGCCAGGTCTTCGACCACGACTGCGAACTCGTCTCCGCCCCATCGAGCGAGGGTGTCCTGCGGTCGCAGGAAACGGCGGAGCCGATCAGCCATCTTCATCAGCACCGCGTCGCCTATCAGGTGCCCGACGGTGTCGTTGATCAGCTTGAATCGGTCGAGGTCGAGGAAGAGGACGGCAACAAATCCTTCTTTCCGCTCGAGGCGGTGCAGCGCCTGCTGCAAGCGGTCCATGAACAGCGCACGGTTGGCGGCGCCGGTCAGCACGTCGGTTGTGGCCTGGCGTTCGAGAGCGAGCTCAGTCTTTCTCCGCTCTCCGATGTCACGGACAGCTGATACCAACAGCTTCTCGCCGTCGGCGTCGACGAGCGTTGCCACGGCCTCTGCCCATCGGTACCCCCCGCTTGCGCACCGGAATCGGTATACGGTGGTCACGGACCCGAGCTGGTCCAAGAGTGCCCCATGTCGCGATTGATGGACCACTGCGGCGTCGTCGGGGTGAATGAACCCGTCCTGGTGGCGTCCCACGAGGTAGTCGGGCTCCCAACCGAACAGCGGAAAGCTTGCCGGTGACACAAACCGAAAGACGCCGTCCATTGAGGTCACCGTGTGCAGGTCCGGCGAGTCCTCTTCGATCAGATGCTGAAAGGACCGGTGGACAGCAGCCGCGGCCGGATCGACTCTCATGTCACTCCTCTGGTTTCACGCCTGTTGGCGCGCTACCTGGGTCCGGAGCAACGCGGTTGTCGCCCGCAGAGCGGGTGATCGCAGGAAAACTGTAGCAGGGCTGCCGATTCTCCTCGGGGTCACGCCAATCAGACCCGTCGCGGACCGACGCCAATTCGCTCCGGAAGGTGGTGTACCGTGACCGGTGACACGGCATGAGCCCTCACGTGTCGGGCCTGCGGCTGGCAGGCTCGGGAGCGATGCCCCGGACCCCGGTAGCGCGAACCAGAATGCACATGGGCAGGAGAAGGTTTGGCTCCCCTGGTCACGACTTTTGCATCAACCGGGTTTGTCGCAAAGGAACCGTTTCAGTTGTGAACGGAGCGAGTAAACGAAGGTTGCGGATTCTCGAACTCCTGATCGGGAGCAGTTCGGCCGATCTGGAGACCGGGCACCTGTGCGCGGTCTCCAGCCAAGTCGCCGGGATGACCGGCGCCGGGATCACGTTGATGTCCGACGGCGCGGCTCGTGGCTCGATCTGTACCACCGACAAGGTGAGCGCCCTCATGGAGGAGCTCGAGTTCACTCTCGGAGAGGGACCTTGTGTTGACGCATATCGCTACCAGCGTCCGGTGATGGAGCCCAACCTCGCCAATCCGGTGTCCAACCGGTGGCAAGCCTTTAGCGGACCGGTGGTCGAGGCCGGGGCACAAGCGGTGTTTGGATTTCCCATTCAGATCGGGGCGATAAAGCTCGGAGCGCTCAACCTCTATCGGGACCGACCGGGGCCGATGGCTGATGAGCAACATGCCGACGCGATGGTCATGTCCGACATCGCCGCCCACGCCATCCTGGAACAGCAGTCGAACGCACCGCCCGGAATCCTCGCCGCCGAGCTGGCATCGGGCTTTGGTATCCAGTATGTGATTCACCAGGCCACGGGGATGGTGGCCGCTCAACTGGAGTGCGACGTAGGAGAGGCACTCGTTCGGCTGCGTGCCTATGCTTACAGCGTCGACCGGCCTCTCGTCGAGGTAGCTCGCGACGTCGTGTCCCGAAGGCTGCAATTCCGGCCCGAAGGTGACGTCGACTCGTGAAAAGCGCCGACACGGGGGGTTCCTGTCGACGTGACGTCAGTCAGAGTGCATGCCGTGCGGAAAGGGGGTAACTCATGACAGACGCCAATGGCATTGGCCTCCCGATGTCGAGGGAGACGACGCTTGCGGCGGCGTTCGTCAAGCTGGCGGACACGCTGGTGGCGGATTTCGACGTGGTCGAGCTGCTCACCGTCCTGGTCGATCGTTGTGTCGAGGTTCTCGATGTCGATGCGGCCGGGCTGATGCTGGTCTCTCCCGAAGGCGATCTCCGAGTCATGGCTTCGTCAAGCGAGACAATGCGAATCCTGGAGTTGTTCGAGCTCCAAGCGCGGGAAGGCCCCTGCCTCGATTGTTACCACTCAGGTCGGGCCGTCGTCAATCAGGATCTCGAGTCCGCCAGCGAGCGCTGGCCCCGTTTCGCGGTGGAAGCTCTCGCCGCCGGGTTCAAGTCGGTGCATGCGCTACCGATGCGGCTTCGGGGCAGTGTCCTCGGTGCTCTCAATCTGTTCCACTCCGAACGTAGGCAGATGGTCCAGGCCGATATCGACGCCGGGCAGGCTCTGGCCGACGTCGCCACCATCGCCATCCTTCATCATCGGGCGGCAGAGGAGGCCCAGATCCTCAACGAGCAGCTGCATTACGCTCTCAACAGCCGCATCGTCATCGAGCAAGCGAAAGGGATGATCGCCGAGCGCGAGGGAGTCTCAGTCGATCGGGCGTTCGCCAAACTGCGCAATCATGCCCGCAACCACAACCTTCGGCTGGTTGATGTTGCCCACGCCGTCATCGGAGGCGGCCTCGCCGCCTCCGACTTGGACCGGTTGCCCACTTCAGGGTGACGGTTCCCGCAGGGGAGAACGACTCTCTGCGGGACCCGGGCGAAAACAGGGGAAGTTCCTACCCGGCGAGCCCTCCAGTGTTCGCCGTTAGCCGTCGATACAAGGGAATGCCCCGACGGCCGATGACCAATGTCCCCCAACGCTCGTCGATGGAGAATTTCCTCGACGACTACCAGACGGTCCGTCTGATCATCAGCCTGGTAGGTCTTGCTCTCCTGGTGGGAGTTGCCCTATTCGTGGCGATCCCTGGCTTCGCGGCGTACGCGGTCGGGCTCAGCGTGACCGGAGGTCACGCGGTGTGGTGCCGTCTCCGTCGCATCCGGTCACCGCGTGCCATGCTGCTCCTCGATCTGACGTTATGGGGGGCGATACCCCTCATCTCTGACGACCTGGTGGTAAACACCGGTGTCTTTGCCTTCCTACTGGTCCTGGCGGCCCTCTATGCAGACCGGTATTGGCTGGCCGGGCTCGTCGTCTATGTGACGGGCTGGTATGGAGTCTCCTACTTCAAAGAGGAGCAGGTCACCGCTGAGGTGGTTGGGGCATTTCTCTCCGTCCTCTTGATCACCGGCGGCCTGGCGGCGGTGATGTATCGGGTTCGAACCCGGCTTGGCCAGCTCGACGGGAACCGATCTCAGATGTTGGGCACGGTGAGTCACGAGCTGCGGAACACCCTCACCGGGATCGTGGGTCTGACCGAAATCGTGTCCAGCGCCTCCGATCTCGAGCCCGAGGAGGCGAGAGAACTGATCGGTCTTGCTCATCGGCAGGCCGTCGACGCCACCGAGATCGTCGAGGACATGCTCACCGCCACCAGCATGGAGCGCTCCGCGCTGAGGGTCGAGGACGGGGCGATCGACTTCAATCACGAGGTGGTCACCACCGTTCGCCGTTTCGTCGGTGTGGGGACCGCGGTGGAGGTAGACCTCGGCGAAGCGGTGCCGATGGCGCGCGGGGACGCTCTCAGGGTCCGTCAGATCATCCGCAACCTGGTCTCGAATGCCGTCCGGTATGGCGGCGAAACCATCGTGGTATCGACTAGCGCCGATGGCGACAGGGTCCAAGTCATCGTGGCTGACGACGGTGTGGGTGTGCTGCCTGAGGACGAGAGCAGCATCTTCTTGCCCTACCGGCGCTCGACCAACACCCGTCGGGACGCGTCTTCCGTCGGGCTCGGGCTCTGGATCTGCGGTCAGCTGGCGATAGCGATGGGAGGAACGCTGACCTATCGACGCGTCGACCACTCGACTCAGTTCGTCCTCACTCTCGCGGCCGACGGGGATGATTCTCTCCCTGCTGAGTCCGAGCTGGCGAGGGGCTCGGTGTTCACCAAATCGTTGGCGACCCGGAGCGAGGGTCAGGTCGTGCCGGTGGTGGCGTTCTAAGACCGACGGGTCGAGTCGATGGCGCGGCCCGACAGGATGAGCGTCCTTGCCAGGATCGCCGATAGCTCGGCGCTACACGCACGGAACTTACGACCCGGAGCACTAGGTTGTTGGTCCGCCTGACCCAGCACCACAAACATGAACGATGTCGATCCACATCTCTTCGTGATCTTCGGAGGAACCGGTGATCTCGCTTATCGCAAGCTGGTTCCTTCTCTTTTTCGACTGATCACCGATGAGCTGGCTGCTGACAAGTGTGTGGTCCTGGGTGTCGGACGAAAGGACATCGGTGATGAGGGCTACCGGAACTGGATTCAAGAGGCGCTCATTGCCAGCGGGCTCGACCGGGAAGTGACTGCGCCTTGGTGCGCGAACCGTGTCGAGTATCACGCGATGACACCCGGAGCCGATGACTATCCCGGTCTGCGAGAGAGGATCGAAGGAATCGAAGCCAAGCGGGCTTTGCCCGGCAACCGAGTGTTCTACCTGGCCACTCCACCGAGTGTCTTTGCTGCCACGATCGAGGGTCTGGGGGCGTCCGGGGCGAGTCAGGGGGGCGGCTGGTCTCGGGTGGTCGTGGAGAAGCCGTTTGGCACCGACCTGAGCACTGCCCGCGACCTGAACCGTCTTCTTCTCGCCTACTTCGACGAATCTCAGATCTATCGGATAGACCACTATCTGGGGAAGGCCACGGTGCAGAACCTCCTCACTTTCCGATTCGCCAACCCGATCTTCGAGCGTTTGTGGAATCGGGATCGCGTGGCCCAGGTCGAGATCACGGTGGCCGAGGCTCTCGGTATCGAGGGGCGCGCCGGTTACTACGACCACGCCGGCGTAGTCCGAGACATGGTCCAGAACCACCTCACCCAACTACTGGCATTGGTGGCAATGGAGCCACCCAATGCCTTCGACGCCGACCACATCCGCAACGAAAAGGTCAAGGTGATCGAGTCGATCGCACCGATCAAGGCAGATGATGTCGTTTACGGCCAGTACGAGGCCGGATCAGTGAACGGCTCGCCTGTTGCGGGATATCACCAGGAACAGGGTGTCGACCCGGGCTCGGTGACGGCCACTTTCGTCGGTATGAGGATGTATGTCGACACCTGGCGATGGGAGGGGATCCCGTTTCTGGTGCGAACCGGTAAACGTCTGCCGGAGAGATTCACCCGGATCGCGGTCACCTTTCGTGAGCCTGCGCTTTGCGTGTTCCACGGGCGGCGGGACGACTGCGTCCACCAACCCGACGTGTTGTTGATCATCCTCGAGCCGGACGAGGGATTCTCGTTGCGATTCAACGTCAAGTCCCCCGAGAAAGAGTCGCAGCTAGACGCTCAGACCTTGCACTTCCGCTATTCGGATGTGTATGGGGCTCTTCGGGACGCCTATCAGACCCTGATCCTCGACATTCTCGAAGGCGACCAGACCTTGTTCGTGAGGGCCGACGAGGTCGAGGCGTCCTGGCGGGTCTACGACCACCTGGTCGAGCAACAGCCGGTTCCGATCCCTTATCCGGCCGGTAGTTGGGGGCCGGCGGCCATGGACCAAGGAGTGGCACTGGGGGGCGAACGGTGGATGCGACGGGCCAGTCGTCCGTCGTGGAAATAGGGCGAGGGTGTCTCCGAGTGATCGGCGTCATCTGGCAAGGAGAAAAGCGCAATCGCAGCCGGAAGCTGCGGCGAGCATTTTGGACGCAGCCAGGCGCGTCGAGGGCCGGAGAGACACCGCCAGTATTTCTGCGGCGGGCCACTAACTTGGCCTGAACCGGTCATCACGCGCCCTGAGGTGATCCGGTTCCCGAGTCGGAGGACAGCGGGCCTACCGTTTCACCGTGTCCGACCAGCACCTAGCCACCACTGCGACATCCGAACCCTGGCGACGGGAGGTCGATCAGGTCATCGCCAGTCTGGCCTCTGATCCGGAGCGAGGGCTGAGCGCAGCTGAGGCGTCCACCCGCTTGCACCGACACGGACCAAATCAGCTCGAGGCAGCCAAGCAGATCCCAGCCTGGCGGAAGTTCCTCGGCCAGTTTGCCGATCCGCTCGTCTACCTGCTGATCGGGGCGGTGGTCGTGTCGTTCGGTGCCTGGCTGCTCGAGGGTCGGGAAGGGGTGCCTTTCGAAGTCATCGTGATCCTGGTGATCGTGGTACTCAACGCGGTTCTGGGCCATGTCCAGGAGGTTCGCGCCGAGCAGGCGGTTGCCGCCCTGCAGCGAATGGCAGCCGCGGCAGCAACCGTGATCAGAGATGGCCAGGAGCAGCGTGTGGCGGCTGTCGATGTCGTTCCAGGCGACATCCTCCTCTTGGCCACGGGAGACGCGGTGAGCGCCGACGCCCGCCTCGTCATGACCTCGTCGCTGATGGTGGCCGAGGCGTCGCTGACGGGCGAAAGCGAGCCGGTGACAAAGGATGTTGCCACGATCGACCAGCCGGCGGGGATTGGCGACCGGGTGAACATGGTCTTCAACGGCACGGCGGTCACCAGGGGCAGGGGGCGAGCGGTCGTAACCGCCACGGGGATGGCCACCGAGATGGGGAACATCGCCCGCCTGCTTGGCGCCACCGAGGAACATCGGACCCCACTTCAGCGCGAGGTAGCCAGCATCGGGCGCGCTCTGGGCATCTCTGTCGTCGTCATTGCCACGATCGTCGTGGGGGCCATTGTTCTCACCTCCAATCTGGAGGTGCCGTCCGATTTTGTAGACGTGCTGCTGGTTGGCGTTTCCCTGGCGGTTGCGGCCGTGCCCGAGGGTTTGCCCGCGGTCCTGTCCGTAGTCCTTGCACTCGGCGTACAGCGGATGGCGCGTCGAAACGCAATAGTGAAGCGGCTGTCGTCCGTGGAGACCCTTGGCTCGGCCTCGGTCATCTGCTCCGACAAGACCGGCACCCTCACCAAGAGTGAGATGACGGTGGAGAGGGTGGTCACGGCATCCGGAGAGGTCGACGTCACGGGGACGGGATACCGTCCGACCGGCGAGTTGTTGACCGGTGGTGACGTCCTGGATGACCCGATGCTGCTGGAGGAGGTGCGGTGGGTGCTCGGGGGCGGGAGTCTCGCCAACGACGCCCGGCTGCACCAAGAGGAGGGCGAGTGGGTCATCGAAGGCGACCCCACCGAGGCGGCCTTCCTGGTGGCCGAGGCGAAGATCGGTCTCACCGAGGAACGCAGGGCCCGTTTCGAGAGAGTGGGTGAGATCCCCTTCACCTCTGAGCGGAAGCTGATGACCACCCTGGAGAGCGACGCCGAGCGCCAGGGTCGGATCGACGTGATAACCAAGGGCGCGCCCGATGTGCTCTTGGGGCATTGCACTCAGGAACGAGTTGGGGGGAGAGTGCGTCCGCTGACCGATGATCGTCGCTTTGAGATCCTGGCCACGGTCGAAGGATTGGCCGATCAAGCTTTGCGCACCCTGGCGGTCGCCTATCGCCCCTTGGGGGACCACGATCGCCCGCCGGAGGACGAGTCGATCGAGAGCGAACTCGTCTACCTAGGGATGGTGGGCATCATCGACCCAGCCCGTCCAGAGGCGAAATCGGCAATAGCCGAGGCCACGGGGGCGGGGGTACGGGTCATCATGATCACGGGCGACCATCCCCGGACCGCGGTCCGGATCGCCGGCGATCTCGGCATCGTCGACCATGACCAGGACGCAAACACCAGGGTCCTCATCGGAACTGAGATCGAGGCCCTCGACGACGCTGAATTGAGGGCGGCGGTCAGGGAGGCGTCGGTCTACGCCCGGGTGGCTCCCGAGCACAAGCTTCGCATCGTGGACGCGTTGCAGGCCGACGGGAACATCGTCGCCATGACCGGCGACGGGGTAAACGATGCCCCGGCCTTGAAGGCGGCCGACATCGGGGTGGCGATGGGACTGACGGGCACCGAGGTCACCAAGGAGGCGGCGGACATGATCCTCGCCGACGACAACTTCGCCACGATTGTCACCGCGGTGCGCGAGGGGCGAGCCATCTTTGCAAACATCCGCAAGTTTCTGCGCTTCCTCCTCTCCTCGAATATTGGCGAGGTCTTCACGATGTTCTTCGGCGTGGTGTTGGCCGGGCTCATCGGGCTCGATGAGGTGGATGAGACAGTCGCGGTACCGTTGCTGGCGACGCAGATTCTCTGGATCAACCTCCTCACCGACACCGGACCGGCTCTCGCCCTGGGCGTGGAACCCGCGCCGCGCGACATCATGCGAGGCTCGCCCCGACAACTCACCGATCGCATCATCGACCGTGAGATGTGGGTTGGCATCATGTGGGTCGGCATGGTTATGGCGGTGGTGACCCTCGCCGCGCTCGACCTCAGCCTGCCCGGTGGGATGATCGAGGGCTCGGGTGACATCGTGGAAGGACGAACGATGGCGTTCACGACTCTCGTCCTCGCCCAACTCTTCAATTGCTTCAATGCCCGTTCGGATCGGACCAGTGCATTGCGCGACCTCTTCACCAACCCGATCTTGTGGGGGGCCATAGCCATTTCGCTCTTGCTGCAGGTCGCGGTGGTTCAGCTCCGGTTCCTCAACGAGGCCTTCCAAACGACGCCGCTCGATCTCGGCAGGTGGTTGTTGTGCACCGGACTTGCGAGCGTGGTCCTGTGGGCCGACGAGGCAAAGAAGTTGATTGAAGGACTGTTCCGCCGCCGGCGGTGACCCGGTAGGACGGTGGAATAGGAGCTAGTGGCCCGTCGCAGAAAATACTGGCGGTGTCTCTCCGGCCCTCGACGCGCCTGGCTGCGTCCAAAATGCTCGACGCAGGCCCCGCCTGCGGACTGCGCTTTTCTCCTGGCCAGAGCACGCCGATGACTCGGAGACACCCTCGCCCTATTTCAGCGACAGACCACTTGGTGGCTCGCTGTTGACTCGATATAGTTGAAGAATCAACTAGTTAGGTCTGAGAGGGACGCACATGCAATTCGGGGTATTCACGGTTGGGGATGTCACCACCGATCCGACCACCGGTCGCGCACCGAGCGAGTCCGAGCGGATCAAGTCGATGGTGACCATCGCCGAGAAGACCGAGGAGGTCGGGCTGGACGTATTCGCTACCGGCGAGCATCACAACCCACCCTTCGTGCCGTCGTCGCCAACCACGATGCTCGGCTTCATCGCCGCCCGCGCCACGCGTCTGATCCTGTCGACGGCGACGACGCTCATCACCACCAACGATCCGGTCAAGATCGCGGAGGACTACGCGATGCTCCAGCATCTGGTCGATGGTCGCGTCGACCTGATGATGGGTCGTGGCAACACCGAGCCCGTCTACCCCTGGTTTGGCAAGGACATCAGAGACGGAATCCCGCTGGCGATCGAGAACTACCAGCTGTTGCATCGTCTGTGGTGTGAGGACGTCGTCGATTGGGACGGCAGCTTCCGGACACCTCTGCGGTCTTTCACCTCCACCCCCCGGCCGCTTGATGGGGTGCCTCCCTTCGTGTGGCACGGCTCGATCCGTAGCCCACAGATCGCGGAGCAAGCGGCCTTCTACGGGGACGGGTTCTTCGCCAACAGCATCTTCTGGCCCAAGGAGCACTACATCCGCTTGATCGACCTGTACCGGGCTCGCTTCGAGTTCTACGGGCATGGTCGGGCGGACCAGGCGATGTGGGTCTCGGCGGCCAGGTGTTCATGCGAAATAACTCCCAGGATGCGGTCCGCGAGTTCCGCCCCTACTTCGACCATGCTCCGGTTTACGGCTACGGGCCCTCTCTAGAAGAGTTCACCGAGCAGACACCATTGACCGTTGGCAGTCCGCAGCAAGTGATCGAAGAGACCTTGAAGTTCAGGGACTACTTCGGTGACTACCAGCGTCAGTTGTTCCTGATGGACCACGCCGGGTTGCCTCCGGCCACAGTCCTGGAGCAGTTGGAGATGCTCGGCGATCAGGTGGTTCCCGTGCTGCGGAGGGAGTTCGAGGCGCTGCGCCCCGAGCACGTTCCCCCCGCCCCCACTCACGCCAACCGGGTGGCAGCAGCGAGCGTCGGCGACGGCCCGGTCCTCGGTTCTGATTCGGGGTCAGTCGGGCGCGGCGACCAGATCATCGAGGGCTCCTTGATCGTCGGTGGCTAGCGCCCGCTCAGCCCGAAGACTGTCGAGGTCCCGGTAGATCGAAGCTACCGACCTGATCCTGCCGTTCCTCCGGTAGGCGACCAACACGTCGTGCTGGTAGGGGTCCCCGCGAACAATCGCCTCGTCCCAATCCTGACTGTGCCCGGTGACGTTGATCGGCACGTCGTAATGCTGACTCCAGAAGAACGGCGGATCGTTGAACACGATGTCATGACCCAACATGTTGTGAGCCGCGGTTTGGCCTTGTCGTTGCGCCAGCACCCAGTGCTCGACACGCACCGTCTCCGCCTCGTCGATGAGGTAGCGGGCCACGTCCCCTGCAGCCCAGATGTCCGGGTCGCTGGTCCGGAGTCGATCGTCGACCACGATCCCGTCGTCAACGGTCAGCCCTGCCTGCACGGCGAGCTCGGTTCGCGGTGTGACTCCAACACCGATCACAACCATGTCGGCGGCGACCAGGGTCCCGTCGTCGAGTGAAACCTGATCCCCCTGAATCCCGGTCACGGTTCGCCCCAGGTGGAAAACCACACCGTGGTCCTGGTGGAGGTCGCGTACGAATCCACCGAGCTCGTCACCGAGCAGAGCGGCGAGGGGGATGCTCTCGGGGGCGACGACAGTCACCGGGATGTCACGCTGGCGCAGTGAAGCGGCCACCTCGAGACCGATGAACCCGGCGCCGATAACCACTGCACTCGAGGTGTGCTCGAGCGCCGAGATTATCGATCGGCTTTCCTCGAGGGTCCTCAGGTAGTGGACGTGCCCTTGATCTGCTCCGGGGATGCCGAGGACTCTCGGCTCGGCGCCCGGTGCCAGCAGGAGAGCCCCATAGTCGTGCCAGCTTCCGTCCTCGAGGTGCACCGTCTTCGAGTTGCGGTCGATCCGTGTCACGCGCTGTCCGGTGATCAGTTCGATGCCCTGTTCGTTGTAGAAACCGGCGCTCCTCAGCGGCATCCACTCTTCGGGGGCCGTGCCCGCCAGATAGTCCTTGGAGAGGTTGGGCCGGTCGATCGGCGGCTCCTCGCCGATGAGGACGATCCGGTTGGTGTAGCCCAGCCGACGGAGTGTCTCGGCTGCCGCGGCACCCGCGGCGCCGGAGCCCACGATCACGACCGAGGCAGGCTTTGTCGGCGGGGACTGTTCCCTGGTTGAAGTGTCGACCGGACCCGTCGCATAGATGCGCCCATCACGCTCGCTCACCTGATAAGCGGGGACCGGGTTGAGAGCGGGAGCCCCGATCGCGGCACCGGTGGCCAGATCGAAGACGGCGTGGTGCCAGGGACAGTGGAGCTTTCCCCCCTCGCAGAAGCCATCTTCGAGGGGGGCGCCGTAGTGGGTGCATCGGCCGCCCACCACCCGTACCCCGTCGTCCGTGCGAACGACGATGACAGCCTTGCCGTCGACCTGCGCTGCGGCCGGGGTCTCAGTGCCGACGTCCTCGGCGGGGATCCCGTCATTTGCCAGATCCGGTCCAACCGGCTTCTTCTGCTCACCCATCATTGGCTCCTATCTCAGGTCTGCTGTCGCAACGTGTCTCGGATCTCGCGGAGCAGGATGATGTCCTCCGACGGTTCCGGCTCGGGTTCCCGACCCGACTTCCTTCGGGCCATCAGAGAGTTGTAGGGCTTGACCACGAAGAAGAACAGCGCCAAGGCCACCAACAGGAACGAAATCAGCGAGTTGATGAAGTTTCCGTACAGGATCGCGGCCCCGCCCAACTCGATCGCCAGGTCCGAGAAGTCGGGTTGGCCGAAGATGGCAGCGATGAACGGTGTGAGCACGTCGGTGACCAGGGAAGTGACGACCGTGGCGAAGGCGACGCCGAGCACAAAGCCCACGGCGACATCCAAGAGGCTCCCTTTGAACGCGAAGTCCTTGAACTCATTGAGCATGGGATTCCCCTTTGGTCGATGGCCGTGGTTGCGATGCTAGATACAGCGGGAAAGTGACGATCACCCTCATCACCACGGGTCGCGGGGACGGGTGATCGATGTGAGCGTCCGTGCCTCGCCATCTGAGGCGTAGGGTTGTCGGCGATGGCGAGCCGTCCAGTCCGCCCGATCAGGGTCTCGGCACACATTCCAGCCCCTCCCGAAATCGTGTTCGCCTTTGTCTCCGACACCAGGAACGATCCTTATTGGTGCCCCAACGTGGAGAGGGTGGAACAAGTGGAAGGTCAGGGCGTCGCGGTGGGAGCGCGGTTTCGCTTTCATCAACATCTCGACCGCCCCGGCAGTGATCGGATCCACTTCGACGCCGAAGTGGAGATCGTCGATCTCGGTGTCACCGCGATCCGATGGCTCGTGAGCGACAAGTTCCAGACGAGGGAGATCGATCTGACCGTCGAGCCGGACGGCGATGGTTCGATTGTCACCCAGGTCACCCACGCCGCTTTCCTCAAGCCACCTGGTCTGGCTCGGTGGGTGTACCCGCGCCTGGCCCGCCGCACCTTGGGGGAGCAGTTCCAGCATCTGATCACCCACTTCAACGAGTGAAGCGCGGACCACGCCGGCGATCGGGGGTAGTTTGCCCACATGGAGCACAAACCGATCGAGTCTGCAGCCTGGAGCCCATCACCGGCAGAGCACTTCACCGGGACGGTTTGGAACAGCAGGCTGAGCGACGTCGAGGGTGGGGTCACCATGATCGCCGTGCAATTCGCTCCGGGAGCCCGCAGCGATTGGCACACACACCCCTCGGGGCAGATCCTCTACATCGTTTCGGGCGTCGGGTTGGTCCAGACCGATGACGGCTCGACCGTCGAGGTCTCACCGGGTGACGTGGTGTACGCCTCACCGGGCGAGCGCCACTGGCACGGTGCGCGGCCGGACTCTCCGATGATGCATCTCTCGCTTACCAGCGGGGGCGTAACTGAATGGGGCGGCAAGGTCAGCAATGAGGACTATCAGCGACGCTGACGGTGAGACGTGCCCGAAACGCCCGGCTGGGGCGTCCTCTGCACGGCGAGGCAAGATGCCCAGCTTCGGTAACGGACTAGACTGATAACAGAGCACGTTGCTACGTGCAGCGTCTTCCCTGTCACCTCGTTCCGTCGTGGTGGGGAACGCGGGACCTGCGGTTCTCTTCGATGCCATTGGGCACGAATGTCACTTGCACCTCCGGCGAGGCGTCAACTCTGACGGTCCGAAGCTTGCAAGGAGCTCAAAAATGACCGACAGCCGATCGCAGATCCCCGAGCGGCACTCGCGATGAAACCGATACCCGGTCGTCTCATCGATGGCGGGAGACAGCGGTGCGACACCTGTGGTCATCCCCGCAAGGAGCATGTCAGTGGATTGGGCTGCTCGGTCCCTCAATGCCGTTGTGTGGAGTACATGCAACTCTCACCTGAGACGATCGTGCCCGTCAAGAGCCGCGCCAAGACCTGACCCGACCCAACGATCTGATCATCCTGCCCGTCGTGTGACGATGCGTTGGCCATTCCGGTGTGGCAGCCTTTCCAGGTGACAACGGCAGCGGCCCGCACCTTTCGTCTCGGCGCCACCGAGTATCCGGTGGTCCTGCCTAGCGCCCGCGATCCCCGTCTTCATCTGGCGGCGGTGATCATCGCGATCCACATCCTTGGCCAAACTGCCCTCGGCTTCAGGGTCTCGGTTCCCCAGATCGTGGTCGCCATCCTCACCTGCGCGGCTATCGAAGTCGGTTGGACCCTCTACAAGACCAAGCGAATCGTTTGGCCGGCTAGTGCGATGCTCACCGGGAGCGGCGTCGCTCTCATCCTGCGAGTGGTCGGGGCGGAGCGTGGTGACCCGTGGAGCTGGTCGGGTTGGTACCTCTTCGCCGGGGTGGCCGGGCTCTCGCTCATCACCAAGTACCTGATCCGATATCGCGGCTCCCACGTCTTCAACCCGTCCAACGTGGGTCTTGTCGCTGCCTTCCTCATCTTGGGATCGGAGGTGATCGAGCCGCTCGACTTCTGGTGGGCCCCATTCGATCCGTGGATGGCTTTCGCTTACTTGATCATCCTGGTGGGGGGGCTCCTGATCACGGCCCGTTTGCGCTTGATCGCGGTGGCGGTCTCGTTTTGGCTGCTGTTGGCAGCCGGGCTGGCGGTATTGGCCGCCTCGGGTCATTGCATGACGGCCGCTTGGGCGCTGCAACCGGTTTGCGGGCAGCAGTTCTGGTGGGTGGTAGTGACTTCCCCCGAGGTCCTGATCTTCCTGTTCTTCATGATCACCGACCCCAAGACGATTCCATCAGGGAGCGTGGCCCGTGTGGCGTTCGCGCTCTGCCTGGGGGCGGCCTGTGTCCTTCTGATCGCACCTCAGACGACGGAATTCGGCGCCAAGGTCGCGCTGCTCGCCGGCTTGGTGCTGTTGACGCCGTTTCGCTTCCTGTTCGATCGATTCCTCACCAAGCCGGAATCCACGGGAGTGGTTGGGGTGCACGATGCCGCCTCGCCGGGTCGCCGGCGAATGTTCGCCCGTGGATCGCTTCTCGGCTCCGTGGTCGTCCTGTTCGCGGTCGGCACCGTCGCGGCCGGGGCGCCGGCGCGGGACAGTTTTCAGGTCACGGGTGGCGGAGCTCCGCCCATCGCGGTCGAGATCGACCTCGCCGCCCTCCCAGAGGTAGAGGTGAGCGTTGACGCCGAGGCGTTGAACAGCGATGTCGCCGCAGCGGCGCAAGACCTGGCGGTGATGCTCGCCGAGAATCTTGCCATCGAGAGTGAGGCAATGCTCCGCGCCGACACGTCGCTGCTTAGAGCTGCGGATGACGGAGAGCGTCTGGTCGAAATGGAGCGCATCATCCAGGTCGCGGCAACCACCGGTGAGTTCCCAGTCTCGGCCTATCGCTTTGCGTCACTTCATCTCGACGTGGTGTTCACGGATGGGCCACAGGGTGGGGCGAGTCTGGGGCTGGTGGCGACCGGGTCGGTCGACGACATCTCCTACGATGCCGCCGGCGTCGAAGCGCGGCGCACCACTCGACCCTTCGCGTCGACATTTGTCATGCGCCAAGGTTCCGGGGACCGATGGCTGATCGTGGGAGAGATGGATGATGAGTGACAACCCGGTCATGGAGATGCTCGGTCGTCGGTTACGACTGGCAGTGATAGGCGGTGGCCCGGGCAGCTTCATCGGTGCGATGCACCGGGCGGCGGCTCGTCTCGACGACCGATATCAGCTCGTGGCGAGCGCTTTGTCCTCCGACCCCGGACGGGCCCGTCGGGCAGGCATCGACCTCGGGCTGTCCGAGGATCGCGCCTACGCTGATGGAATCGAGCTGCTCGAGGGAGAGGCAGCGCGGGCAGACGGCGCTGACGTGGTTGCCGTGATGACACCCAACGACACTCATCATCTCTATGCGGGCGCCGCCCTGGATCGCGGATTCGACGTCATCTGCGACAAGCCGATCACCAACACTTTGGAAGAGGCCCTGGATCTCGTGGACAAGGTCCGGAGCACGGGTCTCGTCTTCTGCCTGACCCACAACTACACGGGTTATCCCATGGTTCGCCAGGCCAGGGCCATGGTCGAGGCGGGCCAACTCGGCGACATCCGATTGGTCCAAGTCGAGTACGTTCAGGGGGGAAAAGCGGGCGAGGACGACCCCGATCCGGCGGCCGGATTGCCGTGGCGGTACGACCCGGTCCGGGGAGGACCCTCGCTGGTCATGGGCGACATCGGCACCCACGCACACAACCTGATCAGCTTCGTGACCGGGCTCGAAGTCTCGGAGGTTGCCGCAGAGATCGGGGCCATCGTGCCCGGACGCCTGGTCGACGACTATGGGGCAGCGATGCTTCGCTTCGAAAGCGGGGCCCGGGGCACTTTCTGGGTGACTCAAGCCGCGGCGGGAGTCGAGAACTGTCTCAGAGTCCGGGTCTCGGGAACCCTCGGGAGTCTTGAGTGGAACCAAGAAGAACCAGCACACCTTCTCTTTCTTCCACTGTCCGGACCGGTGGAGCGGAGAACGCCCAACGGGCCTGGAACCCTGCCCTTCTCAGCCCGCTCAACGCGGATCGTGGCCGGCCATCCTGAGGCCTTTCTCGAGGCTTTTGCCAACATCTACTCCGACGCCGCCGAGGCGATCGCCGCCAGACGCAGCGGCAACACACCTGATCAAATGACTCTGCGGTTTCCCGATGCTCTCGACGGGGCCATCGGCATCAGGTTTGTGCAGGCAGCAACCGCATCCAGCAGAGCCGGAGGCGGGTGGACGGACGCCAGGCTGGACATTCCATAGCCCTGGGAAGAGAGGCTATCCCGCCAGTGACATGACCCGGTCCGGCCGGAGCAGGAACGGTGGGAGACAGGCAGGGATGTTGGATAAGGGAAGCACGTCTGGGTGGAGATCGATGCCCAGCGTTTCCCGCATGAAACGGCGACGGCTCTGGATCCTGGTCCATGCATCCGGGTAGCCGGCCGCAAACTGCTGGCGCAGTGCATCGTCGGCAAGGGCGATGCCATCTTCGATGTTGGTTGTGAAGTAGTCGGTGCCGGTGGCCGGGATGATGTCGACCTGAAGCGCCATGCCCGACCTCATCTCGACGCTCGAGCCGGGCGAGATCGGGGAGTTGACCCATTCGTCGAGATGGAGTTGGTGCCCGGGGTTCAGGAATATGCCAAAGAACGGGTCACCGAGGCGCCGATCGATTATTTCGTGGAGCACCCCACCGGTCTGGCCGATGTGAAGCGCCCGGTACCATTCAGCCACAGCCTCGAAGTAGGGCGCCACCAATCGGTCGACGTAGTCGCCTATCCCGTCAGGCAACTCGTCGGCGTCCTCGGCGACGAACCCGGCACGACAGTTCAAGGCTCCCCAGATCCCGAAGGCGACGGTGAACGGGTCGCCCCTTTCGATACGGCGATCGGCCGGGCTGAGCAGGCCAAGCGAGGCTCTCGGTCCGGCGGTGAGCATGAGGTGACAGGAGAGCGGCGTCCCGTTCCACTCCAGCAGTCTCACTGCCTCTTGTTCGGTCATCCCGGGCTGGAGCCCTTGCAGCAGCCGGCGAACACCTTGAGAGGTCTGGCACGCTGCGTACTCGAAAATCGCGAGTTGCTCGACCTCGTTGATCACCCGGAGCCCGTCAGCAGCCCCGATCATGAGGTCAGTGGCGTTTTCAACTGTCCCGGTCGGGCCGGTGCGCTGCCGCAACTCATCAACAATGTAAGCGGGCACATCGATCGTCCCCCTGCTGTCGAAGTCCTTCCACCCGACGATCCCGACCCGTGATCCGGGGCCGACGCCTTCGTCGGCGAGGATCACACCTAGCGGCTTCGAGCGATCGCGCGGCTGGCTGGGGAGGCTGAAGTCCTGAAACAAGTGTCGTCTCACCGGGAGCGGCGCAGCCCCGGCCATGCCCCAGCATTCGTTGCCAACCAGGAGGGCGGGCGGGTCGCTGGGGCCGGTCACCAGTAGCGCTTCCTCGAATCGCGGGTCGAACCCGGTGAGGTAGGAAAGGTTGGCGCTGTGCTCTCGATCGGCGTAGACGATCACCCGGTCGTAGCCTCGTTCCTCACCACGCTCTTTG
This sequence comes from Acidimicrobiia bacterium, assembly GCA_036396655.1. Classification (GTDB taxonomy): domain Bacteria; phylum Actinomycetota; class Acidimicrobiia; order Spongiisociales; family ZC4RG35; genus JARDZU01. The sequence goes on from DASWKK010000035.1 coordinate 20,638, forward strand.
AGGCGCTCCAGTCTCTCCTGGTAACGGACTGCGGGGAGCCGGGGCATCTCATCGGGCATCCCGAAGTCGGGGAGATCGATCCTGGCCAGACGTGCGGCGACCATCGGGCCCTCAGCCCCCGGGGCGCCAGATGTCGGCCTCGGTCGCTCCACGCGTGATGGTCATGAACTGATTCGAGCTCACTTCGAGCCAACCTCCCTTCTCGCCATCCGGCCATTGCACCCGCACCTTCACGGTATCCACATCGCCGAGCCCGAAGTGGATCCATCCCAATTGGCCCCCGGCGTGCCCTCCACCCACGGTCAGCTCACGTTGCTGCACGCGGTTGCCGGTCTTGACTTCGATCCACGAGCCGATCGCGTCGGGGTTGGCTCCGGTCTGCTCCGTCCGGATCGCGATCCAATCACCCATCTGCTCGGGGGTGCCGGCATCGCCCCAACCGACGCTTCTCCAAAGCCCGATGTTCTCCCGGCGATTGACTTCGACCAGGTCGAGCATGCCGTCGAGGTTGAAGTCCGCCAGCGCTGCTCCCCGTGAGCGGGCGAAGTTCACGATGCCTGCTTCCTCCGCGGCTTCGGTGAAGGTCCCGTCGGGATTGCCCAGCATCAGGTTGTTGGGGTCGGCCGCGGCGTATTCGGGCACTGCTTCGACGTTGCCCTTGGAAACGTAGAGGTCGATGAAGCTGTCGTTGTTGACGTCCTGGAACTCGGGGTGCCAAGCGGTGGAAGGGAGCACCACATCTCCGGCAAAAGGCCGGTGGGCGGTCACCCCGCTCCGCAGGGCGATGTCGGAGTAATGGGGCTGTGAGCGATCGCCGGCCAATGTCTGCAGCTTGTTGTCTCCTTGGCTGGTGAGGAACATCTCGGGCAAACCGTCGCCGGTCAGGTCGTAGCTCGCGATCCCCATTCCCCAGATCTGCATTCGCTGCCACCCTTCTTCGTGGCGATAGGGCCGGGGCGGTTCCCCCTCGGCCACCAGCCAGAGTTGTTCCTCGCCATCCCGGTAGTAGTGGCGATCATTGGTCATACGCAGGTCTCGACGACCAGATCGGTCCCAATCGCTGAAGAGGATCGACAGGGTGCACCATCCCGGGGACAACGCCAGTGGCTCCTGGTATCGATCATTCTCGGCCCTGAACAAGTAGTGATCGGAGCACTCCCCGGTCTGTTGCCCGGTCTCGGTGAGGTCTACGTAGTTGCCAAAGGCGAGGGTGGGCATCGCCGCCGAACCTTCCCACGTAGCACTGAAGGCGGCTGTCCATTCATCGCCACCATCGACATTCCAGATCTCATTGGCGCGCTCGAAACGGCAGTCACCGAGACCGCGCAGGAGCACGTTCTCACCGAAGCGGAGCACGGCGAGATCGGCATGACGGTCGCCGTCGATGTCGAGCGGGTAGGCGCCGGTCACTTCGGTGAGGTCGGTCACCGCGTCTCCGATCTCGGTAAAGCGAAGACTGCCGCCGGTTGGGCTCTCGTTTTGATAGAGACCGGCCGGATTGACACCACCGGCGAAGTAGAGGTCGGGTCTGCCGTCGTCGTTGCAGTCGAGCACTGCGACACCTCCACCTACGAAGAACGTGAACTCCCCGTCGTACACATGGTCGACGCCGGCCATACCCGATTCCTCCACGAAACGTGGCGACTGGTAGGCAGCCGTAGGCCCACCGGCCCCGAAGACTCTCATCGCAAGCAGCACGAGGACGATCGTCACCATCGCCCCGACCAGGGCGCCGGTCGCCAGCCACACCGTCCCGGCTCCGCGGTTGGCTTGGTCTTTGCTCATCGAATCAACATTCTCACAGAGCTTGCCCTCCGGCCGGCCGGCGGGAACAATGCCCGTCGTGTTCGCCAATCACAGGTTGTGCCCTGGCCGGCTTGGGACCTACCAGGTCGTGCTCGACTTCTTTCGGGCCCGATCATCGTGGGGTTGCGGTGACTGATCCGGTGCGTTGGGGAGTCCTGGGGACTGCTGACATCGCGATGTCGAAGGTGATCCCAGCGATGCAAGGCTCGGAGCTGAGCCGGGTGGAGGCGATCGCGTCTCGTGATGGTGAGAGGGCTCGAGTCACCGCCGACCGTCTCGGGATCCCCAAGTCGTACGGCTCCTATGAGGCCTTGCTCGGCGATCCTGAGATCGAAGCCGTCTACATCCCGCTTCCCAATCATCTCCACGCCCCGTGGGCCATTGCCGCCGCCGAGGCGGGCAAGCACGTGCTCTGCGAGAAGCCGATGGCGGTCACCAGCGATACGGCGCGAGAGATGATCGAGGTGGCCGACCGGGCCGGGGTCAAGCTGATGGAAGCTTTCATGTACCGGCTTCACCCACTCTGGCTGGAGGTTCGACGTCTTGTGGACGACGGCGCGATCGGTGACCTGCTGGCCATTCAGTCTTTCTTCTCCTACCGCAATGTCGATCCCGATGACATCCGGAACATCGTCGCGTTCGGTGGCGGGTCGTTGTATGACGTGGGTTGTTATTCGGTCAACGTCGCCAGACTGCTCTTCGGCTCCGAGCCGTCGACGGTGAAGTCGGTGATCCGGAGGGATGATGCCTTCGGGACCGACGTGTTGACCTCGGCCATCCTCGACTTCGGGGGACGTCACGCCTCGTTCACCTGCTCGACCCAACTCGAGGACGACCAGAGGGTCCATTTGCAGGGCACCACCGGGCGTCTTCTCGTCGAGATCCCCTTCAACATTCCGCCCGACCGCCCGACGCGGATCTTCGCCTACTCCGGCGGTGAGCCACCGGTCTCGCCGGGCGTCGAGATCCATGAGGTCCCTACTGCCGACCAATACGGGGTGCAGGCCGACGTCTTCTCCAGGGCGATCCGGGACGACACCGCGGTGCCCTATCCACCTCAAGATGCCGTGGCCAACCTGGAAGTGATGGAGAGAATCTTCGCGGATGGTGCCCTATCGGCCTGAGATCGAGAACCACCAGAGGAGCCGTAGCCGGATGAGATCAGCCGCCAGCCCTATCGTCCACCGCATGCCCTTCCCGCACACTGTGACCCGCGGTGCCGGCCGGATCGGCGATCACTCCTGACAGGGCCAGCTCGGCGGCGCCGATGAGCGGCGCGTTCGGTCCCAGATCACTGCTGGTGATCTTGGCCAGCTGGCCGGGAGCGTCGAGGGCCTGGAGACGGGTCCCTTCGACCACCGCAGACTCCAGATACGGAAACAGCACCTGGTATGAGCCGCCCAGCACCACCAGCTCCGGGTTGAACACGTTGATGAGGTTTCCGATCCCGATCCCGAGCCAGCGACCGATTTCGGCCAGGGCGTCCAGGGTCCGCCCGTTGCCCGCCTTCGCCCGGGCAACGACGGTGTCGATGATGTCGAGACCGGTGCCGCTGGCCACGATTCCGGCGTGACGGGCCAGCGCCGCCTCACCGGCCTCTGCCTCCCAGCATCCCACGGCGCCGCAACGACACCTATGTCCTTCCGGATTGATGACGGTATGGCCGGCTTCGCCGGCGTATCCGGCAGAGCCGAGCATGGGTTTGCCGTCAACGATCAAACCGGCTCCGATCCCCGCCTCGCCCGATATGTAGATCAGATGGTTCACGCCGGTTCCCGCTCCCCGGCGATGCTCGGCGAGAGCACCCAGGTCGGCTTCGTTCGCTACCAGAACCCGATCTGTGAGGCGAAGCCCATCACCCACCATCGCTCCCAGCGGGACATCCCGCCATCCCAGGTTCGGCGCCAGGTGAACGAACCCGTCCGATCGACGGACCACCCCCACTACGGCAACGCCGACTCCAGCGAGGACATGAGTCGTCGGGAGTGCGGCCAACAGGGGCTCTGCCAGCTTGGCGACATCCTGCACCGTCTCCTCGGGCGAGAAATGTCCCCGCGGTCTGGCCACTCTCAGCTGGTTGTAGATGTGACCGCCGAGTCCGACCGTGGCCACCGCCACCGAGTCGACAGAGAGCTCGATGGCCAGGACCACGGCGCCCGGAGGCCTGGTGCGGACCACGGGGGAGGGCCGCCCCGGTCCCGTGGTGGCCCGGCCCGGGCTCTCCTCGACGAGGCCGAGATCGGTGAGCTCAGCGATCAGGTCGCCGATGGTGGAGCGATTGAGCCCGGTGCCCGCCACCAGGTCGGAGCGTGAGGTTGGTCCCGTGAGGTGGAGACGTTCCACGACGGTGCCCAGGTTGTGTCGCCGAAGTTCCTCCGCGGCGACACCCCGACTCTGGATGAGCGCATCTCTGCTGTTCGATATCCGGGTCCGGCTCAACCTGGTCTCGGCCTTTTGTTGGGGAATCCACTATATCGGTATAGCTAAGGAAACAAAGGGGGAATCTCCGGTGGGCGAGGTGGTGGACATCCGATGCACGCATTTGTTGCGGAACAAAACATATCGGCGTTATGCTCGGCATTGCCAGGCGTGAGACACCTTGTCCGCGCCGGTATGGTTGAGAATCAGCCGTCCCGTTCGGGGACGGCAACGGAGGAAGGAAAACGTGATGAAGAAACGCTTATGGGCGTTCGTAGCTGTCATCGCTCTTGTAATCGCAGCATGCGGTGGCGATGGAGCTGACACTACGACGACCGCAGCCGGCGGTGACGAACCGACCACCACCGCTGGCGGAGGTGACGAGCCGACCACCACTGCAGGCGGTGGCGGCGGCGAAGGTGTCGTCGTCGGCATCTCCTGGAACAACTACGCACAGCCACGCTGGGCGAAGGCAGACGGTCCGGCGATCATCGCAGCCGTAGAAGCAGCCGGTGGCACGGTCATAGAGAAGGACGCCAACGACTCTGCCGAGCAGCAGCTGGCGGATGTGGACGCCCTGATCGCCGAGGGTGCCCAGGCTCTGATCATCCTGGCCAAAGATGCGGAGGCGATCCTGCCTGCCGTGCAGCGTGCAAAGGACGCCGGGATCCCGGTTATCGGTTACGACCGTCTCATCGCCGACCCCGACGCCTTCTACATCACGTTCAACAACCAGGGTGTCGGTACGATCATGGCCGAAGTGATCACCGCGGCGGTGCCTGCGGGCAACTACGCCATCGTCAAGGGGCACTCGGCCGATCCCAACGCCGACTTCCTGCGTGCAGGTATGGAAGAGTCCGTCGATGGGAACCCGGACATCAACATCGTCTGCGAGGACTACAACGACAACTGGGACACCAACAACGCCCGCAACATGATGGATGCGTGTCTGGCTGCCAACAACAACGAGATCGACGCGGTCATCTCGGAGAACGACAGCATGGCTACAGGTGTTGTGGCCGCATTGGACGCGGTCGGGCTGGCCGGGACTGTTCCGGTAACCGGACAGGACGGTGACCTACCGGCCCTTAACCGGGTAGCACTGGGCACCCAGCTGGTGTCTGTGTGGAAGGACGCCTTCGGCCTGGGCAAGACGGCCGGTGAGGTAGCCATTCAGCTCGCACAGGGTGTCGCCCTCGAGGACGTGAAGGCACCGGACGACCTGGAAGACCATGTATTCCCCGAGGCTGGTGTCGACGCACAGACGTTTGACGCTGACGGCGTCGAGGTCTGGTCGATCATCCTCAAGCCAACCCCGATCACCCAGGACAACCTCAACCTGGTGATCGATCTTGGCTGGGAGCCACAGGAAGCCGTGTGTGACGGTGTCGAGGCCGGCACTGTCGACGCCTGCGGCTAATCGACCCAATGAAGTGGTTGACCCCTGCGCCCGTCATCGACGCGGCGCAGGGGCTTCCATTAGTCTCCAAAGCGCCCCATGACACGACTCTCGACCGCGCCGCCCCCCACCCAGCCTGACGTCCAGGGCCAGACCCGGCGCGGGTTCTTCAAGGCGTTGGAGATCGACCTCCGTGTCTTCGGCATGGTGGTTGCACTGGTGTTGATCTTCGTCGGATTCGGCTTGGCCACCGACGGTCGGTTCTTGCGACCGGTCAACTTGGTCAACCTGGCTGTTCAGTCGGTATCGGTGGCTATTATCGCCACCGGGATGACCATGGTCATCGTCGCCCGTCAGATCGACCTTTCTGTCGGATCCATAGTCGGTGTCGTCGGGATGACATATGCCTACCTGATGGCCCGCGTGCTCCCGGATATGATCGGATTCGGCAGCCCCTGGATCTGGGTAATCGCCCTGGCCGCCGGGTTGGCCCTGGGATCACTGATCGGTGCGATCCAGGGCTTCATCGTCGCCTACATCGGTGTGCCATCGTTCGTAGTCACCCTCGGTGGCCTTCTCATCTTCCGGGGTGCGACCTGGTTGGTCACCAGAGGGGTGACCATATCTCCGGTCGATCCCACCTTCCAGCTTCTCGGTGGTGGCCCCAGAGGCTCAATCGGAGGCACTGCCAGCTGGGTGGTCGGCGCTCTGGCTTGTCTCGCCATCGTCGCTTTGCTCGCCTCGGGTCGGCGGCAACGATTGAGATTCGGGTTCCCCCTGCGTCCGATGTGGGCCGAGGCTCTGGTAGGGACGGTCAGCAGCCTCGCCGTCCTCGGTTTGGTCTGGCTGTTCTACAGCTACAAATGGCCGCCCGCCTTGGCCGAGAGACATGCCGCCGAGACCGGAATCACCATTCCACCGGAGGGTTTGGCCGCGGGGATCCCCTGGCCGGTGGTGCTGCTGCTGGCGGTAACGCTGGTCATGAGCTTTGTCGCCACCCGCCGCCGCTTCGGCCGCTACGTCTTCGCCATCGGCGGGAACCCCGAGGCATCCGAGTTGGCCGGGATCAACACCAAGTGGACGATCATGAAGACCTTCATCCTGATCGGGCTCCTTTGCGCCGTCAGCGCCGCAGTTGCCACTGCCAGACTCGACGGTGCCACCCTCGACCTCGGCGAGGGCTACGAGCTGTACGTGATCGCCGCCTCAGTCATCGGGGGCACCTCGTTCTCTGGTGGCATTGGGACCATCCCCGGCGCCGTGCTCGGCGCCCTGGTCATGTCCTCACTGGCCTACGGTCTGAGCTTCATGGGCCTTTCGTCCCCGATCCAGGACATCTTTGCCGGGATCGTTCTCGTAATCGCGGTGGCGTTCGACACCATCAACCGCCGGCGTAAGAGCTAGGGGGAGATCCGAGTGCCCGAAGGCGTACCGTTGGTCGAGCTGCGGAACATGAATGTCTCTTTCGGAGGCGTCCATGCCGTGAACGACGTCACCGTCGACGTGTACCCGGGCGAGATCGTCGGGTTGGTCGGCGGGAACGGCGCAGGCAAGTCGACACTCATCAAGACCTTATCCGGCGCCCAGAAGCCGGACTCTGGCGATATCTACATTGACGGAGAGCCGGTTGCCATTCATAGCCCGATGGACGCCAAAAACCTCGGAGTGGAGACCATCTATCAGACCCTGGCTCTAGCGGACAACATCGATGCCCCATCCAATGTGTTCCTGGGTCGGGAGATCCTGACTCCCGTGCGGACCCTCGATGACTCGGCGATGGAGGATGCGACGCGCAAGGTGATGAAGCGGCTCAATCCGAGATTCAACAACTTCAAGGTCCCGGTGGAGTCCCTGTCCGGCGGCCAACGTCAGTCGGTTGCCATCGCCAAGGCGGTGCAATTCAACGCTCGGATCCTGATCATGGACGAGCCGACCGCAGCCTTGGGGCCGGCCGAGACCGAGGTGGTCCGGGACCTGATGCGCCAGCTGCAACAGGAGGGCATCGGCATCTTTCTCATCAGCCACGACATCCACGACGTGTTCGACCTGGCGGACCGGATCAGCGTCATGCTCCAGGGCAAGCTGGTAGGGACGGTGAACAAGGGTGATGTGACCATGGACGAAGTTCTGGCCATGATCATTATTGGCAAAAAGCCCGAAGAAGTCACAGACACCGAACTCGAACAGCTCCATGGCGGCTAGTGGCCCGTCGCAGAAATAATGGCGGTGTCTCTCCGGCCCTCGACACCCCTGGCTGCGTCGAAAATGCTCGCCGAAGGTTCCGGCTGCGACTGCGCTTTTCTTCTTGCCAGATGGCGCCGATGACTCGGAGACACACTCGCCCTATTTCAACGACAGACCACTAGTCAGATCCAGTCAGGCATCCGCGGCGGCAATTGCGTTGAATGAGAGGCTGAGGGCCGGGTAGAGGTCCGCGTAGATCTTGTGCGCTCCCTGGTACTTTTCGGCGTCACTGGACGGGCTGGCGGAAGGATGGATCGTCACCGCCTCGCGGCACGCGTCTCCTACCGTCTTGAACCACCCGGACCCCGTCGCCGCCAGCAGGGCTGCTCCGTAGGCGGCACCTTCCTCCGTCGCTACCGTGGAGATCTCGGCCCGGAGCACGTCAGCGAGGATCTGGCGCCACAGGGCGCTCCGGGTCCCTCCCCCCGAAGCCCTGATCTCGGTGGGCGCTGGCAATCCGGCACCCTCCATCAGGTCGAGCCCGTCGCGGAGCCCGAAGCTAACTCCTTCCATGACCGCCCGGGTGAGGTGGCGGAGATCGTGGCGGACGGTCAGCCCGACGAATGCCCCCCGCGCCCTGGGATCGGGGTGTGGTGTCCGCTCGCCGGTGAGGTAGGGGAGGAAGAAAAGCCCGTCGCTTCCGGCTTCCACTTCGGCGGCGCCGGCGACAAGGTCGTCAAAAGAAACGCCAGGCGTGATGGCATCCCGGAACCAACGGAGGCTTCCCGCCGCCGAGAGCATGACCCCCATCATGTGCCACCGGTCGGGCACCGCGTGACAGAAGGAGTGGACCCTTCCCTGGGCCTCGATTGAAGGCCCATCAGTTGTGGCAAAGACCACCCCGGACGTGCCCAGGGAAAGCGCGACGACGCCTGACTCCACTGCTCCCACCCCAACAGCGTTGGCAGATTGGTCCCCCCCGCCGGCAACTACCGGTGTACCCGGTCGCAGCCCGGTT
>DASWKK010000036.1:0-21657 GCA_036396655.1 Acidimicrobiia bacterium
CGGCAGATCTCCACCGAGATGCACATCCCCTACAAGACCTTGACCCTGATCCTGGCCGGACTGGTGGCCGAGGGACTGCTGGTGGCCACCCACGGGCCCAAGGGTGGCTATCGGCTCGCCCGAAACCCGGCCGATATCAGCCTCCTCGAGATCGTGGAAGCCGCCGAGGGGCCTACCACGTTCGACCACTGCGTTCTACGCGATGGCCCCTGTGACTGGGAACAAACTTGTCCTGTTCACGACACCTGGGCCCGCACCCAAGCAGCCCTCACCCAAGAGTTGGCTTCCACTTCCCTTGCAGAGATGGCGGCTATCGACGCCGACATCGAGGCCGGTTCGTATCAGCCCGAGGCCCCTCCCCATACCCGGCCCACGGATCGACACGGCAAACGCATCCAACTGTCGGCCAGCCCTGGACTGCACCGGTGCCGATAAAACCCTCCTCCTACCGTTCTGCCTCTCTGCCCGGCATGACACGGCCACCACCGAGGTCCCAACAGCTTCTGACCGCCGTCCGTTTCGAGGTCGTCACGCCCTCGAACCGATATTCGCCTAGGCGTTGTGGCGCCACGTGGTCCGTCCAGTAGGAATCGGGGCGGTCTGACCGCCGTCACCCGGCCGGTACACCCCGTCACCATGGGAAACGTCGAGACGGATGCAGCTCTCCCCCATCCCGGCGTAGACGACGTTGGGATCCGACTCGGACACCGCCAGGGCACCGACGGCACTGGTCTTCAGGAACCCGTCGCTGATGTTCCTCCAGGTGGGGCCGGCGTCCTCGGTCTTCCAGATACCGCCGGCCACCGCCCCGAAGTAAAAGACCGCACGGTGTTGTGGGTCCCCGGCCACGGCGACACAACGACCACCCCGAGTCGGCCCGATGCAGCGGAACCTCATCGTCTCGATCAGGTTCTTAGCCATTGGAGTATCGAGCAGCCTCACGGCAGGGTCACCTCACGATCGTCGACGGGGTGGCGAGAGAGTAGCCGGAGGCGACACAGCGTTGCCCGGTCATGTCGCGGGTCGTTGCCTCGCCTTCGAAGACGAACTAGGGCCCGCCACGAACGTTGATGCTTCTCTAAGGCACTTCATCCTGCTCCTAGCGTGGCCGTTGCAGCGCTATCCAATATGACACGACGGGTCGCCACGACCGTCGCCACAGAGAGTGAGAGTCGCGAGCCACAGCGAACTGAGAACGTGTTGGCGTAGGGCCGCCGACGTGGCGCTGGAGTGGGAGATGGAGAGTGCCCAACTGTGGTCGCGAAACATTTTGCAGCGCACCTGCGCGCGCAGAGTGTACGGTCCGGGTTACGGGGCGTGCGGAGGCCTAGAGAGGAAGGTCGCCACAGGGTGCCTCATACAACAGGGACGCTCCCCCACCCACCGGTCGTTCGTGCCCAACGCGTTACTCGTGCTGTCGACATGCCGAGCCCCGACTGCTTCCACCCTGGATTCACATTCGAGGCTGGTTTGCCGCGTGGACGGTCATCGGGCAGAAGGGTCTAGGATGCCAGAGGAAAGCGCAGCAACTGGTGCAAGGCAGCGAATCGAGAAGTCGCGCACCCAGTTCCGATCTCTGATCGCCGCAAATCCGAACTACTTCGGGAATCTCGAGGCGAGCCCGTATGCGCCCGTGGAACAGCTGGCATCCTCCACCAGTTACGAGGAGCTGACGACCCTTGGATACAACCCGGCTTCCAAGAGGCTCTTCGCGACGATCGACATCAACAAGTCCGCTGGGTACGGCGGAGATCTGTGCGACGACGGAACCGTCGAATATGTGCGCTTCTACGTCGACTTCGGAGGCGGTTGGCTGGACGCTGGCTTAGCAGGTACCGCAGTTCACGATATCCCGGCCGGCAAGGATTGCAGCAACAAGAACACTCATCCGCTCACATGTTCGGTGGAGGTCGACTACTCGCCACCGCGCAAGTGGTGCACCTCTCCACAACTGCCGAAGGCCAGGGCCATCTTGTCGTGGAACCTCGAGCCTCCCTCTGGCGATCCGGACTGGCAGCCGGTGTACGGGAACGTGCTCGAGTGCCATATCCAGATCGACAAGAGTTGGTGGCTGGGTGATCTGTTCGAGGTCATGAAGACGACGGTCGACCTTCCACCCAGCTTGCTGGAATCGATCGAGACCCTGCAACCGATCCCGGAACCGGGACCGCCGATTCCAGGACCCGACCCCGCCCCCCTCTTCACGCCGGCGAAGTTGACAGTCGGCGAGTTGGCGGAGCGTTATGTGAAGCTGACTCGAGCTCGCAAGGACCAATTCGCTGTCGAGCCGTCGCGATTCGCCTTCGCTGAGTATCAAGCGATCAAGAAGAGTTCGGACAGCAGCCCGGCCTCCTTCGCCTCATTGACCGCCTCACTCGGAGCGTATGACATCGACATCGGCGAACTGGTCGCCGCCATTGAGGACACGACCGGGAACATCAACTACGAAGAGTTGGAGGATGTCGGGCTCGACCGGAACCTAGAGAAGGTCACGGCCACCTATCGGGTCAAGCTGCCGACAGGCTTCTCCGGCAGTTTCTGTAGCGACGGCAGCACCGAGTACGTCGCGTTCTGGGCCGACTGGGACAACACGTGCCAGTGGACCTACTTGGGCACCATCGAGGTCAGAGCCTACGACTTCGAAGCGCTGCCCGACGGCGGGCTGTGTTACACCGCCGCGCTCCCAGTGGATCTCAACGAGTTTCGCCAAGAGTGTGACGAGCCGAAAGTCGCCCAGGTGCGGGCCGTTCTTTCCTGGAATGCCCCACCATCGACGACTGACCCGAACGCAGTGCCCTATTGGGGCAACCGTCTCGACGCCCATGTGCTCATCCCACCAGGCCCAGGAATCGAAGGTGTGTATCCGTTATTGACCGTGGTGGGCGGCATCGGTGTTCCCTACATCGGCAATCTGTCTGGGCTGACCACAGCCACCGCCAAATTCGTCGACAACGGGCTGCCAGCAGATTCGCTCGGGCGTCCCTGCCCGTTCGGTGGCCGCATCGTCGTACGAGGACCGGGATTCCCGGGACACAAATACCGGGTGCAGGTGCGGGAGGTAGGCACCACCGGCTGGTCCACCTTGTCAACCAAGATCTGGGTCACCGACAAGTACGGCTTCGGGTCGTGGCATTACCCAGATATCGCCGGTTGGTTCGACTATCTGTCATTTGATGACAACTTCGCCGGAATCCTGGCCTATTTCAACTCGGCCGGCGACGCCAAGTGGCAGATCCGCCTGGAGATCCAGGGGGTGTTCGGGTACGCATCCCAGAGGGTGCAACTCGACAACACCGGGCCGAACGTCGACGTTTGGATCACCGAGCCCACCGGCGACTGCGGTCTCCTCACGCCCGGCGACCTGCTCAAAGGACGGGCCACAGCGACCGATCCCTATCTGCGGAGCTGGAGCGTCGTCATCGACGGCGGGCCGAGTGGTTTCGGCCCCGAACCGGTGACCACGATGGCGTCGACCACGACCAACACACCGGTGGGTGGTGCCGAATGGGAGTACGACACCACGGGTCTGGTCCAGTGTGGCTATGTCGTGCGCGTCAACGCGTGGGACCGTGCGATCGTCGACAGTGTCTACAACGGCCACTACCGCTCCGACGATGTTGGGTTCTGCGTGCTCGAAGAGGAGTAGGCGGAAGTCAAGAAGGAGAGTAAGGAGTGCCTCATGGCTGACAACGTTCAGATCGACCTGGTACGCGACGAGATTCTGTCTCAACGGCCCACCATCACCGTGGACGTGCCCTCCGAAGCGGATCCAAAGCTGGTTCCCCGCTCGATTGGTGTACCTGGCGTTGACGGTCAAGTGCAAGCGACCCGCGGCAAGGGGCGCTTTCGCTGGACTCCCGATCATGAGATCCCACCTGGCAGGTACTCATTCGTCGTCGAGCCTCTAGCCGACAAGGAATGGCACAAGGTGAGCGATCTGGTCGAGGTTCCGTTCACCGTCGTGGCCACACGCGCTGAGATAACGGATCGCATGCGCATCGAGAGTTTCACGCGGGTCCGACTTCGGCCAGAGGGCAACGAACGCCTACCCACCGATGTGGTACCACGAGGGAACTACGTCGACTTCGTCAAGGCAACTGACCGGCGAACAGGCGAGCCGGTGGCGATTGCCCTTGACCAGGAGGGAAATGAAGTCGAGGGAGAGGAAATGCTCGCCGGCCAGCAGAAGGAGATAGTCGGCAAGCTCCGCAAGGTGGATCCCGCTGTCGACGCCGCGGTGGAATCATCCAAGCGTGGTGAGCGTCTGAAGGTTGACGTTTGGTTTGATATCGAGGAGGCCGAGCCCACCTCAGCCGATCGACCACTTCACGAATACGACGTCGAGACTGCAGCTCGTCGGGCAGAGGAGCTGCGGGAGCAGGTCCAGGGTCGAATCGCTCAACTCACCAAAGCATTAGGCGATGAGTACGAACTGGTTCATACAGATGAAGCGGCCCCGGTCGTCACCCTGGAGGTCTCTGCCAGCGCCATTCGTGAGCTGGCGAATCGCGCGGACGTAGGCGCCATTTTCTTGCACGATGAGGAGGGGATCGAGGATCTCAATGACTCCATCGCTATAGCAAACTCCAACCTGGTACACGCAACGGGGGAAACTGGGTCCGGGGTACGCGTCGCTGTGTGGGAGCGGGGACCGACCAGCAATGCGGATCTCGTTATTGCGGGAAAATACAAGACGAGTCCAGCTACCTCAGACCACTCGCAGAACGTGCACGCCATCATTCGAAACAAGGAGTCTGGCTCTCCGAACGGGCATGCCTCGGGATGCAGTCTGTACTCGGCAAACGATATGGCGCGCGCCGCGCTCACCTGGGCGGTCAAGGACCAGGATTGCACCGTGATAAACCAGAGCTTCCATCGCAGCAGCGAACCGGGGTCCGGGTCGTTGTCCAGCGACGACCTCTATGGCGATTGGCTCGCTCTCCACTGGCCATATCCTCTCATCGTCCACGCTGCAGGCAACTTCTGGAACGGTGACCCCGACAACATAAGCCCGCCGAGCAGCGAGTATGTCAACCACAAGGGTTACAACACCATCTCGGTCGGCAACCACAACGACGCTGCAAACGCGATGTCGACGTCCTCTGTGTTTCGCAATCCCTCGTCGCCACACGGTGACCGGGAGCTGCCCGAGATCTCCGCCAACGGAACTTCGGTCACGGCCGATTCCATCACCATGAGCGGCACCAGCATGGCATCGCCCGCCGTTGCCGGTGTCACCGCACTGATCCAAGGCACCGGAGCCACCCTCAAGCATTGGCCCGAAGGATGCAGGGCAATCCTTCTTTCGTCGGCGACACGCAACGTCATGGACAACACTTGGTGGCAGGACGTGATTGCCAATGTCGACGCCCGCGACGGAACTGGCGCCGTGAACGCGGCGGAAGCGCGATCGGTGGCACTCAATCGACGTTGGCGTAATGCCCCCGCGACGAGGCGCGGTTGGGATGTCGGATTACTGACCTCGGCGGACTTTGGCACCAACAAGCTGTCAAACTTCGAGTATCAGGTCGTCCTGCCCAATTGGTTTCTTGGACCGCGTAAAGTCAAGGTGGCCTTGGCCTGGACGTCGAAGGTATCGTCTTTCTTAGGCCTCGTCTACTCCTCCAACCTGACGGTCGATCTCGATCTCAAAATCTACGATTCCAACAACGTTCAGGTCGGATACAGCGGTTCTTGGGACAACAGCTACGAGATTGCTGAGTTCGTCGGCCAGCCCGGCAGCACTTACACGATCAAGATCCTGCGTTGGTCCGGCACCGACTCCACCTGGTATGGCATCGCATGGACCGTCACCGGCGGTCTCTTGTTCCCTTTCCCATTCAATGATCTGATCGCAACACAAGTCAACTTCAACGAAGGACCATAGACACGCATGCCTCTCGGTTCGGACCCGTTCCCAATCGAGTCCTCGAGGAGGGTGAAACGACTATTGGCTGTCCAGGGACTGCTGAATCTGCGGCGCTCCTTGGTGGGCTCGTCGCTGTCTTAGTTTCGGGGATGCCGCTCCGTACGGCCAATTCCGCCATCAGAGGCGGCCGCCTGTGTTGGCGTCTGGACCACTCAGTCGATCGCTCGGCCCCCTGTCTAGTCGATGGTCGCCATACTCTCATTCTGCCCGAGAGCGCATCCGCCAGCCGGTGACGGGTACTCCCCCACTCGCAGGAGCGCCGTTCGATAGAATGCCCATGAGCGCGTGGGCTCCGGGATCTTTGGGGGACAGTGGCGATGAAGGCTCGAGTGTCCGTGATGATCCAAGTTCCGGCCACCTCCGAGAGCAACGTTCGCACCCGAGCCCGCGGCAGCCGCAGCCAACTCTCGTGTCCCCGAGCCGATTCGGTCCACCGAGGTGGCGCTTGAGCGTCCATCGACCTCGAGTCCTTGGACGGAAGCTGAGGGATGATGGTGATGTCTAAGAACGTGGTGCTGTGCCTCGACGGGACCGGTAACCAGATCAAGGCCGACCAAAATACGAATGTGGTCCGTCTCTACCAGATGCTCGACCTCTCCAAAACGGACCAACAGATCGCCTTCTACGACCCGGGTGTGGGGACATTCAGCTCGGCCGGCGCCTGGACACCGGTGAGCCGCTGGTTCACCCGGATGTTGGGATTGGCGTTCGGCTATGGCATCAAGACCAATCTCGCCGAGGTCTACAACTTCCTCATCGAGAACTACGAGCCCGGCGACAAGATCTTCGTATTCGGCTTCTCCCGTGGCGCCTTCACCGCACGCGGCCTCACCGGAATGAGTTACCGCGCCGGGCTGTTGCGCAGAGGGGCGGACAACCTG
The DNA here is from genome assembly GCA_036396655.1 of Acidimicrobiia bacterium. Classification (GTDB taxonomy): domain Bacteria; phylum Actinomycetota; class Acidimicrobiia; order Spongiisociales; family ZC4RG35; genus JARDZU01. Next base: position 6,811 of record DASWKK010000036.1, read on the forward strand.
GTCCCCTATCTCGTCTCCCACTTCACCAGGGGTGACCGCTGGTCGGAGGAAGACTGGGGTCGGATCGACCGCTACGCCTCAGCGTTCTCGGTGCGTACCGAAGGCAGGCTGTCCCTCCCCGTACACTTCCTCGGCCTCTGGGACTCGGTCAAGGCGTTGGGCTACCTCCGCTGGGACCCGAAGTGGCCCTATACCCGCAAGTTGCTCAATGCCCGGCACATTCGCCACGCGGTGTCGATGGACGAGAAGCGGCGCCCCTACATCGAGTACCTGGTCGAGGAATCGGAGAAGGTCGACCTCGACGAGGTCTGGTTCGCCGGTGTCCACTCCGACGTCGGAGGCACCTTCGCCGATGACGATCGGCTCTCCCGGATCAGCCTGAAATGGATGACCGATAGGGCGTTGGACCTCGGTCTTCTCATCCGCCCTCAGGCATACCGGCCGGAGTGCGCAGTGACACGAGCCGATGCCGTCGATGGGATCGTCCATCGGATGGGCCGAGTCTGGGCAGTGTTCACCTATCGGAAGAGACGCATCTCGACTCTGGGAGCCGGTCAGCCACGAATCCACGCCAGTGTGAGGGACCGCATCGAGGGTCGAGCGGATTACCGGATCGGCGTCGAGCCCGGCGAGTTCGAATGGGTCGACGAGGACTGGACAAGCCCTCACCCTCTGGCCGGGACGGGGAGTCGGGAGTCACGAGAGGCGGTCACGGATAGCCAATCGCAGTATCAGCCGCCCTGATCCCGCCTCTTGGTCATGAGATGACATTCGAATGAGCCTCGAGCGTGCTTTGGCAGTCGGCCTGATGGGAGTGACCTTGTCGCTGGGCGCCTCCGCCGCCTCGGCTCAGACGGAGCCGACGTTGGCCCTCGAACCGGAAAGCGGGACGCCAGGAACCATCATCGAGCTCTCCGGCCAGGGCTACCCAGACGACCCTCTCGACATCACAGTGGAATGGGGATTCCAAGGCGAGCTCATGGAGGCCTCTCCGGAGATCAACAACGGCATCCTTACTGGGACTGCCATGGTCCCCGACGACGCCGTGGAAGGCGTGAGCAGAGTCCGGGTCTGCGTTTCCTACTATCCCGAATTCGACGATATCCCCACAACCGATTGCGCCTTCGACCAGTTGTTCGTCATCCCACTGATCGCCGTGACCCCGGAGACAGGCACGCCCGGAACCCCCTTCGAGCTCGCCAGCTCCAGTTTCGAGAGGGACAACCCCTCGCAGTGGGAGGTGAGATGGGGCGGCGAAGACGGCAGTGTCATCGGCTCGGTGCTCGTCGACCAGGATGGAGTGTTGACCGGAGGCCTGACGGTCCCTCGTAACGCAGCCGAAGGCCCGTCGACGATCGAGGTCTGCCGGCAAGACATCGATCTCGGGTCGGTTTGTTACTCGGTGAAGCCCTCCTTCGAAGTGCGTCACCCCAACGTCACTGCCAATCCACCCCAGCTGCAACCCGGTGAGCCCTTCGAGGTGACTGGTGAGGAGTGGTGCTGCCCGGGCGAGCTAGGTGACGTCTCCGACACCCGCACCGGCGAGGTATGGGGGGAAGTCTTCGTCGACGCCAGCCGCACCCTTATAGGGAACGCGCTGGTCCCCGAGGGCACCGAGCCCGGTGATCGCCCCGTCGAGGTCTGCGTGGCCGAACTGTGCCGCCCGCTGGTTATCACGGTGATGCCACCGCCGACCACGACCACGGTCCCTCCCGGTGTCTGTGGCGGCTCCTTGCGGGTGGACCCCTCGTCGGGTCTCCCCGGATCGTCGGTGCGGGTGACCATGACCGGGGCGGAGGGCTCGCCTGACGGCTGCCTGGTGACGCTCGAACTGGACGGACGACAGATTGGCGGCCTCGAGCTCATCCCAGGCGACGAGTCGACGACCGATGCCGTCGTCCCCGGAGACATAACACCCGGCCCTACCGATCTGGTCGCCTTCGACGCCGACGACGGGCGGGCCCTGGACTCGACATTCTTCATCGTCGCGGGCCTGCCCCCGGAAGGCGGCTTCCCCTGGATCTGGGTCGCCGCGGTCGCTGCCGGCTTGCTCATGCTGCTCGGCCTGGTTAGGGCACTGATGGGTCGGCCGCCGACGACCGAGCCTCGGCGAGAGCCTGAGCAACCGACGGCAACTCTTCCCGTGGTCCCGGCGCGCTGGCTGGAGGCCCGCCTCTACGCACGAAGCAGCGCAGAGACTCCCGTCGCCTACTTCAGGGCCGGCGCTAGCCACCGGATCGAGGTCAGCGTCGGGGCCGCCGACCTCGCCCAGGAAGAAGTCACTTCCCAGACGCTGCGGGTCGTCCTCACCGAACCCCGTCTACTCGCGGCACCCCAGACCGCCGAGGTGATGATCCGCGACAACGGCCCCAGCTCGTCGGCTTCGCTGACACTCGACGTGCCGGACGACACTGCCTCGGTCGACGCCCGTCTCCTCCTCGTCAAGGGCGATCGAGTGGTCCAGACGGCCCGTCTCCCCCAAATGGTGGGCTCGCCGCCGGCCGGGCAGCCGAGCAATGTCGCCAAGGTGGAGACCGTGGTCCGGGCGGTCACGATACCGGCGAGCAATCGAGTGTCGACCGCCCTCGTCGTCGACGGAGGCCGATTCCCCACCATCACCCAGGTCTCCACATCACAGCCGCCCCGTCTCATGCGTCTTCCCGACACGGGCGCCGATGCCGTCGAGCGGATCCGACATCGACTCGGCGAGATAGTCGAGGCACCCGACGACTTCGCCGGATTGGAGCGGGAGTTGACGCGGAAGCTGCTCGTGTACCTGGCCAACCAGGGTCGGCTGCTCCGTTCGGCGCTGGTGACCGACTTCCTCGGAGAGGCGCTCGCCGCCAACCCCTCGCTGCAGGTGGTATCCGTGGCGCCGGACTCCTACCTACCTCTCGAGTTGGCGTATGACCACCCGGCACCCCGCGAGGACGCTGCGGTGTGCCCCCGCGCCGGGGACACACTGCGCTCCCTCGATCTGCTCGCCCCGTGTCCCGGGCCCCATGACGACACCGTGGTCTGCCCGGTGGGCTTCTGGGGATCATCCAAGGTGATCGAGCGCCACGCCTTCCAGTCCCGAGACGACCTTCCCGACGGCTTCCTGGTAACGGCTCAGCCGATCTCGGGCCGCCAGCGAATCGAGCTGAGCAGCGGTGTCCTCGTCGGACCGAGCAACCGGGTCGACGCGTACGACCCCAACACCATCGCACGTCTCCGCGATCGGCTGCAGGAAACCGGCACCACGGCCACCTTCGTCGACTCTTGGGTGGCATGGGACCAGGAAGTCGCTTCCAGCGGTCCCGCCCTCCTGGTGCTGCTCCCCCACACCATCTACTCCAACGAGTTGGAGCTGCCCGGGCTCGAGATCGGGGCGTCCGACCGCCGCTGGGCGAGCGCCATCGGCGACGGTCGCATGGTGCCGCAAACCCCGGTCATCGTGCTGTTGCTTGGCTGTGAGACCGCGGTTGCCGGGGCGGTGAGCTACGAGCGGTTCCCGGGCAATCTGCGCCGAGCCGGGGCATCGATCGTGGTCGCCACGCTCACGGACGTGCTGGGGAGACACGCCGCCCCGCTCGCCGAGCGACTGGTGACCCTGACCCTGGCGAACACCAGCGGTCCGGTCAGGTTGGGCGAAGTCATGGTCCGCCTCCGGCGACAGCTCCTCGCCGAAGGCCTACCGGTCGTCCTCGCCCTCGCGGTCTTCGGTGACGCCGACTGGCTGGTGGGAGGGAGTTGAGTGCTCCTTCACGTGCTGCCCGCCCGCCACGGCGACGCCCTCTGGCTGACCTACGGCCCCAAGGGGAGGAACCGCATCCTCATCGATGGGGGGCCCCGCTCCAAGGAGACCACGCGCTTGGTGCGACGGCTCCTGGAGGACGATCCCCCGGGGGTCGAGCTGCTCGTCGTCAGCCACATCGACGCCGACCACATCACCGGTGTGCTCGACATCCTCGGTGATCGCGGGGTGAGTCTCCAGCCGGGTGATGTCTGGTTCAACGGGTGGCAGCACCTGCCGACCGACGTGCTCGGCGCCAAGCAGGGCGAGCAGCTGACCGATGCGATCTCGAGGCGGGGACTCCCCTGGAACCGTGCGTTCGGCGTAGGACCCGTGGTAGCGCCAGGGGAAGGGCCCCTACCGCGGGTGACGATGCCCGGAGGGCTCTCGCTGACGCTCCTCTCACCCACCCCTGCGGAGCTCGCCGCCCTGAAACCGGTCTGGAAACGCGAGGTGGAGAAGGCGGGACTAGTCCCGGGGGTGGTCGCCGAGCCTCAGCCCACTGCGCCGGATCTGCTCGGGGAGCATCGGCTCGACCTTCCCGATCTGGCCCGACGTCCCTTCCGGTCGGATCACTCCGAGGCGAATGGCGCCTCGATCGCGATGCTCGCCGAGTACGAGGGGAAGTCGTTGTTGCTAACCGGGGATGCGCACGCAGCCGTCCTCGAGGCCCAGCTGCGCCGTCTTGCTGTTGAAAGAATGGTGGACCGAATCCAGGTGGATGTGGTCAAGCTTCCCCATCATGGGAGTCGGTACAACCTCAGCGCCGACCTGGTCTCTCTGATCGATTGCGGGCGGTGGGTGTTCTCGACCAACGGCTCAGTCTTCAGTCACCCTGATCCGGAGACGGTGGCCCGGATCGTTGTGGACCGGCCCGGGATGGAGTTGGTCTTCAACTATCGGTCGGAGACCACCGAGCGGTTCGCCTCTTCCAGCCTTCGCAGGGCTCACCGATACCGGACCGCCTACCCGGGCCAAGGTCCCGGCATCCGGGTCAAGATCTAGACACATGCCTTACAGCGATGGAGACGAAGCGGTGGCTCGGCGCCCAGCAGGTGGCGGCGGGGGTGACGGGACGAGTGAGGCCCAGAGGATTGAGTCAATCGGGTGTCTAGGCGAGTCACTGAGCGGGAACGAATTAGGTGCGGTGAGGGCGGAGAGGCCCGTGGTTGTTGGTCATTTGGGCGGTCGCGCTGGCGATGTCAAACGAGGGTCAAAGGCGTTCATTTTGCCGACAGAAGAAGGCCCCCACAGGCTGATCGCTCTACGGGGGCCGATTCACATTGAGGGCTTCACGGAGCCGGCAAGACCGTAGTCACGCTCAAAGCGCAGTTCGCGAGCTGGGCGAAGAAGTCGCCGCCCTCGACTCGTCCGCCGGCAGTGACCTCATGGACCCCGGCGGGGACGTTCTCAAAGGACCACGTCACGGTGCCACTTGTCCTCGTTATCTGAGTGCCCGCAACGCTCCACTCGTGCTCGTATGACCTATCCAAACCGATGTGCAGTGCCGCCTCCTCATCGACCGACAGGTCTGAAACGTGATAGGTGAAACTGACCAGGAGATGAGACTTCTGTTTCAGGTCCAATGTCTCGATCATCCCGAAGTCTGGTTCCTCTGCGATCGTTAGACAGACCTCTCCTCCTCCGAGATTCTGCAAGTAGACACGTCCGGGCAGCCCGCTGAAGGCCTTAAGCTCCGCCGCGAAGACGGGGCCAAGCGTCATGACGACCAGTAGGACCGTCGTGAGCGCAACCACCAGCATGCTCCCCTTCACACCCACCGGAGCCTGTTTCGCCTCTCCTATAGCCACGAATCGTCTCATTGTCTCCTTCCTTTCCCCACCGTTTGCGGGTAGGCACAAGTCGATGTTCTCCGGCGCTCACCGCATCGATTCGGATCGGGCACCCGGCCGAGGGCTTTCTTCGTGTGAGCCTTGGGATCGTGCCCATGTCCGCCACGGTGCGTGATGGACATCGGAGACTGCTTGGACATCGCTTGGACCCTGGAATGGGTCTCCCGGCTTGTTAAGTGCGGCTGAGGGCTTGGAAACGCCTCATGCCGGTCCACATTCAATCCCACTCAGGCGGCCGGATAGGCACTGCAGGTTTTACCGAAATTCGGTGCGCGGCCAGTTGTTCGTGTGTTCAATAGGCGCGATCAGCAGGGCTCTTGGGCCGAGCCCGATGGACACTTGGGGGTCGGATTGCTGAGCATAGAAGATCCGCTGAGATTTGGGATTCTCGGACCGGTGGTCGCGTATCGGGGCCTGGACCGTCGTGAACTCGGTGGGCGACGTCAACGGATGGTTCTGGCAGTCCTACTGGCCCAGTCCAATTGTGTGGTTTCCCGGGACGGATTGATCGAAGCGGTATGGGGGGGCAATCCACCTCCCGCAGCGAGGACTTCCTTGTACACGTACCTCAGTCACCTGCGTGACATCTTGGGGAGACACTCCATCCAGCACGTCGATGGCGGCTACATGATCGCTGCCGATAGCGAGACCCTAGACGTCCTCGAGTTCACCCGCCTCGTGGAAACGGGTTCAACTCAGCTGCAATCCGATCCGAAAGGGGCGGCCGATTCGTTTGACAGAGCGTTGAATCTCTGGCGCGGCCCACCTTTCGGAGACCTCGGCGATGAGCCCGGTTTGGTCATCGAGCGTGCGCACCTGTCAGAACTACGTCTTGCAGCCGAGGAGAAGCGGGTCGACGCCTATCTCGTGGGAGGTCGCCATGAGAAGGTCATTGGTGATCTGGCTGTTCTGATCGAGGAGAATCCCTTCCGCGAGCGATTTCAAGCCCAGCTGATGCTCGCTCTCTACAGAAGCGGACGGCAAGCTGATTCTCTGCGCGCTTTCGCGGAAGCGAGACGACGATTCGCCGAGGAATTGGGAATCGACCCTTCACCTCCTCTGTGGAGGCTGGAAGAGCGCATCTTGAGCCACGATTCGAGTCTCCTGTATCCCCTGGGCGACGGAGTGGCAGCCGTGGCTGCGGAGCTGAACCTCACCGCAGCTAGTCTCAAACCCACTGAAGCCGCGGTTGTGACTCGCTCCCGACGCCATGGTCCAGAACGAGACAACGACCGACCCTCGAAGGAACCCACGTCCCCCAACCAGGCGCCTGCTCGAATCCGGACAACCACCGTGCTCGTGAGCGCAGCGGTTGTCATTGGCTTAGCCATTTCCCTGACGGGGAGTCCCGAGGCCCCAGCTTCGAACCAACGTCGCCCTGGGTGCGCGGCAATGTTGGCTGAGCCAACTGCGTGGTGGTCAGGAGATGGGACGACCGAGGATGTGATGAGGGCAGCCGATGCAACCCTCGTCGGGTACGCCATGTATGGATCCGGGATCGTCGAAGAAGCATTCACCCTGCCTGGAAGCGGGTGGGTGGATATTCCGGACGATATCGCACTCGACCCAGGGACCGCCGACTTCACCCTCGACCTCTGGGCGCGATTCGAATCTACGAACCGAGAACAGATCCTGGCCGAGAAATGGGTCCAGAGGTACGGAGCGCCGTCAGTAGGTTGGACATTCCAGATGCATCCCGAGGGAATCCTTGGTTTTTACACCGACGGGTCATCCGGCAATTTCTCAATTCAGGCCGAACAAGGTCAGATCCCGATCGACGAGTGGATCCATTTCGCTGTCATTCGCAGGTCGGACACACTGGAACTCTTCGTCAACGGGCTCGTCGCTGCCTCATACCATCAGCCTGGAGCGCAGTCATACGACATCGGCTCTACTTCCTCGCTCAAGCTGGGCCACCGAGGTGACCAATACGACACTCCCGGGGCCGAGGGGACACAAGATATGAATCTGATAGGCGACATCGACGAAGTTCACCTTTGGAGCGGGACAGCCCTCACTACCGAAGAGATCGGCAGCCTGGTGGACGCTGGCGCAAGCGGCCTTTGTTCATCCAGTTGACACAGTCGACGTCGATGCGTGCATTTATCATCTCGCAAGTCAATGTCATTAGGAGGAGTCCGCGGCGGGTGACTGCGCAGCCGTTGATGTTGGCAGGAGCTTGTGGCTTCTGAATCGCGGCTCGGTAGGAGAAGGCCAGGCCTTCAATCGGGGTCCAAGCGCTTTCCGAGGTCGGTTGGTTAGTTCCTCTGGTCTGAGAAATGCACTTATCGACTTGGCGATCGACACAGGATACCTTCTGGTTCTCGTCGGCCCGCCGGCATTCGGCACCGTGGTCTCGGCGTTGAAGCGAAACCTGCTGTTGGCATCCGTTGCAGGAGTGTCGAGCGTGACGATGTTCGTGCTGTGGGTGGTCCTCGCTTCCGGATCGCCGGAACATACGAGGTTTGCACCACAGATCGTGTCCTTGGTCGCGCTGCTGTCGGCTTGGGCACCTCTGGTCGGATCAGTGCGGATCGCCCGACCCGGGTCGTGGTGGTGGCGTAACCGGTATTCGTACACGAGACAGGTTGAGTCGGTTTCACGCTTTCAATCGAGCTGCTCAACGAACCCGAGCAGCGCGGTCATTGAGTGTTGGGTTCGCTAGCGTCGAGAGCATCCACCGGCCGTCACCGATGCGCTGGTACAGGTTCCCGTCGACCAGCCTCGATTCCTCCACGAGCGTGGAGAGTCCTCCAGGACCGAGCAGGTCGCCGTCGGAATCCATAGGGAAACGGGACGGGTTGGGGCGTCGGATGGCAACGGCTCCGGCTCTTCGGTCTCTGACATGCACTTCAATGTGACGAGGCAGCTCAGTGGGCGAGCTAGCAGGTCCAGCCAGCCTTTAACAGGTCGGCATCGTCCAGGACGGACGCGTATCCCATCCACAAGTATGTGCTGAATCTTGTGCTTCAGCTGGTCGAGCTCTGGCTATCTCCGCCGAGCTCCGCCAAATCGGCGCGGAGCTGACTGACCAACTCCTGGAGACCTTCCCGCTCTGCTATGTCCAAGGCAGTGCGAAAGTCGCTGAGAGCGACGTCCTTCGAACCAACCCCTTGCTCCAACAGGGCCAGGCGACGAATTGTCCACACCTGACTCTTGATATCGTCGACTTCTCGAAAGGCTTCGATGGCATCGTTGTACGCTCGGATCGCCGCGTCGGAATCCCCCCCTTGGTGAAGCGCTCCGGCAAGGTTGGCTCTCGCACTGGCAAGCAAGGAGGGATCTCCCAGGGTCTCCGCAATCTCGATAGCGCGACGAGCGTTTGCTTCGGCCTGATCCTGCTCCTCCCACAGCCAATGCGCGTAACTCAGGGTGGCGTATACCGCACCGATCTCCTTCGCCAAACCGTGCTCCAAAGCGACGTCGAGTGCCTGCTCGAGGTGAGACCGGGCAGCTCTTGCAACCGGTTCTGTCGGGCCGGGGGCGGGCTCGGGTCTCAAGGCAATCAGGAAAGCGATCTCACGATGCGCTGCCACCTCGGTCTCGTGGTCCTCGCTCTCTTCGGCTAATTGCAGGGCGGTTTCCAATGAGGTCATGACCGCCTCATCGCCGGCACCCTCTTCACGCTCGGCCCAGCCCTTGTCTAGATAGGCGGCGGCGAGGGGTTTACCCAGCCCGGCGCGCTGGCATAGGTCTATACATCGGTCGAATGCCTCTCGCGCCTCCTGAAACCGACCACGGGCGTTAGCGATGCGCCCAGTGAGATGCAGGGAACGGGCTGTCAGCTCTGGCTCATGCTCTTCTGTGATCATCTGACGCACCTGCTCCAGGCTGGCCAGGGCGGAATCCTGTTCGCCGCGCAGATCGTGGATCAGGGCAAGCAGCCAGTGGCAACGGGCCCGCCACCCGGCGCTCAGCGGCGCGTGGAGCAGGTGATGCACCTCCTCTTCGGCTCTTTCGGTGTACCCCCAACTGACCAGAAGCTCGACGGCTGAAGTCATCTGGGGCACCGCGCTCTCCATTTCGCCGCACTCAAAACGGTGATAGGCCTCCTCCAGCATGAGGGCAACATCGTCGAACTTGCTTGGATGCTCAGGTCGGAGCCTGGCGTAATGTGCCGCCGCCAAGGTGTGGGCCTTGCGCAGCTCAGTCTCGGTCATCTTCCCGACCACGAATTCACGCACGAAGGCAGCTATCAGATATCGCTGGGTGGACGGGTCGAACTGGACGAGGGAGAGGTCGATGAGGGGCCCCAACGCCTCTTCGGGCCAATGGCCCGGATCGTCTATGGGGCGGCCCGGTGGGAGGCGAAACACGCACAGCTGTCCGAGCAGGCTCGAGGCTTCCGGGTCGAGCCCGGCGACCACCTCCTTGAGGAGCGGGGCGAAATCGGGGACAATGGTGTAGCGCTCCAGCAGCTCCTCCGGATCCCAATGCCGGGTGGCGATGAGACGGCCAAACATCTTCAAGAGAGCCGGATTCCCCTCGAAGTGCCTGGTGATTCGTTCTACCGCCGTGCGGGTCAGGTTGGAGACACCAACCTGCTCCAGCAGGTCATCAGCGTCGTCAATGGAGAGACCGAGTAGCTCGCGCTCGAGGGATACACCGGTAGGGATCTGCTCCGGTCCAATGTCCCAGGGACGAGCCCTGGAGATGACCAGGAGCTTGCTGTTGTGCGCCGCGGACAGAACGCGGAGAAGAATCCGTCGGATCTCGTCGTTGCCCAACCTCAGATTCCGGTCCAGCCAATGATCGAAATCGTCGAGGACGATCAGATAGCGGCCCTGAAGAGAGCGGACCAAGATATCGATCTTGGCGTCAAGAGCCACCCGGGGATCACGCCACGGTAGAGAGTGGGTCCCGTCCCCCTTCCTCCTCAACATTTCGTCCAGCCTGGCCAGAAAGACGTCGGTCGTTGTCTCCGAAGCACGACAGTCGATCCAGGCCATTTCGTCGAACTCTCCCATCAGGTCTCCGATTGCCCTGGCCACGGCGACCGTCTTTCCCATGCCGCGGAGACCGTGGAGGACCATCAGCCGGCGCTCCCGGTCTTCGAGGAAGGCACGTACCTCGGCGAGGGTCTGCTGTCGGTCGATGACCACCCCCGGTGCGGGCAGGGCCGATGGTTTGATCCGTCCCTGGCCTGCTGCCTCACTGACGGACTCGGGGATTGGGGTACGGGCGAACTCGAAAGCAGTCTGAGCGCACTTGTGGACGAAGCGGTAGGCGTCGTCGCTTCCCGTCAGCGGCTTGACGATCGAGGTGTGCGAACCGCGAACAGTCAGCCTCCGCGCCGAACCCAACCCGAGTCCGGAGCTCAACTTGTCTACCCATAGGTCCGAGCTCCCCTCCACCGCCCAGACTGGAAGGGTGATCCGGTCCCGTCTCCACTCGCCTTCCACCATGTGGATCCGGTCCTGGAATGTCTGGTTGGTCTCTCTCACCAGCCGTCCGTGTGCTTTCAGAGCGCGAGTGTCCACGGTGAGCCAGCTGAGGAACCCGGGTACTCGCAGCGATCCTGCCTGTGGTGTCGCCATGAGGATCATGCCGGCCACCTTCCCCAGCGCGTCCAGTTGATTCGTGTTGATCAGCTCTCGAACCGCCGCCTTGATCAACAGTCCGCCCATGCTGTGCCCGACGAGGAGGACGTGGGGGTACTCGGTCTCCCGCACCAGGCCGGCCAGAGTCGCCGCCTCGTCATCAAAGGGCACAGACTTCCAAAGCTTCAGCCTCCCGGCCAGGGTTCGGTACGAGTAGAGGGCGACATCGCAAGAGGCGAGCTCGGAGAAGATCAGCTCGGGTAGTTGGCCCCATGTCGAATACCGGCCACCACCGAGACCATGCACGAACACGAGCAGGTCGTCGTTGTGGCGTGCCCTGCTCCTGCGATGGAGAACCAGGGCTTCCTCGGCGAGCTGCTTCCAGTCAGCCGGCCGGTGGAAGGTGTCCTCTATGACTTCCCGCAACAGGCGACCTCGCCCTTCGGCTCACACAGGGGCCAACTCCTCCCCCCGGCGGCCGGTCCAACCGTCCCGGTCCCCACGTGGGGCGTCCTTGTCGTACACGGCGAGATGGGCTGCCGCCACGGTCTCCCAAGAAGTCCGCGCGGCGAACACCTGCACGGAGGTCTCGATCTCATGTCGGAAGTCGGGGTCTTGGAGAAGACGTGTGAGTAAGCGGGCAACCGCTTCTGGCGACCTCGGGTCGACCAGTATCTCGTCGGACACCTCGGCCAGCTCGGCGAACTTCGGTATCCGAGAAGCGATAAGGGGAACGCCGAAACCCAGGGCAGTGTGGGCTGCTCCACTAGAGGACCGGGTGTCCTCGTCGTAGACGAAGCAGGCCACGTCTGTCGCCCCGAACAATGCAGCCACCCGATTCTCGGGCAGGGCCTTGTCAACGATCGTTACCGAGCCGTCGAGTCCGAGAGCGCCGACGGCCTGCCTGCACCGGGCGCGATAGTCGTGGACGTCCTGACCGAGATGCCGGATGTGGCCACCAGCCCAGAGCCTGATATTGGGGATTGCCTCCCTTGTCATGGCAAGGGCCTCGAGGACAGTCAGGAGGTTCTTGCATGGTTCGAAGTAGCCGAAAGCGACGACGAGAGGCGGCGACAGGTCGATCCCGAGCGCCTGGCGGGACTCGGCGCGCCCGGGCCGGGGAGCAACCCGGGTGCCGTGCGGGATGGTCACAAGCCGGTGCGGGTCGGCACCTTGACGGAGAAGGACCCTCCGGATGGGAAGCTCCTGGTGAACGACCGTACGATCGGCGAGCCCGACTACCTCCCGTTGGTATTCCTCGATGTCCAGATCACGCAAGGGAGATCGGCCCCTCCACGAGGCGCAGCCCAGGTCGATGCTGAGGCTGGTGTGCACACTGTGCATGGTGACGACTGTTCGGACTTCCCGGTGACGCAGCCCGCGGAGCAGTTCGAGAAAGCGTTGATCCATCCCGAACAGGCCGTACTCGTGCTGGATATGAACCACGTCCGCCCCGGAGCGGTCGATCTCCCGCACTAATCCGGGCACGTAGTCGTCCTCGAAGGCGAACCCCGGCCGTACCTCCACGTCTACGGGTGGGTCACCAGACCACGGTACCTCGGTCAACACCGTGATGCTCACGGTCGGGTCGACACGGCGCAGGGCCTCGCCGAGATTTCTCGTGTATGTGGCTATGCCGCAGGTAGTAGGCGGATAGCTGGAGACGAAAGCGATTCGCATGCTCGCACTCCTTCGATCGATGGCCTGTGCTCGAGCGGCTGCATCCTGGCGGCAACCTAGTCGCCTCGGGGTGGAGGCGGGCCGACTGAGGCGTCGTGGTCAGGTCGCGGGCTGTTTCCCCGGTCATCCGGCTGGCCATTGTTCTGCTCGTCGCAGGCAAGCCCTGACTCGGGTTCACCCCCGAAATGGTGGGTGTTGGGGTTGTGGTCGACCATAAGGTCCAGACCGGCCTGCCTCCGCTAGGCCAGCCGAGAATTCCGCGGCGTGCCGGTGCCAGGCGAGGCACGACTCCCCAAAGCCGGACCTCTTCCGGTGCCCTGGCCGGAGGACCGTCAGCGACGAACCGGTCGAATAGGGAAACTGACCGGGGAAGGACTGAAATCGCGATTCTCAACCGAGTCGGAATGCTCGCGCAGGCAAGCAACATCGGAGTCACGGCCGACGAGGTTGCGGCCGGACTCGACGTCCTGTGGAAGGCTCTGGTCGTCGCCGGTCCAGCTACTTCGGTGGTATACGGCGCGATGAGGGCTTGGTCAGCGCGGGGCTCCGCCGTCTAACAGGGGCACAGAACGAACTAGGTGCGGATGGCTTGGAGAGGCCCTTGGTTGTTGAGTCCGGGTGATCAGGTGATCGACCTCAAAGCGGGGTCAATCGCGAGAAGCGCTGCACCGGGCTCAGACATGGCGCGCCTCGAGTCCTGGAGGTCGTTCCGCGCCAGCGCCTCACTCTCTACTATCGATCAATAGATAGGCGATGTGCGGGTCGCTGAGATCGAACGAACGACGCGGGTGGTTCTTGTCACACCCGGTCCATAGCCTCAAGGGCAAGGATGGAAGCGAGCATGAGTAGTTGGGAAAGCCGCGATGAAAGCAAGACAGCCGAGCTGATACTCCTTATCGCCAAACACACCGAGGACGACCCGACAGCGGGTTCAACGAAGCTGAACGAGATCCTCTACTTCGCTGAGATCTCGCACCTGCGCCGGACCGGACAGCCAATCACCGGATCCGAGTACCAAAAGCAGCCACACGGACCCACGCTGCGCAGAATGCCTCCGATCATCCGAGACCTCGAACGCCTAGGGGCTGCAAAGGAGATTGAGGAAGACTATTTCGGGTACTCCCAAAGAAAGCTCGTGCCACTCAGAGAGCCTGACCTATCGGAGTTCTCGGCCGATGAGGTTGCTTCAGTTCTAGGCATGGTTCGCCAATTCTGGGGGAAGAGCGCCAGGGAGATATCCGACATTTCCGACGAAGACCCCGGATGGCGTGCTGTGGAAGTCGGTGAGACCATACCTCTCGAGCTAGCTTTCGTTGCCCAACCTGAGGTCACCGACGAGATACGCGAGCGGGCCCGGCAGCTCGCCAGCGAACATGCATGAAACGCTGTGCAGGTCGTTCGTTCCGGACACTTTGAGCGCCAGGTAGCGGCCGAGCTCGATATCGAAGGCCGACCGAGCGTCGAGCAGTTTGAGGATCACCTTGCGCCGATCGCAGAACTGGTCTTCAGCTCCTTTTGGGAAGACCCAACCCTTGTTCCTACGGTGGACGATGCGTCGGGGATCAGAATCACACTGATCGCGCCACCCGCTCCCTACATGTTCCCGCCTTCAGTCTTCTACGCCCGGCAGATGGACGCTGAGACAATTGAGATGATCGGTGTCGACTTCCAATGGGACTATTGGGACCACATCGGAGAAGACCCTGCGGAGTAGGTCGTTAGGGAAACGGGGCGTGTTGGGGGCGGATGCCCGTCGTTGTTTGGGGATCCGGCGGTCGGAGCTTGTCGCGTCAAACCAGGGCCAAACGAGCGGGAGCCATTTCCCCCGCGAGGAGCAATTCACTCTCAAGCTGCGAGTCACCACCCTGGAGGACACCGTGACCGACCTCGACATCCAAGTCCGCACCAACAACGCCGCAACAACACGGATCAACGAGCAGGTCGAGTCGCTGGCAACGACGATTGGGACCGAAGACGATCAACTCTCAGAACGCATATC
>DASWKK010000037.1:0-24487 GCA_036396655.1 Acidimicrobiia bacterium
GGAAGCACTAGCCGGATCCGAAGTCACAGTCGAGGGTGAGCTGGTCGGCGATTACGGGTTCCGCCAGGACGGTTGGATGTGGACCCAGCTCAACGGTGACGACTACGTGCATGCCCCGATTGTCAACGGGGGTGAGCCAACCGGCGGCAACACCGGAGTTGGTGTACGGATGCCATTCGAGCTCGGTGAAGGACTTGACCCGCCTGGCGGCTATCGCAACCGCGGTCCGATAGTAAGGGTCACAGGAGTCTGGAAACACCACGATCCCGCCAGACAAGGTGAGTCCTACCTCGAGGCCACGTCGCTCACAGTCGTCGAACCGGGGCGCCCTCGATCTCAAAACCCTCAGTGGCCCGCAATGCTGGTCGGGCTGGGACTCCTTGCAGGATCGCTTGTCCTGTGGCGCAGGTCGCGCGGCGACCAAACAGGTCCGAAATGAGGTCCGGGTGAATGAAGTGACCCGGCGCGTTTAGAGCCGGGTCCGTAACTGATTAGACCTCTTCCCCGGCGGGACGGAGCATCCTCAGCATCACCCCGCGCAACGTGTCGGCGTCGATGCTCATCTGGCCGATGAGCCAGAGGATGGCGGCACCTTGCTCGAACGCCCAGAGCATGGTGCCCAGTTGCTCCACACTCAACGGGTCGTCGTCACGTCGGTCCGTGCGCGCGATGACCTCGAACCCGGCAAGGAGCCGGCCCAGCCGTTCGCTCAGCGCATCGGAGAGTTCCTGGTCCCGGGCGGCCGCGGCGGCGAACTCGAGTGTTGCCAGTCCAAATCCGAGGGCCTCTCGTTCCTCGGCGGCGAGACCAGGCAAACGCACACTCTGGCCATACAGGCTGGGAACGGAGGCGTACTTCGCCAACGGGTCCCATGTCTCGGGTTCGAAGTAGGCCAGATCGTCATCCAGGACCGCGAGGAAGATGTCGGCCTTGTTGTCGAAGTTCGAGTAGACGGCCCCCTTGGTGAGACCAGCCTCACGAGCGATGGCCGTCAGGTTGGCGCCGTGGAACCCATCACGGGCGAAGACCCGGCGCGCTGACGCGACCAGGGCGGCCCGGGTGCGGGATTGCTGCTCGGCCCGGGTGAGTGGGACCGGTGGGAGGCCCTCTGCCATGCCACCCAGGTTAGCACTTGACATACCCTTAGACTTTGAATACCATAAGTATTTGAAAACCAGAGGTATGCGAAATGGTTATGGATGTTGACAAGGGACCTGCGATCCAGGTGCAGGGCATGGAGAAGTCGTACAAGGAGCTGCAGGCGTTGCGCGGCGTGGACTTCGACGTGGGGCCGGGCAGCATCTTCGCCCTGCTCGGCTCGAACGGGGCGGGCAAGACCACGATCGTGAAGATCCTGTCCACGCTGCTCCGGGCCGACGCGGGGACTGCCAGCGTCAACGGTTTCGATGTCGCTACACAGGCTGGCGACGTGCGGGAGTCCATCAGCCTCACCGGACAGTTCGCGGCCGTCGACGAAATCCTCAGCGGGCGGGAGAACCTCGTGCTGGTCGCCCGGTTGCGGCACCTCGAGGACCCGGGCACGATCGCGGATGACCTGCTCGGGCGCTTCGTGCTGACCGACGCGGGCGCGCGGAGGGTCGCGACGTATTCGGGTGGCATGCGCCGCCGCCTCGACATCGCGATGAGCCTCATCGGCAATCCGCAAGTCATCTTCCTCGATGAGCCGACGACCGGACTCGACCCGCAAGGGCGCATCGAGGTGTGGCAGGCGGTCAAGGAACTCGCCGGGCACGGCACGACGGTGCTGCTCACAACGCAGTATCTCGACGAGGCCGAACAACTCGCCGACAGGATCGCGATCCTCCACGAGGGTCGGATCATTGTGAACGGCACCCTCACCGAGCTCAAGCAACTGCTCCCACCCGCCAAGGTCGAATACGTCGAGAAGCAGCCGACCCTCGAGGACGTCTTCCTCGCCATCGTCGGTGACAACGGCAAGGACAGCGACGCTGGCAACGACCGCAGCGTCGGTATGGACGAGTAAGGAACAATGATGACCACGCACTTCTTCGATGACACCACCGCCCTCACAGGACGTTCCCTGCGCCACATCACCCGCAGCCTGGACACCATCATCACCACCGCGGTCACACCGATCGCCATGATGCTGCTGTTCGTCTACGTGTTCGGCGGCGCCATCAACTCAGGGTCGGATTCGTATGTGAACTACCTGCTGCCGGGCATTCTGATCATCACCATTGCCTCGGGCATCTCCTACACCGCATTCCGGCTATTCCTGGATATGAAGAGCGGCATTTTCGAGCGATTCCAGTCGATGCCGATCGCACGGTCGTCGGTGCTGTGGGCGCATGTGCTGACCTCGCTCGTGGCCAATCTCGTCTCGCTCGTGGTCGTCGTGCTCGTCGCCGTCCTCATGGGCTTCCGCTCACCGGCGGGCGTGCTGACGTGGCTCGCTGTCGCCGGGATCCTGATCCTGTTCACCCTGGCGTTGACATGGATGGCCGTCATCCCCGGCCTGACCGCGAAGACCGCAGACGGTGCCGGTGCATTCTCCTACCCGCTCATCTTCCTGCCGTTCATCAGCTCGGCATTCGTGCCCACCGACACCATGTCCGGCCCGGTGCGCGCGTTCGCCGAGAACCAGCCGGTGACGTCGATCGTCAACGCGCTCCGCAACCTGTTCACACAGCAGCCGGTCGGCACCGACATCTGGATCGCCCTCGCCTGGTGTGTCGGCATCCTCATCGTCGCCTACACCTTCGCCATGGTCACCTACCGCCGTTTGACCTCATAAGCGCTGGAACAAGTCCATGAGCCGGCGATGTCGAGCGCATGGACGCGGGATGAAACGACCGAGGTGCCGGCCTGAGGCCTGAATGCGACGCGTGGCGCGCCGAAGGGACTGTCACTCGGTCAGGCGATCTCGAGGAATCGGCGGATTGCTTGGCGGATGATCTCGCTGGTCGTGGTGTGCTCGGCCTCGGCGCGGGCCTCGATCGCGGCCCGCAGCTCGGGGTCGATGCGGACCGGCACGACGTCGGCCGGGCCTGATCCCATCGAGGGTCGACCCCGACGCCGAGTCTTGAGGACCTCGGCGTCATAGTCGGTTTCGGCGACCTCGGTGGCGAGGGCGTCGATCTCTTCGTCGGTGAGGGTGCGGCCGCCGCGGGTGCGATGGGTCTTCGGTTCGGTCATGGCATGTCCTCCCTGGTCTGTGGGAGCAGGTGGTAGAAGGTCGGACGGAGAGGCATGGCGTGGATCACGAGGTTGACGTCGGCGGCGAGTTCGAGCCAGATGATCTCCAGCAGATTGCCGGCGTGGTCGGGTCCGATGGCGAGGACCTTCGGTGGGTCGGCGTCGGGTTCGAGGTCGATGACGGTGAAGGCATGGTCGAGGGCGTGGAGGATGGCGGCGTCGAGGATTCCGTGCCTGCGAGCCGGCCGGTGGATCTCCACATCACAATATCGTAATACGTAATAGCGAGAAACGGAATCGGTCGCGCATGGATGTCCGGACTTCGGGGACGGCGACCGCCTGCCCTCAAAGCCAGTCCGACGAAGTGTCTTGATTCGGTCGGTTTCCGATATGGGCGATAACACTCGGGATCTGGGTTATGCGCTGTGAACCGTTGGGGGTCGGTCGATGGGATCGCATGATCTGGAGAAATCCGGTCTTACAAGGGGGCCTTCAGGAGCGTCTGTAGTTTCGTAGCTGTTCTGGAGGCTTGATGCCGGATGACGAGACGTCCGAATCCTTCACCGGATTCGTTCGGCGCGTAGGCCCTCGGCTTAAACAGTCGCTCATCGCCGCCCTCGGCGGCGAGGCCGGCCGGGAAGCCACCTGCGAAGCACTGGCCTGGGCATGGGAGAATTGGCCGCGACTCCAGAACATGGAGAACCCCGCTGGCTATCTGTACAAGGTAGGCCGCAACCGGGGCATCTCCACACTACGGCGGAAGGTCCTCTTCACCGATCCTGAAATCGCCGGCGGAGAGGAACCATGGGTGGAGCCTGCATTGGCCGGGGCGCTGGCTCGTCTCGGGGAGAACCAGCGAGTGGCCATCCTTCTCATCCATGGGTTCGGATGGACCTATCGGGAAGTGGCTCGACATCTCGACCTGGCCACTGGAACCGTCCAAACCCACGTCAAACGAGGCATGACCAAGCTGCGCCACGACCTGAAGGTGGATGCGAATGTCTGATCTCACCACGCAGATTCGGGAATACGCCACGCGGCTCGACGAGCGCTACCCGGACGTGAGCCCTGAGGAGCTGATGGAAAGACTCGTGTCTCGAGACAGCCAACCGCGTCGGCGGTGGAACGGGCCTCTGGTCGCGATCGCAGTTGCGGTGCTGGTGGTCCTGCTGGGCGTGCTGACATACCTCGCCTCCAGTCAACAAGGTTCCCCGGTTGTGGACCAGCCGGTGCGCCCTCCCACGGTTCCGAGCACCAGCGTCACCACACAAGAGGGAGAACTAGCTACAGACATCACAGCAGCGTCGACGCTGCCCACAGTTCCGTCCGACCCAACAACGATGGAAGTAGATGGTCTCGAACCTGCGGAGGTCCGAACCGTGGAGACATCGTTGGGAACCTGGACCACGCTGCGGTACGACGGAGAACTCGCCGACATGGAGGCGCTCTTCAACCCATCCTTTCGGCCGGCAACCTTCGAAACCCCTGCTTTTCCCAATCCGGGGTTGCCAGAAGTCGATTGGCACGAGCACGACACTTCTGGCTCTGCCGTGGTCGGCCAGGTTGCGGTCTCGACGGCATCAATCGGTGGCACCTTCGATTGGGAGACTCTGGGCTCACGCCTTCCCTCGGGCCTTCCGGGGTGGATCGAAGGGGAACGGGCGATCGAGTTTGACGGCGGCCACGTCCTCGACGTGGATTTAGTGGCGGGAGCCGTCGAGTTTCGCCGCCGCGACACGGGTGAGCTCGCGCTCAGGTTGGTTCCGCCCGACGCCTCTATCTCAGCACAGCAACTGGTCGGGGAGGGTTCCAGAGTCGCCTCCGGCCGTTGGGAGCCTGAGATTTGGGGTCTCTTCGTCGACAACGGTGAGACTTCAGGATGGGTGGAGCCACCTTGGTCAGGTCGAGCCGTCGACTACGTCGATGGGACTGCGTTTGGTGACCAATTCGTCCTGGTCGCCTCGGTGCGGCCGGATTGGGAAGAGCAGAATCGAAGCTCGATCATCCGCATTTGGCGGTCGATCGACGGCGCCAACTGGACCGAGACTGGATTGTCGTTCGATTTGGATGGCTTCGCCCGGGATTTGGACGTACAGGGAGACGAAGACTCCGTGTCCCTCCGTCTCGAAGACGACTCCGGTGCCCGGCTGTTCGTCTCCACCGACGGAGCAGTCTGGGACGGGGTCGGGGTGGAGATCGAGGGCGGAGTGGCGGCCGGGCCGACGAGGGTGAGCTTTGGTTGGATGATGGTCGTCGAGGGTGATGACACCTCCTGTCATGTGTACATCTCCAGGGATCTGAGGTCATGGGACTCATTGCAACTGGCCCCGCTCTTCGACCCACCCGATGGTGCTAACTGGGGTTGCTCGATCGATGGTGACCACGCCATCGCCCTCGCCGAAGGGAGTTACTGGATTGGAGGGTTCGGGTGAACCAAGCGCCGCCACAGGGCGACGCCTGGATGCCCCATCTTGTGACGAGGAGGCAGAGATGAGAATCCGCAAACCCGCTATCTTTTGGCTGTCCGGCTTCACCGTGATTCTCACTGCGTGTACGGGAGCGCAGCAGACGGAACCACCTCCGACAGCAACCGCCGAGCCGGTGACTACGGCGACCGTCGAAACCACCACGACTGTGGAAACGGCGACCACGGTGGCACCGACCACCTCTGTGCCCTCGTGTGAGGAGCTCGTAGCCGGGACAACACCTCCAGCGCGAGGTTTCGCCCCCATGGTGACGCTGGGAGCAGAGGGAGGTGTCCTGCTCTTCGGCGGAGAGACCGCTCCACCTCCGCTGGGAGGCGAGGTGCTCACCGACACCTGGACACTTTCACAGGCCAGCTGGACCAACTTGACTCGCTGCCCGTCGCCACCCTGGGGCGAAGGAGCCGCATACGACGCCGAGTCGGAGCGCGTCATCCTCATCGGCGGAACGTTGGAAGGGTGGACGGAGGTGCGAGAGGTCTGGGCGTTCGACCCAACCTCAGCCGAGTGGAGCCAGTTGGAGTTCGACGAGGGCCCGGATTCCCTCGCGAAATTGTCCTATGACGCCGAATCCGATCGAATCATCACTTTCGATGAGCCGGGTGACATCTGGGCATACGACTTCAACAGCAACACCTGGCAGGAGATGAGGCCCGCGACCAGTCCCCCGGGCCGGGACCTGTTTGCGATGGCGTACGACTCCGAGTCGGATCGGATCATCCTCTTCGGCGGGTACGGCACCGGCGAGCTCGACGACACCTGGGCCTACGACTACAACACCAACGCCTGGACCGAGATGACTCCCCCTGAGGGGCCCGAGCCACGTGACAACCACTCCATGGCCTACGTCCCGAGGACCGATCGCATAATCCTCTACGGCGGGGGCGACAACGTCGGACACGACGACACCTGGGCCTACGACTACAACACCAACACCTGGACCGAGATGGCACCAGAATTCTCTCCTGGTCTCCGCTCCTGGCATTCGATGGCCTATGACGCTGCGACGCAAAAGGTCGTGTTCTTCGGCGGTGCACCCCGCCGCGACCCCCTTTTCCATGACGACACCTGGCTGTACGACCCGTCCGCCAACACCTGGTCTCCGCTCGGTGGCGTCGTCGTCGGCGGTGTGACTCTCACCTCGGCCGGGTGTGAGTACGCCGGTCCGTCGGAGATCCCGGTGGGTGACTTGACCTTCCGGCTGAGACAGAAGAACACGGGCCGGTTCAACCTCGATGCATTCCTGCTGGATGAAGGGCACGGATACGACGAGTTCGTAGCTCACATCGACGAGGAGCGCAGACGTAACCGAGCGGGAGAGCCTCACCAAGGACCCCCGAACTCGTTCGCGTCCCTCGTAGGCCAGGCATCGGCAGAGGTTGACGCCATCGCAGACCTCGACATCGATGCTGGACCTGGAACCTACGCACTGGCCTGCATCCATATCGAGGAGAGCGGTGCCCCTGGAGACATATGGGCTGCCGGCCCGATCACCGTGAGCGACTGACGCCAAGGACCATGACGATGGGACACTTCAATTGGCTCGGGCAGCTCATGTCGTTCTTCTACGACCCAGTGGGTGATCGCTTGATCCTGTTCAGCGGCGCCACCGATCTCGGCAAGACCGCTCTTGCGGACAGGTCTGGCAAGCCACTCAGGGCTGCCCCCGGCCTGAGATACACCAGTTGCTCGAACAGGGATTCCCCTAGACACAACTCATGATTCTGGGCGCTCTTGGTGAACGCGACAGTGCCCAGCGAGCTGGCCCCACATCTGGATGTTCGATAAATGTTCGATGAAACGACCAAGGTGCTAGTCGGAGGCCTTGCGGCAAGCCTCTGAACAGCACCTCAGGTTTTTGTGGTCGGGACGGTGGGACTTGAACCCACGACCTCAGCGTCCCGAACGCTGCGCGCTACCAAGCTGCGCCACGTCCCGATTGAGCGAGATGGTAGGCGTTGCCACGGGTCTAGCCCATTCGCGTCAACCGACAAACCCCCTTATGCACCATGTGACTAGCTATAACCTTTGGGGTAGCCGGCATTGCGCCTGCAAAGGGGAGGAAAATGGCTGCCTACGACGCACAGCTCCGGCTGAGCTGGACCGACGACGAGCCGATCCATGTGTTGATCGATCTCACGGACGATCGATTCACCATGAGGTCCGGGGATGTCGAGGTCGCTGACTGGCAACGGGACCAGATACGGGTGTCACCACATCTGGACGGATTCCACATCAGGGCCGAGGGCGAGGAGATCATCCTCGACGTCACCGACGATGCCCAATTCGCCCTGGATCTCGGGCTTCGCAATGCTCCACCGCAGCTCCGACGCAAAATGTCCGCACTGCTGCGCTCCCCAGACAACTAGGCGCGCCCACTCATAGACCAAGTGCAACCGAAGGACGGGTCAGTCGACCAACAGCTCGGCTATCTGCACCGCATTCAGGGCAGCTCCCTTGCGCAGGTTGTCGCCCACCACCCAGAGGTTGATCCCACCCGGCTCACCCAGAGTGGGGCGGATCCGACCCACGAGCACATCGTCGATCCCTGCGGAGTCGAGCGGAGTGGGCACCCGGTCCTCCCATACCTGGACACCCTGGGCCGAAGCCAGGATCTCGCGGGCCTCCTCGACGTCCAGCGGACGTTGAAAGCGAAGTGTGGCGGCGACACCGTGGCCTACCAACACCGGGACCCGAACACATGTCGGCTCGACCGCCAGATCGGGTATTTCGAGAATCTTTCTCGACTCGTTGACCAGCTTCCACTCCTCATCGGTGTATCCCTGCTCGGCCTCCGAGCCGGCGTAGGGCAGGACGTTGAACCCGATCGGTCGGGCGTACAACCTGGGAGCGGGATCGACCCAGCCACCGGTCATCAACGAATCGAGGTCGGGTCGCAAACGGTCGGTCTGCTCGATCAGTTCGACCACCCCCTGATGCCCCGAGCCCGAGACCGATTGATACGACGTCGCCACCATGTTGCGCAGACCGGCGGCCTTGTGGAGAGGCCCGGCGGCCATCATCAGCGTCATCGTGGTGCAGTTCGGGTTGGCGATGATCCCCCGGTGGGCCCTGGCCCTGGAGTCGTTGACCCCGGCTACGACCAGCGGCACATCGGGATCCATCCGAAAGGCCGACGAGTTGTCGATCACCACGGCACCGGCTTGCGCAAACCGAGGAGCATGGGCGCGGGAGCGATCACCACCGGCAGAGAAAAGCGCAATGTCGATCCCGGCCGGGTCGGCGGTGGCGAGGTCCTCCACCTCGACTTCACCCCAACTGGTATCGACCACAGTGCCCGCCGAGCGCTCCGACGCCAGCAGCCGCAGTGACCCAAGCGGAAAGTCGCTCTCTTCGAGGACGGCCCGCATGGTGAGCCCGACCGCGCCGGTAGCACCAACGATGGCCACGGCCCGGTCACTCACGCCCCTACCTCCTCGGAGACTGTGGGCGGCTGGAACTCGGAGTGGAGAGCCTGCACTGCCTGCTCGACCTGGCCTGCCCTGATCACACAGGAGATGCGGATGGTCGAGGTGGAGATCATCTCGATGTTTATACCGGCCTCGGAGAGCGCCTTGAACACCCTGGCGGCCACGCCAGGGTGGCTCTTCATCCCGGCCCCGACCAGTGACACCTTGGCGATGTCCGGGTCGACGTCAACCGACTCGGCGCCGATCTCGCCTGCCACCTGCTTGGCGATTCGCTCACCATCGACAACATGGATGCGAGGCACCGTGAAGCTGATGTCGGTGGTCCCATCGTGGGAGACGTTCTGGACGATCATGTCCACGTTGACATTGGCCGCGGCCAATGACCCGAACAGCGATGCCGCTACCCCCGGGCGGTCGGGAACCCGGTTCACCGTCAGTTTCGCCTCTGACCGATCATGGGCGATGCCGCTGACGATCGCCTGTTCCATTGCGGACTCACGCACCCAGGTGCCCTCGCCGTCATGAAACGACGATCGAACATGGATCGGTATCTCGAAGCGGCGCCCGAACTCCACCGCCCGTGACATGAGGACGCGGGCGCCCCCGGCGGACAATTCCAGCATCTCGTCGAATGGGACTTCGTCCAGCTTGGTGGCTTGGGGAACGATCCTGGGGTCGGCGGTGAACACGCCGTCGACGTCGGTGTAGATCTCGACCGTGTCGGCTCCCAGTGCTGCCGCCAGCGCCACTGCGGTGGCATCGGAGCCGCCCCGGCCGAGAGTGGTCACTTCCTTCGACTCCGGGTCGACACCCTGGAAGCCGGCAACAATGACGACCCGGCCGTCGGCCAGGCTGTCCCTGACCCGGGTGCCCCTTATGTCGAGGATCTTGGCCGACCCATGAGAGGCGTCGGTGAGGATGCCGGCCTGCGAGCCGGTGTAGCTGACCGCAGGTATCCCGCGCGAGTTGAGCGTGATAGCCAGCAGCGCCATCGAGATCCTCTCCCCGGCGCTGAGCAACATGTCCATCTCCCGGGGGGAGGGGTCGTCGCTCAGCTCGGCGGCCAGAGACACCAGCTGGTCGGTGGTCTCACCCATGGCGGAGACCACTACCACGACATCGTGCCCGTCGCGACGGGTCGACTCCACCCGGTCGGCAACTGCCTTGATGCGCGCCGAATCTGCCAAAGACGTCCCACCGAACTTCTGGACCACGATTGACATGCTCGGCACAGTTTGGAACGTTTTGGCGCAGAACCGAAACACCGGTCGGAGGTTGGCGACCGTCGGCGCCTAAAGTCGCTGCGCCATGACCGACCGACGCAGGCGCCAGAAAGAGCAGCGCGCCGCCAGAAGACAGGCCGAGAAGAAGCAGGAAGCCCGCAAGGAACTGGGGCGTCGGCTGGGCACGGCTGTGATCTTCGGACTGGTCGTCGTGGGGATCTTCGCCGCAGGCGCCATCTTCGGGGGTGACGAGGGTCAACTCCCCGGAAGCTACGAGGGGTTCCGAAATCAGCCAACGGCCTGCGGTGCAGATCAGCCGGATCCCGAGCCCGTTCTTCGGTTCGACGGGCCGGAGCCGCAGCCCGATGTCACGCCCGGGGCGTCGGTCGTAGCCACCGTCGAAACCTCGTGTGGTGAGATCGTGATAGAGCTCGACCCCGAGGGTTATCCAGCAACGGTCAACTCGTTCGTCTTCCTAGCCCGCCAGGGTTTCTTCGACGGTCAGGTCTTCTACCGGATAGCCGAGGGATTCCGGGTTTTTGCCGGTGACCCGGAAGCAACCGGGATCGGCGGTCCGGGGTACCGGGTCGCCGACGAGTACCCACCCGCGGACTTCGTCTATGGCCCGGGGGCCGTGGTGATGGACAATGTGGGCAAGGGGACAACGGGAAGCCAGTTCTTCATCGTCCTCGGAGAGTCGGCCTCAGCCCTCAACCCACAGTTCAACCTGTTGGGCAACATCGTCTCCGGTGACGAAACACTCGAGCTGATAGCCGAAGTGGACACGGCCCGCCGACCCGGGTCGCGGGAGAACAGTCTGCCCCTGGAAACCGTCTACATCGAGACTGTCACGGTCGAAGTAACCGGTTCTTGACAGCCCGGCACGGCATCATCGGGGGCTAGTGCCCTGTCCGGCAGATCGTGCTTGTATTTCAACGGCCCTTGTCCCCCCTGGCAGCGTCCTCGTCCTTGACGAACGGCCCAGTGCGCCTGCGTCCTGCGTCCTTGCCAGGAACGACAATTGCTCGCCGAAATAGCAAGCGAATCCACCGGACAGGACACTAGAGACCTCATGGTTGTCGACCTCCACACCCATTCGACCGCCTCCGACGGATCGGAGACACCGTCAGCACTCGTCGACATGGCGGTGTCAATCGGCCTGCGCCGTCTGGCGCTCACCGACCACGACACGCAGGAAGGCATCCCGGAGGCGCGGGCGGCCGCAGAGCCTGCTGACATCGAGTTGATCCCGGGAACTGAGCTATCGCTCGACTACCAAGGTGGGATGCACCTTGTCGTGCTGTGGCTGGAGCCGGGAGAAGGCCCGCTTCAGGATCGATTGGTCTCGCTTCAGGCGGGTCGAAGCCAACGCAACGCCGCCATCGTCGACCTTCTTGTCGGGTTGGGGCTGCCCCTCACCCTCGAGGAGTTGGCCGAGGAGGGGGGTGGAGGAAGTGTGGGGAGACCACACATCGCCGCTGTGATGATGCAAAAGGGCTATGTCTCATCGGTCGCCGAGGCCTTCGACCTCTGGCTGAGCGCAGGCAAGCCGGCATACTCGGGGAGGCCGCGGATGACGCCCGAGGAGGCGATCTCACTGGCGGTCGCCTCCGGTGGGGTCCCGATCCTCGCCCACCCTCACACGCTCGGTATCAACCGCGCCGACGAGATGGCTCGACTGCTGACCCGTCTCCGCTCGGCCGGTCTGGTCGGCCTGGAAGCCTTCTGCGCCGGATACCGCCGACATGAACGCGAGGGCTATGCCGACCTCGCTCGGCGCTTTGGCCTGGTGGCCAGCGGTGGCAGCGACTATCACGGGTCCTACAAGCCGGGACTGGCGCTGGGCACCGGCTATGGCGACCTCGAAGTGCCGGACTCTGCGGTAAATCTACTTCGGGCACATGCGGGGCGGCCGTGAGCCGCCCGCTTCGCATGGGGGCTGCTGCGGCGGTCGTCTCGGCGAGCGTCCTCCTCTCCCGGATCCTTGGGTTGGGAAGAGAGGCGTTGCTCGCCTCCCTGATCGGGGTCGAGCCCGAGGGCGATCTCTACCGGCAGGCCTTCGCCATCCCCGACTTCCTCAACTACCTACTCGCCGGCGCCTATCTCAGCATCACCCTGATCCCGATCCTGAGCCGACATCTGGAACGAGGTCAGACAGAGAAGGCCAGTCAGGCGTTCACCTCGGTGTTCCGCTTCGTGGGCTGGGGGATCCTCGCCCTCACCGCCCTCATGTGGTTGGTTACCGATCCCCTGGTCTCGCTCCTCTTTCCCGACGCGGTCGACCACGACAGGCTGGTAGCCCTGACCCGCCTGGTGCTCCCCGCCCAGGTATTCCTGGTCATGGGCGCGCTGCTCATGGCGGTGCAGTACACCCACCGCAGATTCCTGCTCCCGGCTCTCGCCCCCCTCATCTACAACCTAGGGATCATCGCCGGTGGTTTGATCGGAGCGGCCATGGGTGAGGCGTCGCCGGAGAGCTTCCTATGGGGGGCGGTGGCGGGCTCCGCGTTGGGCAACTTCGGGTTGCAGTGGTTTGGGGCGAAGAGAACCGAAACCTGGCTCACCAAGGTGACACGCGGAGAGTCGGCGGTCAAGGATTACCTGTTGCTGGCGTTGCCACTGATGCTGGGCCAGTCGGTGGCGGTGCTCGACGAGCAATTCGTCAGGTTGTTTGGACAGGTGGAAGAGGGTGCCGTCTCCGCACTCACCTTCGCCCGCCAGCTCAACATGGTCCCGGTGGGGGTCATCGCCCAGGCAGCGGGAGTAGCCGCCTTTCCTTTCCTCGCCCGGCTCGCGGCTGGTGGCGATGACGACGAGCTGGCTCGGACCACGGGACGGGCGGCGCGCAACACTTTGTTCGTGGCGGCGGCCGCGACCGCGGCGGTGGTAGTCCTGGCCCGCCCCCTGGTACGGCTCATCTATCAGTACGGGAAGTTCACCGAACAGGACACCGAGCTGGTCGCCAGCCTCCTGATCCTCTACGCCTTCTCGATACCGGCTTGGGGCTTGCATCAGATCCTCTCCCGTCATTTCTATGCCAAGCGAAAGATGTGGACCGTGGTCCTCATCGGTACCGCGGGCACCTTCGCCGCCATCCCCGTCTGGCTGGGTCTCCACACGGCGTTGGGAGTGGAAGGCTTCGCACTGGCTTCGACCCTGGTGATGACTGCCTATGCCCTGGGCCTTCTGGTGGCCTGGGGCTTCGACTCGGGTTGGGCCCCGGTTCGCCTTCTGATCCCATCATTGCTCAGGGGTCTGATCGCCGCCGCGATAGCCGCGTTGATCGCCTATCCCCTGGTGCAGGCGATGTTCGGGGAAACGGACCTATCGATCGTCGGAGGTCTGATAGCTGCTTTGGTGGGTGCCCTGACGACGGTGGCGGCTTTCCTTGGGGTCTCCCTCCTGCTGCGGGCGCCCGAGCTCACCGAGCTCCGTGGGAGGAGCTAGAGCACTCAGGTCGGATGCGAAATGGGGGGCCTGCTCAGACCGGGCGGATGATTCCCAGCGGAAAGTTGGGCTGTTCGGGCTCGCCGGCCCGCATCCACGCCGGCAGAGACGCGTCATGAGTGGGTGCCTTCAAGGCGGCCTGCTCTTCTTGGGCGATCCGGTCGAGCACCACCGCGATCACCGCGGCTTCGAACTCGCTCGCACCTCCCCTTATCTCCATCCCCTCAGACATCGGGCAACTCCACCAGCTCGATCAAGGTGCCGGCGAGATCCCCGGGATGGACAAAGGCGATGCGGGTGCCCCGGCCCCCGTGGCGGGCGGTCTCGTCGACGAGACGGGCACCCTCTTCTTTGAGGTGGTCGAGAGCATCGTCTATCGATGCCACGGCGAAGGCAACGTGATGGAGACCTTCCCCGTTTTTGTCGAGGAAACGGCCGACCGGGGTATCGGGCCCCAGAGGCTCCAGAAGCTGGACGAACGACCCACCGACCGGGATCATCGCCTCCTCGACCCCCTGGCTTTCGACTGTCTCCCGATACAGAGGCTCGACGCGATAACGCTCTCGATAGCCGGCGAGGGCGTCGTCGAGATCATTCACGGCTATTGCCACGTGATCCAGATTGAGCAGCTTCACCCGCAGAGGCTATTGCGTCCATGGGGTGGTGTCACCCTCGGCCGGTAGGATTCGCCGTCAGGAGGTGTTCTTCTCACCATGCTCAACCCCGTCATCACCGGAATCGCCCGAACACCGATCGGGAAGTACCACGGCAGTCTGGCCCCGCTGAGAGCGGTCGAACTGGGAGGCGCGGCGATAGCGGCCGCTGTCGAGCGGAGCCGAGTGGATCCGGCGTCGATCGATGAGGTGCTGTTCGGTCACGTCCTCCAGGCGGGGGAAGGTCAGATCACGGCCCGGCAGGCCGCGGTCAGGGGCGGTCTCAGGATGACCATCCCCTCGGTGACGATCAACAAGGTGTGTCTCTCGGGAATGTCTGCGATCGGCCTCGCCGAAAGAGGGATACGCGCCGGTGACACCAAGTTCGCCATCGCCGGCGGGATGGAGAGCATGTCGAATGCGCCCCACGTGGTGCGAGAATTGCGATGGGGCGTCCGGATCGGCAACGCCGAGATGGTCGACGTCATGCAGCACGATGGCCTGTTCTGTGCCTTCGACCACTGCACTATGGGTGAGTCGTCCGATCACAAGAACCAGCGTCTCGGTATCGGACGGAGCGAGCAGGACGATTGGGCGGCCAGAAGCCATCTCCGTGCTGCCGAGGCTACGGATAACGGCACTTTCGCCGGTGAGATCACACCTGTGCTCGTCGCGCCCGGAATGGGGGACGCAACGACGATCGACCGTGACGAGGGTATCCGTATCGGTTCGACCCCCGAATCCCTGGGCAAGCTGGCGCCGGCTTTTGTCTCCGGAGGAACGATCACCGCGGGCAACGCCTCGCAGATCTCCGACGGAGCGGCGGCAGTCGTGGTTGCCGACCGTGAAGCTGCCGAGGCCTCCGACGCACCGATCCTCGCCGAGATACTCGCCTACGGTCAGATCGGTGGTCCCGACGCCACACTCCACGAGCGACCAGCCGAGGCATTGGGAGTTGCCCTGAAGAGGGCAGGTCTCAGCTCAGACGACCTCGACCTGGTCGAGATCAACGAAGCATTCGCCGCGGTTGCGCTCTGGTCGGCGAGACTGCTCGGCATCTCCGAGTCGAAGGTCAATGTCAACGGAGGGGCCGTAGCTCTCGGGCATCCGCTGGGAGCAAGCGGGGCCCGTCTCGTAGTCACGCTCATCAACGCGCTGCAGGCTCGCGGCGGTGGCATCGGAGCAGCCACACTTTGCGGCGGAGGTGGCCAGGGAGATGCGATCGTCGTGAGGGTGGAGGGCTGATGTCCGAGCCTGTCGAGAGGAATCTCGGTCTCGAGATGGTTCGCGTCACCGAGACCGCTGCGATGGGAGCGGCCCGGTGGCTGGGACGCGGAGACAAGGAAGCAGCCGACCAGGCTGCCGTCGACGGCATGCGGCTCCATCTCGCCACCCTGGACATCGACGGTCTGGTCGTCATCGGTGAAGGCGAGAAAGACTCGGCGCCGATGCTGTTCAACGGTGAGCGGGTCGGGACCGGGAAAGGCCTCGTCGTCGACGTTGCCGTCGACCCGGTCGACGGGACCACCCTCACCGCCTCGGGCATTCCCGGTGCGATTGCAGTCATCGCATTGAGCGAAGGACGCGGGTCGATGTACGCACCCGGCTCCCTCGTCTACATGGACAAGATCGCGGTAGGGCCGGAGGCTGCGGGTGTCATCGATCTCGAGGCTCCGATCGAGCACAACCTACGGCAGGTGGCCAAGGCCAAGCGTAAGGACGTCAACGATCTTCGGGTCCTCATCCTCGACCGAGCCCGAAATCAGGAATACATCGACGGAGTCCGCCAGGCGGGAGCGCGCATCTCGCTGATCGGGGACGGCGACGTGGCCGGAGCCATCGCCACGGCTCAAGACGAAACCGCGGCAGATGTCCTTCTCGGCATTGGTGGCTCTCCCGAAGCTGTGATCGCTGCAGGCGCTCTGCTCTGCATGGGTGGGGAGATCCAATGCAAGCTCTGGCCCCGCGACGATGGCGAGCGGCAGGAGGCGATCGACACCGGCCTCGACCTCGATCAAGTCATGACCACCAAGGATCTCGTCAGATCCGACAATGTCTTCTTTGCGGCCACAGGAGTCACCGGTGGTGATTACCTGCGGGCGGTGGAGTTTCGGCGTGAAGAGCACGTCGTCACCCACTCGGTGATCATGAGGTCGAAGACCGGGTCGATTCGCTACATGACCGCCACCCACAATCTCGCCCGCCTCAGCGACATCTCGGCCCAGACCCTCGACTGAGCTGTTACCCGCTCAGTCCGGACCGATGCCAGACTCGGGTCACCCAACCGGCCGCCAGCACCCCCGCGGTGACCCCGGCCAGGCTGACCAAGGTACCCCTGGCCTCGACGCCCTCCACCAGGAGAACCAGAACCTGGGCCAGGACTGCCGCCACCAAGGCCGTGGTCAGGCCCCGGGCCACGATGAGCATCGGGTCGCCGGGGCGGCTCCGTAGGGCAAACGAGGCGCTGGCCAGCTCGACCATGAGCACTATCAGCAGGACCTGAGCCCACAGCGGCGGCTGCACTTCGACGGACATGGTGGTAGCGACGGCACTGCGGGTGACGAACGCGACAGCAGCCGCGGTCACCCCACCGTGGAGACCGAAGGTCAGACCCAGTGCGAGAAGGGCGACACCGCTCAAGCCGATCAGCGTCACGATCCCCGCTCCCTGTGATACCGGCAACGCGACCGCGAGCCAGACTCCAATCGCCACCGAGGCGAGCGCACTCAGCCGAGCCGACGCCAACGACCCCTCCATGTCTCGAGTTGGGCGAGCGGGACGTCGGGAGGATCGATCGACCGCCACGACACGATCGGGATGCCCTCACCAGACAGCCGATCACAAAGCCGCTCACGCTCCATCGCCCAGATCCGCCGACCCAGAAGCCGGGCCTGCCCTGCGGCGAGCGGAAGAACCGATTCGACGTCGAGGGCGATCACCGAAACGTCGACACCGGCCCGCTTCAGTGCATGAATCAGCCCGGCCATGCTCGGATCCATCAGGGGGGTGATGACCAGGACCATCGACGGTCGACGAGCGGCCCGGACAACGGCCCTTTCCGCCGCCTCCCAGATCACCTCACCCGGCATCACGCTCATCAGCTGCTCCAGGACGCGCCGACGATGGTGCTCGCCCATTCCCGGGTAGACCCATCGACATAGACCATCGAGCGTGACGATTCCGATTCGATTGTGACGTTTCGAATAGGCCCGAGCCAATGAAGCCGCCAACCGGACCGAACGATCGACCAGCGACTGAAGCTCGGTGCCGGCCTCGACCTGAGAGTCGACGACGAGCATGACATCACCATTCTTCTCCGGGTGCCGCTCGTTGACCCACAAGGCCTCGTGCCTCGAAGAGACCCGCCAATTGACAGACCGTGGGTCGTCACCGTGGCGAAACGGCCTCAACTCGGCGAACTCGGAGCCGGGACCACGATGGGTCGAGATGAGATCACCGACATGGAGATTGGTCTCGATCGGCGACATCAACTTTCTGAGAGTTGTCTCCTCGGGAAGGGTCACGATGTCATGACGGGTCGAGCCTTGGAGCCGGAGATCCAACATCCCAAGCGGCGATTCGGCGTGGAGCTCCAAAGGCCCCACCGAAGCGCGACCCCAGCCAACGGGCTCCACCTTTACCGTCACTTCGGCCAGGGCTCCTATCGACATCAAGGAGAAGGCGGAGCGTCCCACCTTCCGCGCTCCCACGACGTCGACCAAGTCCAACCCAACGAGACCCAGATCGACGTATGCGCGGCCGATCGACCCCTCAACCGCGATCCAGACAAGGAAGTCGAATGGCCGCCCTTCGACCGCGGTCGTGGGAACGTCGAGGACCGATAGCTCCGAGCTCGGCGCAGCCCCACCGACGATACCGACGATGGCAAGGGTCAACAGGACCGCGCCGATCAAGGCTGGAGACGGCTCACCGACGGCCAGCGCCGCGATCAACCCGACCACGCCTGCGGTGACATAGGCACGCAGCCGGGGGCTGGGTTGGCCGGTCACGGCATGTAGTCGGTGGGGCTGGCCGGAGGCGTCGGCACTTGGCTCAGAATCTCCTCGATCACCCGCTCTTCGCTGAGGTCTTGCGCCCAGAACTCGGGGCGAAGGATCAGGCGATGGGCGAGTCCAGCGACCGCTATCTCCTGGACATCGTCGGGAACTACGAAAGCCCTGCCTTCCACAGCGGCCTTCGCTCTGGCCAGCTTCATCAGGGCCAAGGACCCTCGTGGCGACGAACCCACCCTCACCCGGCCCGAGGCCCTGGACGCTGCCACCAAATCGATGATGTATTTCCCAACCGATTCGCTCACATGGACTTGCTCGACCACCTTCTGCATGCCGAGCAAGGTGTTGCGGTCGATCACCACATCCAGCTCTACCTCGTCGGCTCCCCGCGTGGCACGGCTCGACAGGATCTCCCATTCCGCCTGACGGCTCGGGTATCCGAGACGTACCCGGATCAGGAAGCGATCGATCTGAGCCTCAGGGAGGGGGTAGGTTCCCTCATATTCGATCGGGTTCTGGGTGGCGATCACCAGGAACGGCGGTCCGAGCCGCCGGGTGATCCCGTCGGCGGTGACCTGTCTCTCCTGCATCGCCTCCAGTAATGCGGCCTGGGTCTTGGCCGGTGCCCGGTTGATCTCGTCGGCCAGCAGGAGGTTGGCAAAGACCGGCCCGGGCCGAAACTCGGGATGACCCGTCTCCGGGCTCATCATCAAGGAACCGGTTATGTCCATGGGCATCAGATCGGGGGTGAACTGAACCCGGCTGAAATCGAGGTCTGCCGCGGCCGCGAATGACCGGGCGAGGAGTGTCTTGGCCAGCCCGGGCAGGTCCTCGATGAGCACATGACCATCAGCGAGCAGGGCAAGCAACACCAGCTGGAGCGCTTCCCGCTTGCCCATGACCGCCTTTTCCACCTCGTCGAGCAGCGCGGTGGAAAGTGCCCCGACCTGGGTTGCCTCGAGGACGGGGATCGTCACAGCCTCTCCAGTCTCGACACCACGGCCTCTAGGGTCTCCACATCGGGAGCCTCACCGCTTGCCTGGTTCAGCCATGCCCAGGTTTCCTCACCGAGAGCATCGACAGCCGTCGGCGAAGCGAGGTCGACCCCGACTCTGCGTAGACGCTGCGCAGCAATCCGACGCAAGGCGGGTTGAAGCCTGCGATCCGGGCCGAGGTGGCCACTCAGAGCATCGATAACGCTGAGCTCCGCGGTGGAGACGACACGGGGAAGATGGGCGGGTTCCCGAGCCGGAAAGTCGAACAGGGGTCGATCCTGCAGGAAACGGGCCGACGGCAGGGCACGGATCTGCCAGATGACGAGCGCGACCAGAACCAGCTCCCAGGCAAGGAGCTGTTGCTCGCCTTGCAGTTGAGTGAGTGCGACACCCGCCACCGCTGCAACCAACACCGCTCGGGCCAGGAGGCGGATCATCCCTCGATCCTCTCCCGAAGTTGCGTCGAGAGCAGCTCCGCCGTTTCTGCGTCCGACAGAGCCGGCTCGGTGCTGCCGTAACGCGCCGTCGCGTGCTGTGTGACCAAGGCGTCAACAACGCCCGAATCCAGCTCGAGAAGCTCACCGGCGCGACGAGCATGCCGGCCGGTGGTCTCGGTCGGGACGCGTGGTTGACCGGCCTCCTCCACTCCTGTCTCGAACTCTTGGTAGGCCTCGAGCACCCGGGAGCGGGGATCGTTGCCCGGTGAGCGGATGACCCGCTTCGCGGCCACGGGCTCGTGAACGCCCTCAGTGACGTCAGGCTCATCTGCATTGAGCGGTGGTGGGGCGGCGTTGATCGACAACCCGATCCGGGTAAGGGCGGCAGCCACGACCGCGGCGAGGAGGAGACTGAACAACCAGCCACTAGCGGTGCGGGCTTGCCCCTCGCCCAGGGCATCGGTGGCTGACTCGGTCAAGGCTGACCCTTCCTCCAGGAGCATCTCCGCGGCCGGGCGGACCCATCGGAAGACGACGACGAAGACGACCAGGGCGATGAGTGAGCCGAGGATCCTCCGTCTGTTTCGCTCCTGTCGGGGTCGGGTCTGCCGAACCCCTAATGCCATCAAGACCGCTCCGATGACCGCCATCGCGAGAAGGACCCAGGCGAAGACCGGGGTGAGGTCGAGCTCGGTCCTCACCTCGAGGTCGAGAAGCGGCGTGCTCTCGCTGTTACCGGGCAGTGAGCCGGCGGCCACAGCAACCACGAACCCGAGGACGAGGACCGCAGTCGCGGCAGTGGCCATGGAGAGAAGGCGACGCAAACGGGTCAAACCATCGCCTCGAGTGGCTCCCCGTGGGCGAGACGGACAGCCAGATCAAGAGCCTCACCGAGCGTGCGGGCTACCGGCGCTCTCATTGACTTCAACCTCGGGAGGTGATGCGATCCGCCGTCGTAGAGGATGATTCCGGCGCCGACATCTCTCGCCGCCACTGCGTCGTCGGGAGTGTCTCCGATGAGCACGACTGCGTCGGGCTCCTGCCGGAGCGACAGGAGATGACTCTCCAGGTGCTGGGCCTTCAGGCCTCCGGTAGGCACTGTCAATCCGTCGACCAGAGCGAAGTGGTGGGCGATACCGTGCGCACTCACTGCATCGAGAAGCCTCTGGTGGATCGACATCGACAGCAAAGACTGTGACCAACCGAGATCCGTGACCCTGCCGACAGCCTCCACCGATCCCATCGTCAGAGGCGCCCGATGGGCCCGGGCGTAGTACTCATCATGAAATGTCTTGTCCAGTTGCCCCCACTCCATGTCGTCGATCGAGCGCCCGAAGAGCGAGTCGTAGAAAGCGCGGACCGGTCTGGTGAAGTGGTCCCGGTAGTCATCCTTGTCGATGGGGGTGAGGCCGAATTCCACTATCCCCACGTTGACGGATTCCACGACGACGTCGAGGTCGTCGAGCAGGGTCCCGTTCCAATCCCAGACGATATGAAGGGGGCGCACGGTCACAAGGTTACGGACCGCTCCACGACATTTCCGCCAGAAGTGATGCCAGACCGATTGCGGAGGGCTAGCCGTGCCTGCTCAGACCGACTAGATCTCCATCCTGCCGGAGAGGGCCCTGCCCAGTGTCAGCTCGTCCGCGTAATCGAGATCGCCACCCACAGGCAGCCCCGAGGCGAGACGAGTCACCCGGACTCCGAGCGATTTGAACTCCCTTGCGATGTACATCGCGGTCGCGTCTCCCTCGATTGTCGGGTTGGTGGCGATAATCAGCTCCTTGATCCCCTCAGGCTCGAGACGGCCTCGCAGTTCCTCGATGCGGATCTGGCCCGGGCCGACGCCGT
Organism: Acidimicrobiia bacterium; assembly: GCA_036396655.1. Classification (GTDB taxonomy): domain Bacteria; phylum Actinomycetota; class Acidimicrobiia; order Spongiisociales; family ZC4RG35; genus JARDZU01. The sequence continues at coordinate 21,711 of DASWKK010000037.1, forward strand.
TGATCGGGGAAAGCGAGCCTCCCAAGACGTGATACCGGCCCCGAAACTCTTGGGTGCGCTCCACGACGACGATGTCCTGGGGACGTTCGACGACACAGATCAATGAGAGGTCACGACGTGTGTCCCGGCAGATGGCGCACTCCTCGCCGGCGGCCACATTGAAGCAACGAGCACAGAGACTCACCTGGTCTCGCATGTCGTTGATCGCCGTGGCGAGGCGCCGGGCATCGGCTTCTTCGACGCTCAGAAGATGAAAGGCCAGACGCTGCGCGGTCTTCTGTCCGATCCCGGGAAGACGGGCCACCTCGTCGATGAGACGCTGAACCGGTCCCTCGAACATCAACCGAGCAGACCACCGAGGTCGAGACCACCGGTGAGCCCTCCCAGCTGATCCGAAGCGGCTTGGGAGGCTGCTTCGAACGCCTGCCGGACGGCGACGACGACCAGATCCTCGAGCATCTCGCCTTCATCGGGGTCGATGACCTCGGGCGAGATCGATATCGAGACCAGCTCCTGGGCTCCGCTCACCACGGCGGTGACCATGCCGCCACCGGCGGTTCCCTCGAATGTCTTCCCCGCCAGGTCCTGTTGGGCCGCGGCCAGCTGCTCCTGCATCTTCTGGGCCTGAGCCATTATCTGACGCATGTCGGGTTGGCGATTCATCGAAGCTCCACGGTAGTTGTCCACCCCCGTTTCGGGAGACACTGGATCAGGAAAGCGACGGACCGGCTCCTCCCCGCCGAAGAGGTCCGGTTCCCAGTCGTCATTCTTCGACGACTTCGGCTCCCAACTCGGCGGCCAGCAGAGATGTCGGATCCTCAGCGCTTTGAGGCCGCTCCTCGAGTTGGCTCATGTCGATGGTTTGGTCATCCGTCTCGTCGCCGCCGGCCCTGAGCCCGAACCTCACCCGAACCGGTCCCCCGAGCAGGTCGCTGGCACGAGTGGCGACGATGGCGGCCACGGCGTCGTCCTCTTGGAGTGACTGGAGATGGAAGTCGTGGGCCACTTCGAGGACGATCACTCCGTCATCGACCGAAGCGGGCACAGCCTCGCGGAAGAAGGCCCAGCGTCGGGCGCCCAGAACATCACGCAATGAGCCGAACAGACCCGGCCAGACTTTCTGCAGTTGATCGAAGGAGATGTCGACCTGCAGCGCAGGCGAAGTCTCCTCCTCTGGTTCCTCGGGCCGGGTCTCGTTCAGGGCAGGCGCGCTCGCAGGCTGCACCAGCTCGGTCGGAGCCGGCTCGTTGACCGACGAAACGGTGACGGGAGGAACCGGCTCTGGCTTTCCCAAACGTCTCTCGATCCGCTCCACGCGGGAGAGGAGAGCCTCGGTGTCGCTGGCGGTCTCCGGTCTGGTGAGCTTGATCATTGCCAGCTCGGTCATGAGACGCTCCTCGCGACCCTCGCGCAACCTGACCAATGCCTCGCCCAGGAGATCCACTGCCCGCAACACGTCGGGGGCGGGGACGATCTCGGCTGCTTTGCGCCATCCTTCGTAGACATCGGGCGACTCGTCTGCGATCTCGGCGAGGTTGGGCGCGTAGTGGGCAAGAAAGGCGCCTCTGAAGAAGGCGACCGACTCGGCGACGAACCTCCTCAGATCGACCCCATCAGCCGCAAGTTCGGCCACCAGTTCCAACGCGCTCTTTGCATCATGGGAGGCGACCGCTTCGACCAGGCGAATGAATGCTTCTGAGTCGGCCAGGCCCAGTGCCCGCCTGACCCCGGCTACGTCGACCGAACCCGCGCCCAGGGCGGCGACCTGCTCCAACAACGACAACGAGTCACGAACCGAGCCGCCGGCGTGTCGGGCAATCGCGATGAGAGCAGGCGCGTCGGACCGGTAGTCCTCCCGGTCGGCGATGACGCTGAGGTGACCCGCGAGGTCCTCGATCGGGACCGGATGAAAGTCGAACCGCTGGCTTCTCGATCTGATCGTATCGAGGAGCTTGTAGGGCTCGGTGGTGGCCAGGACGAAGTGGACGTGGGAGGGGGGCTCCTCCAATGTCTTCAGCAGCGCATTCCCGGCTGCCTTTGACAACATGTGTGCCTCGTCGAGAACAAACACTCGCTTAGAGGTCGCCGATGAGGCAACGGTGCTGACACTCACCTTGATGTCTCGTATGTCGTCGACCGAGTTGTGCGACGCGGCATCGAGCTCGAGAACGTCGAGTGAGGTCCCCTCGGTGATTGCAACGCAACTCGCACACTGGTTGCAGGGTGAGCCGTTCGCTGCCCGATTCACACAGTTGAGCGCCTTGGCGAGGATGCGCGCCGTGGTGGTCTTGCCGGTGCCGCGGGGCCCGGTGAATAGATAGGCGTGGGCCACCCTGTCGTCAGCGACCTCCCGGGACAAGGTCGTGGTCACATGTCCCTGACCGATGACGTCGTCAAAGGTCTGGGGGCGATACTTGCGATACAGAGCCTGATATTCCACCGCTGCCTACGGTAACGGCGGTGTCAGGTACTTGATACCTGTTGTCTGGTCCCCCCTCGACGCGCTCACTTCGTTCGCTGGCGTCCGCCCCCCCGTCCCTTTGATTATCGAACGTATGTTCGATATGATGGAGAGCCCGACCGCGGAGTCAGCTTGGGCATCGGAACAGTCGCATCTCTTCTCGATCAGGAGAGGCGAGAAGAGGGCTATCTCCATCTCCAGCCCGGCCGGGTCACCGAGTTGCTCGGTCTTCCCGGGACCGGGCTGACCCGTCTCGGTTTGAGACTCCTGGCCACACCATCACTGACCGGGCCCGTGGTGGCCCTGGACACCCGGA
>DASWKK010000038.1:0-4572 GCA_036396655.1 Acidimicrobiia bacterium
CGAGCACCTGGGCGCGCCAGGGGAGTCGTTCGAAGATGTCAAGGGGGGGAAAGGGGATGTGGAGGAAGAAGCCGATACTCGCCTCGGGCACTCTCCGACGCACCATTGCCGGGACCAGTTGCAGCTGATAATCGTGTATCCAGATCGTGTCATGGGGACCGGCGGCGCGAGCCACGACTTTGGCGAATCTGTCGTTGACTTCGAGGTGGGGCCGCCACCAGTGGCGATGAAACTCGAGTGGGCGGATGGCGTCGTGATAGAGCGGCCAAATGGTGCCGTTGCAGAACCCGTCGTAGTGATCTTCGATCTCTTCTTCGCTGAGCACCACGGGTCTGTTCTGGATTCCGGCGGCTCGGAATGCCCGTGATCTTCCGCCAGGGCCGCCATTCCAGCCAACCCAGACACCACCACGCTCGCGAAGCACGGGCGCCAGGGCGGAGACCAGCCCACCCGGGCTGGCGCTCCACGCCTCGGATTCCTCATCCCAGGCGACAGGCAGCCGATGTGCTGCCACTACCAGCTTGCCACCGACCCGGTTGCCATCCATCTCGTTTGACCATACCCGGCCTCCCCATCGGCAAAAACGGCGTTCCCCACATGGGTAACACCTCTGCCATCATCGAACACCATGCTCGCCGCGCTGAACATCGTCGCCGTCGGTCTCGGTGTCGCCGCCGGGGGTTTGTCGGCAACCATCACTTCGCTAGCCGTGGGCGGGCTGTTGACCCTGCTCGGAGTCGAGAATGGCGCGGACATCGGGTTGTTGGTGGGTGTGGTTGGCGGCTTGGCTTTGGCGGGATGGGTATCGGGCCACATGGCCAAGCACTCCGAGCGATTCCACGGCGCGGTCACCGGGCTGCTGTTGGCCGGCGTGGTGATCATCGTCGCCAGGCTGGGGGGAAGCCCGGCCGCGACCCCGGCCGTGATCTGGCTGGCGGTGGTGGCGATGGTCACCGCCGGGTCGACTGGTTGGCTGGCCGGTCGACGTAAGCGCTCGACCTCGTAGAATCAGGAGTGCGAGCCCGCCGGGCGACCGCGGTCGAGAGATCGAGGAAAGTCCGGACTCCAAAGGGCAGGGTGCTGGGTAACTCCCAGGCGGGGTGACCCGACGGAAAGTGCAACAGAGAGCAAACCGCCGATGGCCCTATGGGCACAGGCAAGGGTGAAACGGTGAGGTAAGAGCTCACCAGCGTCGCAGGTGACTGTGGCGGCTTGGCAAACCCCACCCGGAGCAAGGCCAAGCAGGGACGACGACGGCCCGTCGATCGAGTCCCGGGTAGGCCGCATGAGCGTGTCGGCAACGATACGTCGAGATGGATGGTCGTCCACGACAGAATCCGGCTTACAGGCGGGCTCGCAACCGTCGCAGAGGGTCCCGATAGGGGCCTTCTGCGCGTCCGGACCTGGGTGTTCCAGGGCTTCGGACGCTTCTAGCCCTCGTCAGAACCTCTTGTGACACGGTCGTGACACAGGAGCTCAGGGTTGCACGGTCCAGCCAATCAGGTCGTCCGAGCCACAGAGCGAGGCGACCATGTTGACCACCTGGACACTTGACCAACCATTGTCGGCCTGGCCTTGCCGAGCCGCGTTGAGGTTCTCGTTCACCTCCTCCACGAGGGCGAGGAGGGTGTTTTGGTCCTCCTCCGACAAGGACTCGGCCTCTTCCACGATCGTTTCCATCTGACTGGCGACACCGTCAATTGGGCCGGCCGGACTATCCGTACCTTCTGGCTCGGTCTGTAAGACGGGCACGACGCTGCCGCAGAAAACATCGAGTCCCCCCGATGGGCTGTCGACGCTGCTTGTTGTGGCCTCGTTGGAGCTGTCACCGCCGCAGGCGACAAGGACGATGCCAACCACTAGCAGCGCCGATGAGACAGGTCTCCGATAACCGGATCTCCGGAGTCGCGCTGCATTGTCATCAGAAGCTGGTCTCACTGTGACCCAACGATCGCGAACGACGACTCGATGTTAACGACACTGCCATCGGGGGCCATCCACTCCTCTGAGCGCTGGTAAGGATGGTTAGGTCTGGCGCAGACGCATAGCCCCCGGAAGGAAGGCTATATCAGAATCCGGCTTACAGGCGGGCTCGCAACCGCGTCCGGACCTCTGCTACCGAGCACGTGGTTGACCTGGGCTATCGTATATCGTCGAACAACGATGATTGAAGCATGACGAGCCAGCTCGAGACCGAGATCCAACGAACCGACGCGGTGGTCGCCCGACTGTCGTTGTTGGATCGCTTCCTGCCGGTTTGGATCGTGGCCGCCATGGTGCTGGGGTTGGTGCTCGGTCGTGTCGTCACCGGGCTCGACGAAGTCCTGGACCGAGTCAAGATCGACACAGTCTCCCTCCCCATCGCCCTTGGCTTGCTGGCGATGATGTACCCGGTCCTCGCCAAGGTGAAGTACCGGAAGATCGGCTCTGTCATCGACCGGCGTTCCCTCGTCATGTCTCTGCTGTTGAACTGGCTGATCGGGCCGGCCTTGATGTTCACCCTTGCTTGGGTGCTCCTGCCCGACCTGCCCGAGTACCGCACCGGCCTGATCATCGTTGGCCTGGCCCGGTGTATCGCCATGGTCCTGATCTGGAACGATCTCGCCTGTGGCAACCGCGAGTTGGCAGCGGTGCTGGTGGCGATCAACTCGGTGTTCCAGATCGCGGCCTATTCGCTTCTCGGGTACTTCTACCTGGAGCTCTTGCCCGGGTGGCTCGGTCTCGATTCAGACGGCATCGACGTGACCGTGTGGGGGATCGCCAAATCGGTGTTGATCTTCCTGGGAATCCCGCTGCTGGCTGGATTCCTCACCAGGATCTTCGGCGAGCGGGCCAAAGGAACGCAGTGGTACGAGGAGCGCTTCTTGCCGCGCATCGCCCCGCTCGCTCTGTGGGGCCTCCTTTTCACCATCATCGTGTTGTTCGCCCTGCAAGGCGAACAGATCACCAATGCTCCTTGGGATGTTGCCCGGATCGCGGTGCCGTTGGTGGTGTACTTCGCCATCATGTGGACTGGCTCGTTCGTCGCCGGGATGAAGATGGGACTGCCCTATGACCGCAACACCTCTATCGCGTTCACGGCCGCGGGCAACAATTTCGAGTTGGCTATCGCGGTGGCGATCGGTGTGTTCGGGGTGGCGTCAGGGCAAGCACTGGCCGGGGTAGTGGGCCCGCTCATCGAGGTCCCGGTTCTGGTCGGCCTCGTCTACGTCGCCTTGTGGGCACGCCGCCGCTATTACCCGGGCCAACTCGACGTGGCCACCGAAGGAGCCAAGACATGACGTCGGTGAGGCACTCCACCCCAACCAAGTCGATCGAAGAATGTCACGTTCCTCCAGAGGCCGAAGTCGTGGTGGCACCTCCCGACGACGAGACATTGGCCACCCTGGCCAAAGCGATCGGTCACCCAGCCCGGCTGATGATCCTGCGTCTTCTCGCTGATCGGGAGACGTGTATCACCGGCGACGTTGTTGCCGAGCTTCCACTCGCCCAGTCGACCGTCTCCGAGCACCTCAGGATCCTGCGTGAGGCCGGTTTGATCCACGGCGAGATCGAAGGACCGCGGACGCGCTACTGCATCGATGCCGGCGGTCTGGCCCTGCTCAAGGCCGGTATCACCGTTCTGTGAACGTCCGGGATGGCCAAACGGCGGGCGCCGGGCGCCAAAACCACCCGACACCTACCCCAAGGGATAGCCTGGGCTAGGAAACCTTCGACGAGCCGAATCGGTCGAAGGGTGAGGACTCGACGAGGAGGAGCCGGAATGGTCATCAACAAGTACCTAGCCGAGTTGCTGGGAACCTTCGTCCTGGTGTTTCTTGGTTCCATGACGATTCTCGGTGTGGGTGGAGCGACCGGGGCCGCGGAGATCGTCGCCATCGCCTTCGGCTTTGGTCTCGCCCTTCTCGCCGGGATCTGGGCTGTGGGGCACGTCTCGGGCGGACACTTCAACCCAGCAGTGACCCTTGCGATGTTGCTGGACGGCCGTACCTCATTCGGGGACGCCATTGGTTATTGGATCGCCCAATTCGCCGGAGCCGGCGTGGCCTCATTGGTGGTGATGGCCGCCTCCAGCCAGGCCACCGTGGCCGGGACCGTAACCGGTTATCAGACGCTCTCGACCGGCATTCTCATGGAGATCGTGCTCACCGCGGTGTTTGTCTGGGTGATCCTCTCGGTGACGCAACGTGGCGCCAACCATGCCCCGGCCGCCATCGCTCTCACCCTGGTCGGCGTCCACATCGCGGGCATCCCATTCAGCGGTACCTCGGTGAACCCTGCTCGTTCCTTCGGGCCGGCGGTGGTCTCGGGAGAGCTCGAGCAGCTATGGGTTTACATCGTGTTCCCGCTGGTCGGTGGAGCGGTCGCCTGGGCGCTGCACAAGCTGTTCCCAAGCGAATCCTGACCTGAATTCGTTCGAGCGGGCCGTCGGCGAGACGACTACCTGAAAAGGGGTTCCTCGCCGAAGTCTTCCAGACCCATCACCCAACCGGCGGGCAACGACCAATGACGGGCCCCCTTGATCATCGAATCGAGCTCAACGCGGGTCGGCCGAGCGTCGTTGCTCGGTGA
>DASWKK010000039.1:0-7459 GCA_036396655.1 Acidimicrobiia bacterium
CCGCCCCTCCAACATCGAGGGCAAGGGCATGGTGACGATTCGCGACCTGGTGAGAAACACACTGCGCATGCGTCCCGATCGCATCGTCGTCGGTGAGGTTCGTGACGCCGCCGCTCTCGACAAGCTCCAGGCCATGAACACGGGTCATGACGGATCGCTGACAACGGTCCACTCCAACAGCCCGCGTGACACCTTGTCGCGTATCGAGACGATGGTGCTCATGGCCGGCTTCGACCTTCCTGTCCGGGCCATCCGCGAGCAGATTGCGTCTGCGGTGGATCTGATCGTCCATGTCGCTCGACTCAAAGACGGCACCCGTCGTGTCTCCCACGTGACGGAGGTAGAGGGCATGGAGGGGGAGATCATCACCCTGCAGGACCTCTTCTTGTTCGACTACGGCATGGGCGTCGATGAGGAGGGCCGCTACAAGGGCCGGCTGAAGGCCACCGGTATACGGCCAACCTTCTCAGAAGACCTCGAGAACCAGGGAATCCGCCTCCCCTCCGACCTCTTTGATCCCGAGCCGTTTGCTCGGAGAGCCAATTGAAGAGACTGCTCGCCCTTCTTGCCGTATTCGCGGTGTTCGCCCTCCCGGCCTGGGCACAGGTCGCAGGTGAGGAGATCGAGATCGTCGACGTCAACGGGTCGCGTTACCCCGAGGGCGGTCAAACCCAGATGGTGATCGAATTCCGCAACTTCGCAGCGGTGCCCGATCCGGCTGCCGTGGCCGTGACGGTCAACGGCCAGCCCGTCTCCGACCTGGTGGTCGAGCCGGTGGGCGACTCCACCGTTCCGGTCGGCGTCGTTCTCGTCATCGACACTTCGGGGTCGATGGAGGGCGCTCCCATCGACGCAGCCAAAGCCGCGGCAAAGAGCTTCATCGACCAAGCCCGGCCTGAGGATCGCATCGCCATCATCGGTTTTGCCGATGAGGTGATCGTCCTTTCCGGCTTCACCAACAACAAGCCCCAGCTCACGACGGCCGTCGACTCCATCGTGGCCGATGGTGAGACGTCGTTCAACGACGCCGTGGTGAAAGGAGCCGAGCTGTTTGATGCTGCCGGGGCCGAGAACCTCCTTCCCAACATGATCGTGCTCACCGACGGAGAAGACACTGCCTCGACCGCCGCAGTCGATGCCGCCATTGCCGCCGTCGCGGAGGGAGGGATACGTGTATTCGGCGTGGCCCTCGAGTCTCCGGATTTCAACCCCGACCCGGTGCAGCAGGTCGCCGTCGCCGGTAACGGGCTGTTTCTCTCCACACCCGATCCCGAGCAACTCTCGAGTCTCTATGGCGAGATCGGCCGTGAGATCAACAACACACTCGTGGCCCGCTTCATCTCCCCGATCTCGACCCCAGGTGAGGTCGAGTTCTCCGTTGCCTATCAGGGCCTCCAGGCGTCGACGACTTTTGCGGTGTCAGGGTATGCCACGACCACGACCGCGAACACAGGCCCGACCACGACCATCACCCTGGCGCCGCTGACCACGATCACTGTACAGTCCACCTCACCCCTCGACATCGAGATGCTCATCCTGATGGGGGCGGCGGGTGCCGGGCTGACCTTGTTCCTGTTCTTTGTGATTCTGTTTGGTCGTGAGGACGAGGAGACTCCCGGCAGGTTCGCCAAGCGGCTTCAGGCGTACGGCCGCAGAGGTGGCCCGACCCTGGAGAAGGTGTCGTTCCTGGAGCGAATCCCGTTGCTGCGGCGTTTTTCAGCAGCTGCGGAAGAGGAGGTCCGGAGACGTGGACTGCTTTCCGGAGTCAACTCGGCACTGGAACAGGCCAACATCCCGATGTCCCCAGGCGAAGCGATCCTGGCCATGGTCGGCCTGGCTGCGGTGGGTGGCGTCTTCTTCGGCATCTTCAACGGGGCTCTGGCGGGCGTGATCGCTTTCGGTGTGCTGCTGCTCTTGGTCGTCCTTCTCATTCGGTTTGCCGGAGGTCGCGAGAAGAGGAGATTCGAGAAGCAGCTCCCCGACACGCTCACCTTGCTCTCAACCTCGTTGCGGGCCGGCTATTCGTTGCTTCAGGCGATCGAGGCCGTCAGTTCAGAGGCACCGGACCCCACCGCACGCGAGTTCGGCCGGGCAATGGCCGAGGCACGTCTCGGGCGAACCGTGACGGGGGCGATGGAGGGGATCGTCGAACGCACCCAGTCCAAGGACTTCGAGTGGGCGGTGATGGCCATCGAGATCCAGCGTGAGGTCGGTGGAAACCTGGCCGAGGTCCTTCAAACAGTGGGGGACACGATGAGAGCCAGGAACCGGCTCAAGGGAGAGATCAGGGCTCTCACCGCTGAGGGACGGATCTCGGCGTTCGTGCTGGGGTCTCTGCCGTTTGCCATGGCCGCCTTTCTCTGGTTCACCAACCGCGACTATCTCCAGCCGCTGCTGGACGAGACGTTTGGCCGGATCTCGATCGGCGTCGGCCTACTCCTCATGGTTGCAGGGATCTGGTGGCTCAAGAAGATCGTGGACATCGAAGTATGAACCTCGACACGACCGACCCGATCGCCCTGGCTGTAGGAGCGATATTCGTCCTGGTGTTGTTCGTAGTGCTTTGGGCCGGTTTGGGGGTATCCAAGGCGCGTGAGGAGATGTCCAGCCGGTTGGCGCTCTACGGCAGACAGGCGGTCGGTACCGCACGTGAGGACGAGCTGGCCAAGCCACTCGCCCAGAGGACCGTCGGGCCGCTCATCATTCGACTCTCGGGGTTCTTGAAGAGGTTCACGCCGATCGGGTACCTCGAGAAAAAGGAGCACCAGCTGGTCCTGGCCGGTCATCCGGGCAATATCGATGCTCCCGCGTTGGTGGTCATCAAGCTGCTGGGAGCGATCGTCGGTGTGGTCCTCGGCTATCTCCTTCTCGATTTCGGTTCAGATGCCCTCCAGCGTGGCGCTTTGTTCTTCCTGCCTATAGCGCTGCTGTTCTTCGGACCGGATGCCTGGCTGACCCGAAAAGTCGACGAGCGTCGGCAGGCCATGTTGCGGGCGCTGCCTGACGTCCTCGATCTGCTGGTCATCTCGGTCGAAGCCGGTCTCGGTTTCGACTCTGCGTTGTCCCGGGTCGTGGCCACAGTCCCCGGGCCGTTGTCCGAGGAGTTCTTCAGGATGCTCCAGGAGACCAGAGTTGGCGTCAGCCGGCGTGACGCTATGCGTCACCTGATGGAACGCACCGACCTCGATGAGCTGCGCTCGTTCATCCTGGCGATGATCCAGGCGGAGGCGTTTGGGGTGACCATCGCCAGGGTCCTGCGCGTCCAGGCCGACGAGATGAGAGTGAAGCGGCGTCAGCGAGCCCAGGAGAAGGCATTCGCGGCTCCAGTGAAGCTGGTCTTCCCACTGGTGTTCTGCATCTTCCCCTCCCTCTTCATCGTGTTGCTCGGGCCGGCGGCGATCCAGATCGCCGAAGCGTTCGCCTCGACATGACATCGGCGGCGTCGCAGCCGCCAGGACGCCGATTCTCCATCGCTCACATGGCTCTCATCGTGCCGTGGGTGGCACTGGTCATCGATGCCTGGGGCCCCATAACTGACAACTCGTTTCTGTGGCACGTGCGGGCGGGATCGGTGCAGATCGACCACGGGTCGGTTCTGACCGCCGACCCCTTCTCATTCACACGTGGAGGCGAGCAATGGCTGACCCAAAGTTGGCTGGTTGAGCTTCTCTATGGGTGGGCAGAGAACAAGTTCGGTCTCGGTTTCGTGCCCTGGATGCTCCTCTTGATCAGCACGTTGACTTTCCTCGGCATCGGTCTGATCGCCTTCAAGCATTCGATGAGTGTGCCGGCAACGGCGTTCGTGCTCGTCCTCAGCGTCCTTGCCCTGATCAGCTTTCTCGTGCCCAGGCCCGTCATTTTCTCCTACCTGCTGATGGTCCTCGTCATCCTCGCTTGGGATCGGTCTTCCACCCGTTGGGCCGTGCCGTTGCTCTTCTGGGTCTGGGCGGCGGCTCACGGCAGCTTTGTGCTTGGTCTGGCCTACATAGGTCTGAGCCTATTGATGAACCGGGAGTGGAGAGCTTTCCCGAAGGCCGTCGTCTCCGGGCTGGCCACACTACTCACCGCCCATGGTCTGGGTGTCGTCACGTTTCTGCTCGAGTTCACAGAAAACAGGGGCGCCCTGCAATACATCACTGAGTGGCGCCGGCCCGAGCTCCTCGACGTTGTGTTCCTGCCGCTGCTGGGCGGCGTGGTGTTCATCGTGATCGGTGCGTTCCGTCGACGGATTGGCCCCGTGCACCTGTGGCTATTGGTTCCTTTCTTGATCCTCGGCATGAGCTCGGTGCGGGCAATCCCTCCCGCATGGCTGGCGCTGGTGCCTCTCGTCGCTCTCTCTCTTAGTGGTCTCGAGATCGGATCTAGGGCGGGTCTTCGACCACGACTGGTAGTAGTGTTTGTCCTTGCGGTGCTCGTCCTCCCTTTTCTTCTCATCAAGGGGAGTGAGTTGCCGGCGGACCGTTTCCCTGTGGCGGCGATTCAGAGCCTCGATGACTCGAAGACATTCCATGACGATCGTGTCGGAGGGTTCCTCATCTGGGCCCAGGGCCCGGATCGGAAGGTGTATATCGATGATCGAGCGGAGCTCTACGGGCAACGGATGGAGGAGTTCGTCCAGGTCCGACGTGGGGACCTGGCTTGGGAACCCATCTTCGAGCGTGACGGTGTCAAGCAGGCTCTGCTCTCCACCAGCGAATCACTGGTCGATGAACTGAAGGACGCCGGATGGGCTGCGGTGTACTCCGACGAGCATTACGTCATCCTGCGACCCATGAAGAAAGAGGGACCCTGAGTGGGTCCCTCTTTCGTCTAGCTGTTGAGCGACTCTTACTGGTCGAGACCAGAAGCGATCTCACTGAAGGTGTTTGAAACCTGGCTACCGGCGAGCGCCACGGCCACCAGTGCGATGATCGCAATCAAGACCACGAGAAGCGCGTACTCCACCATGGAAGCGCCCTTCTCTTCCTTAATCCAAGTCGTTACCTTGGTCCACAAAGCAAGCATGAAACCCCTCCTTGGGTCGTGTACTGGGCCTGCATTGAGCAAGTTAGCTCCTTTAGGCCTCAGGACAATAGGTCTTTGGGACCATCGCCACTGAGGACCCTTTCCTACAACGGTCAGGCATTCCCCACACTTGAGGCTATTTCCGAGTACGTCGTAGAAAGCTGGCTGCCCGCCAGCTGGACCGCAATCAGGGCGACGATGGCGATGAGGATCACCAACAGGGCGTATTCGACCATCGATGCGCCACGGTCGCTCCTTCTGATCCTTCTCAGCAATGGTCGAATCATCTCCTCGAATCCTTCCCTGGAGTCATCAGCCTAAGTTCCCAAGGTTCGAATAATGATGGGTCGATCGAATCATCGTCAATTGGGCCTGCCGATCCCGATGCGAATGGCTTCGATGGCGGCCTGAGTCCGATCACTCACCGCCAGCTTCTGAAAGATAGAGGCCAGGTGGTTCTTGACGGTCTTCTGTGATATGTAGAGGCGATCCGCGAGCTCATCCGTTGCCGAAACGCCGATGGCGAGAAGTCGGAGAATCTCACGTTCCCTCGCGGTCAGCGAGGCAGCCCCCGGATCCAGGTGCGCCTCCCGGTAGGTCTCGAGAAGCTCGTCACGCTCCTCATCGGTCAGATCGAGGAGGTTCTTCTCGTCGGCGACGGCACGGACAGCTGCAGCGAGAGTGGTGAGCGGGACACCTTTGGAGAAGAAACCCCTCGCTCCCGCATCGACGGCCCTTGCCCGTTGCTCGTCCGAGGCATACATCGACACGACGATGGCCCGGGAACGACGGCCCAGGGTCGCAATCGTGTCGATCCCGTCCCCACCGGGCATCTCGATGTCCACGATGCAGACCTCGGCAGGCTGGGAAGCCAGTGCTGCCTCCAGGGCCGGTCCGGACCCAACCACGCCGACAACATGAGTGTCGGGGAGACTGTCGAGTGCCTGACTCAAGCCCTCGGCGAAGAGCTGATGGTCGTCTGCGATCATTATTCGAATCATCTGGTCCCCCATTCAACAGTGATGGCGGTCCCCACCCCGGGTTTTGACTCGACCTTGAGGACAGCTCCGATCTTGGACGCACGCTCCCTCATGCCGATCAGTCCATAGTGCCCCTCCGGCTCGCGGGTCGGGTCGAATCCGACCCCGTCATCGACCACGGAGCAACTGCCGAATGCTCGATCGACCTGTCCGGAGATGACGACCCTGGATGCCCCGGAGTGACGATGGGCGTTGCGGGCAGCCTCTGTGATGATCGAGGTGAGCTCTCCAATCTGTGCCGGTCGGGGTGGTCTTCGCTCGTCGATGTCGACAACGATCGGGGGCCTGCCTTCCATTGGTGCTGTCGACTGGAGGATCCGAGCGGTCAGGGTCGGGCCCGGGTCGTTTCGGAGGTCGGCCACCGATGCGCGGACATCCTCGACCAACTTGGTGACGTTGGATCGGAGGATCTGCAGATCGGCGGCAACCTCGGGCTGATGTGATTGCTGGATGGCTGCCATGTCGAGGGCAAGGCCGAGTGAGGCGAGGGAGGGGCCTATCTCATCATGCATCTCCCGAGCTAACCGGATTCGCTCCTCGGCCACCGCCGACCCCACGATGTCCTGTAACAGCTGCACGTTGGCGAAGGCAACACTCACCGGATGAAGACCCGCGGCGAGTTCGGCGAGCTCACCCGAATTCATGGCCTCAGGAGTGGTCAACTCGAGCATCCCCACCTGGGAGTCGGAGGTCGAGAGTGGGAGGTTGTAGACAAAGCCGTCGTCGTCCGGGATCCCCCGTGCTGCCAGGACCACCAGGCCATCTTCACCATGCACCGCCAGCTTTCCAGCCGATCCCGGAAAACGCTCGAGGATGGCCTCCAGTGTGTCGGCGCCAACTTCGATTGCGTTGAGCCTCCCCGCCGAGACGTCCTCCGACAACTTCACCAGCGCACTGTGAATCGTTTGCAGGCGCTCGAGACGGAGTGTTGCCGACTCCTTCTCCTCGGCGAGGATGGTGGCCTGTTGGTGGATGTCCTCCAAGAGACGTCTGATGACTCCAACCAGCAAGACGAAGACGAGATAGAGCGCGAGGGCCGGTGCCGTGGCGACGAGGTCCCCTTCACGGGCCAGCGTCACCATCACCAAGAGTGACCCCGACAGGATTCCTGTAGCCAGTCCAGTGCGCAGACCCCCGTATATCGTGGCGAATATCGGTGGGCCCATCGAGAGCAGGAGATACGGGCTGGCGGCTCCGCCGGTCATCGTGAGCGCCACCAATATCAGGACGGCACCGCTCAGAGAGAGGGCTTCGTTGCCAAAGCGCGCCCAGAACCACTCTTCGGGAATAAGGGTGGAGCCGATCACATATGCGGCCGACAGCGCCATTGCGCCGAGCGACACACCGGAGCCGGCAGTCTGTATGAGAGTCGAGACGATCCCGATGGTCAGGGCCACCCACTGGCCGATGACGAC
>DASWKK010000040.1:0-7629 GCA_036396655.1 Acidimicrobiia bacterium
TCCCGCGGGATCCGGATCGGCTCCGGACGACCAGGGAGGTAGACCTCTTCCATCCGCTTGGCGAGCCCGATCACCGGAATGTCGAGTTCCAGCTCGTCGAGCACTTTGACGGCACGTCCCAGCTGACCGGCGCCGCCGTCGATCAGCACCAGTGAGGGTGGATAGGAGAACTTGCCCTGATCGGCCACCGACCGCCGCTTCTCGGCGAGGTAGGCCTGGAAACGCCGTCTCACCGTCTCTTCCATCGAGGCGAAGTCGTCCTGGCCCTCGATGGAGCGGATCTTGAACCGGCGGTACTCCGAACGTCTGGGCAGCCCATCCTCGAGCACCACCATCGAGGCAACGGTGTTGGTCCCCTGCAGCGTAGAGATGTCGTAGGCCTCGATCCGCAGCGGGGGCTCCGGCAGGTCGAGCACGTCCTGCAGAGAGCGGAGAGCTTTGGCCCGGGCGTTGTGATCCTGGCTTCGCTTGAGCCGGTGGCGGGCGAAAGCCTCCGCCGCATTGGTGGCTGTGGTCTCCATGAGACGGCGCTTCGACCCGCGGGCGGGAACCCGAAGACTGACCGCGGTTCCCCTTCGCTCCTCGAGCCACTCGTTGAGCAGCTCCTTCTCGGCCGGTTCGATTGAGACCAGGACCTGTTTGGGCGGGTCGTCCTCGCCGTAGAGCTGCCGGATGATTCGACTCATCAGCTCGGCATCGGTCAGCTCTTCGACCCGGTCGACCACGGTTCCGAGACGGCCGACCAAACGTCCCCGTCGAACATGGAGGATCTGGAACGCCGACTCGAGGTCGTCGCCGTGGAATGCGACGAGATCGAAGTCCTCGGGTCGCTCGGCCACCACCTCCTGGCGGAGAAGCGCCCGTCTCACGTCCTCGATGCGATCGCGGTGCCGGGCAGCCAGCTCGAACTCCTGGCGTTCCGACGCCTGCCACATCCGGTCCTGGAGATCGCCCACCACACGGTCGGTGTCGCCACGTAGGAACGCCGCCAGACCGTCGACCATTTCCCCGTAGTCCTCGGGGGTGACGGCGTCGATGCAGGGACCGGAGCACTTCTCGATGTGGAACAGGAGGCACGGCCTGCCCTGGGCTTTCTGCCGTTCGAAGAAGGCGTTGGAGCAGGTCCTGACCGGGAACGTCCGCAGCAGTTGGTCCAAGGTCTTGCGGATGGCGTAGGTATGGGCGTAGGGCCCGAAGTACTCGTTTCCCTTGCGTTTCGCCCCTCGCATCACCCGGGCCCGAGGCCACTCCTCGGAGCGGGAGATGGCCAGGTAGGGATAGGACTTGTCGTCGGTGAGCTTGACGTTGAATCGGGGACGGTGTCGTTTGATCAGGGAGAACTCGAGCATGAGGGCCGCCACCTCGGACTCGGTGATGATCCACTCGACCGTCCGGGCATTGTCCACCATGGCTTGGGTACGGGGGTGGAGCCCAGTCCCGAAGTAGGAGGGCACGCGGCTGCGCAGGCTCTTCGCCTTTCCAACGTAAACCACCTTGCCATGCCGGTCACGGAAGATGTACGCCCCCGGCTGATCAGGTATTTCCGACGGCTTCGGTCTCTCGAACACTCCCTAAGGGTAAAGCCGCCACAGAAGTTGTCCCCCTGCTGAACGGGGGTGACCGTCCGGCCGTAGGCCGGGCGAGAGGGCCGTCGGCGGGGCCAACCCCCCTCGACCTCACTTTGTTCGGTCGGTCCCCCCTTCGGAAAGGGGGGACAACGCGCCGGTGCGGCCGGTCGTTTCCGTGTTGTCCCCTGCAGAGCGCTGGGCCGGTGGTCCCTCAGAGGTTGTCCCCCTGCGGAGCGCGGGGACCGTCCTTCACCGTCGCCATCGGCATGCCAGGAGCCGGGGAATCCCCTGCTGAGTAGGGATCTCGTGATGAGGGGCCTCGATCATCTCCTCGAGCACCCAGCCAGCGCCGAACGCTGCATTGAGCAAATCTGCGATCGTTCGATGATGGAACACGATCGTTGCCGAGCCCGCAGGCTCTTGGCTGGTGCCGCTCGAGAAGTAGCGGCCGGGTCTCCACAGGATCTCGCCGTCGGTGTCCTCGATCGGAGTCGACCCCGGTGCGGTCCAGACCGGATGATTCATCACCAAGGCGAACCTGCCTCCCATCTTCACCACACGGGCGGCCTCCTGGAACAAACCTCGGTGATCCTCGATGTGCTCCATCACCAACACGCAATAGGCACCGTCGTAGCAGTCGTCCCTGAGGAATCCGAGATTGGGTAGCTCACCGAGCACAGTGGGGGCGATTCCGACTGCGAGTCGTGCCAATTGTCGGTTGAGCTCCACCCCGTGGACCAGAGCTGACGTCTCGGCGACAGCTCGCATCACCCTGCCCTCCCCGCAGCCCAGGTCGAGATAGGTGCAGCCGGCGACCGGGTGGAAGATGTCGAGCAGCATCGGCGTGATAACTGTCTCATAAGCAGGGTCGTCGGCGACCTCGGACACCCACCAGTCGGCGAGCTCAGACCAGGACATGGCGAGCATTGTGGCTGCTGGCCCACCAACGATGGGAACCACAGTCCGGCCCTGCGAGCTCCCTCCCCCAAACGGCGAAGGGGTGCTCAGTACCCCAGCACTTCCTTGAACCAGGGAAGGGTTCGCTCGAGACCCTCGCGGAGCGAGACCTGCGCCTTCCAACCGAGGAGTCTCTCCGCCTTGGCAGTGTCCGGGCGGCGAACCATCGGATCGTCGGTCGGTAGTGGGTGGTATTCGATCCCTGGATGATTGCCGACAACATCCTGCACCGTCTCCGCCAACTCGACCATCGTCACCTCTTCTGGGTTGCCGATATTGACCGGCTCGGTTTCCGACGACAACAGAAGCCGGAGGATGCCCTCCACCTCGTCGTCGACATAGCAAAGTGAGCGTGTCTGTGAACCATCGCCGAAGACCGGGAGTGGCCGGTTTTCCAACGCAGCTTTGAAAAATGCGGGCACCGCCCGCCCATCGTTGGGTCGCATCCGAGGCCCATAGGTATTAAAAATACGAACGATCCTGGTGTCGACGCCGTGCTCGCGGTTGTAGGCCAGGGTCAGCGCCTCGGCGAAACGCTTCGCCTCGTCATAGACCCCACGTGGCCCGATCGGGTTGACATTGCCCCAATAGGTCTCCGGCTGGGGGTTGACCAGTGGGTCGCCGTAGACCTCCGAAGTCGAGGCGAGGAAGAAGACCGCCCCCTTCTCGAGGGCAAGGCCCAGACCTTTGTGGGTTCCGAAGGCACCCACCTTTAGGGTGTGAATCGGCCACTTCAAGTAGTCGACCGGCGAGGCAGGTGAGGCAAAGTTGAGCACGTAGTCGACCTGTCCGGCGACGTGGAGGTAGTCGGTCACGTCATAGTCAATGAGCCTGAACTTCTTGTCACCCAGGAGGTGGGAGACATTGGTGGCGTTACCGGTGATCAGGTTGTCGATACAGGTGACCTGAGCTCCAGAATAGACCAACCAGGTGCAAACGTGAGAGCCGAGAAAGCCCGCCCCGCCCATGACCACGGCATAACTGCCTTCGAGCTCCTGAAACCCGCCGAGTGCAGATCGGCGCATGTCGAACAATTCGGTTGCCTCCAAAGTGATGTCAGGGTACATCGGCAGGCTCCCGAGGCGGTTTAGCGGCTCAACGCTCCACCATTTCGTTGATCAAGTCGGCCAGGTACGAGGTGAATGAAACGGTCCCTTCGCGGTTGAAGTGGGCCCCGTCCACGAAATATTCAGGGTTCCATCCGACGCTGTAGGTGTCCCACACCGGGACTTTCAGATCACGGCCCAGGTCCCTGATCGACTCGAGATAGATGGAAAGATCTAAATCAGACACGTCGCCCGGAAAATGGCCCGGTTCGATCATCATGACCATTTGGATGCCTGCTTGTTCGAGGGTCCCAGCCGTTCGCTGGAGCGCCTCGATGTTGTCGTCGCTCATCGATGGTTGGCCAAAGGCCAGGGAATGGCCCATACGCAATTCTGGAGGGACGTCGTAGAAGCCGCTCAAATGACCGAGATCGGTCCACAGATCCGATGATCTCAATCCGAATCCCACCCATCGCTCGTCCCAGTCGGCAAGGACGCCTTTGTTCCGCGTGAGAGCCAGAAACCCCCTTATCACACTGGTCGTCGACAATGATGTCGCCTCCTCGATCCCGGGTCGGAGCACGTCAGTCTCGGTGGTGCTGTGCGGTGGCCAGACCGGAATTCCAAAGACCACAATCGATGGTGAGAAGTGCTTCAGTACCACCTTGTCGAGCCACAACTCGTTGGACAATGGTGTCGAGAAAGGCATAGCCGAGTTGTAGGAAACACCGCCGGATGTCAGCTTCGTCAACAATTCCGGGTCGACTGCTGCCTCGGTCACACTGGAGCCGAGCAGGAGCACCTCCAGGTCCTGACTCAACGTGGCGAGCTGGGCGCTCTTCACCTGGGTTTCGATGCTTGGCCAAGGCGAAGGAGCGGGAATGCTTGGTTCCAGCACGCGCAGGGCGACCTCGCCCATCAGCAATGCGCCCAATACTCCTGCCACTATCCAGAATCTGGCTCTCGTTGCCCTCATCAGAATTGGAAGTAGATGAACGGCAAGGCAGACACGGACGCGAAGAGGATGGCAAATACAATGGCAGACCCATAGGCGACGCCTCGCAAGAGCGACGGTACCCGCTCGAACGGGTCAACCTGGCCGGTGATATCGGCGCTGTCGATGATCAACGTCAGGAGGCCCATCAGACCAACCACCAGCGGGGCGGCGGTGAGTTGCGTACCCCTCAAAGGACCGAACAGGGCACCAATGACGTCACCGGCTACCGACAGCGTCGGTGCCCGGAACGGGATCCAGGTCAGGGTGACCACTGCGAAAACAACCACTGCGGGCAGCTTTCCTTTCGATTCAGATGCCTCCTTCCGGCCCCGTTGGGCCCAGCGTTCGATCATGAGGTAGGCACCGTGCAACCCGCCCCAAATCACGAAACCCCAGGCTGCACCATGCCAGAGCCCGCCGAGAAGCATGGTCACCATCATGTTTCGACCGGTGGTGAATCGACTGCCCCGACTCCCCCCGAGTGGGATGTATAGGTAGTCCCGGAGCCAGGTGGAAAGGGAAATATGCCATCTGCGCCAGAACTCGCTGAAGCCACGCGACAGATACGGAGCCTTGAAGTTCTCCATGAGGTCTACCCCGAGGAGCCGAGCGGTGCCTCGGGCGATGTCGGTGTAACCGGCAAAGTCTCCGTAGATCTGCAACGAGAATGCGACTACCCCTACCGCAACCGTGACGCTTCCGTATCTGTCAGGGATTGCGAAGACCTGATTGACCAGGGGCGCCAAGCCATCAGCGATCACGACTTTTCGGAACAGACCTCGCACGATCAGTTGAAGGGAGCCTGTCCAATCCACATCGCGCGGTGCGCTGGGCAGATTGCCCAACTGTGGGAGGAGGTTGCGCGCCCTCTCGATCGGCCCGGCAACGAGCTGTGGGAAGAAGGCGACAAACAGGGCGAATCGAGCCAGGCTTGGCTCCGGATCCAACTGGCGTCGATATATGTCGATGGTGTAGGACAGAGTTTGGAACGTGTAGAAAGAGATCCCGACCGGCAACACGATTTGCAGCAGGGGCAGGTTGGGCTCGAGCCCGATCGAGGAGAGCAGAGTCGCTGCCGACTCTGTGAAGAATCCCCAGTACTTGAAGAACCCCAGCATTCCGAGGTTCGCCACCAGACTGACCAGCAACCAACGCTTTCGAAGGCCCGGGTCGTTGCTGAGGCTGAGGCGACGCCCCACGGTGAAGTCGATGAGCGTTGAAATGACGATCAGGGTCAGGAAGCGCACGTCCCACCAGCCATAGAACACGTAGGAAGCGACTAGAAGGAGAGCCGTTCGCCATTTTGCTGGCACAACCCAGTAGAGACCGACCACAGTCGGCAGGAAAAGCGCGAATGCGAGCGAGTTGAAGAACACCGAGCCCTAGTTTCGGCTCTTCGGGCTCAACCCCCGACCATTTCCCGCAGGAACTTGCCGGTGTAGCTCTCCCCCACCTGGGCCACCTCTTCGGGGGTTCCCTTGGCCACGATCCTCCCCCCGCCGCTTCCGCCTTCGGGACCGAGATCGATGACATGGTCGACCGACTTGACCACGTCGAGGTTGTGCTCGATGACCACCACCGTGTTCCCGGCGTCGACCAGACGTTGCAGCACCTGGAGCAACTTGCGGATGTCCTCGAAGTGAAGCCCCGTGGTCGGCTCGTCGAGGATGTAGAAGGTACGGCCGGTCGCCCGTTTGCCCAACTCGGAGGCGAGCTTGATCCGCTGCGCCTCCCCGCCGGAGAGAGTGGTCGCCGGCTGGCCCAACCTCACATAGCCGAGCCCGACGTCGTACAGAGTCTGGAGGATGCGCACGATCTTGGGTTGGTTCTCGAAGAAACCCAGGGCCTCTTCAACCGACATCTCGAGCACATCTGAGATGTTGTGCCCCTTCCACAAGATCTCGAGCGTCTCCCGGTTGTAACGACGCCCGTTGCACACCTCACAGGGCACGTACACGTCGGGCAGGAAGTGCATCTCGATCTTGATCGTCCCGTCGCCAGAGCATGCCTCGCAGCGCCCGCCCTTGACATTGAAGGAGAACCGGCCCGGCTTGTAACCGCGAGCCCTTGCTTCGAGGGTCTGGGTGAACAAGGCCCTGATCTGGTCGAAGAGCTTGGTGTAGGTCGCCGGGTTGGATCTCGGGGTCCTCCCAATCGGGGATTGGTCGATGTCGATCACCTTGTCGATGTGCTCGATGCCCTCGACCTTCTTGTGACGACCGGGGACCACCCGTGCCCGGTTGACCCGGTTGGCCAAGGTCTTCCACAAGATCTCTTCGATCAGGGTCGACTTTCCCGAGCCCGAGACGCCAGTGACCGCGGTGAACACACCGAGCGGGAACTCGACGTCGATTCCCTGCAAGTTGTTCTCCGAAGCGCCGAGGATCGTGATTGACTGCCCATTGCCGGAACGTCTGATCAACGGCACCGGGATCTGGCGTCTCCTCGCCAGATAGTCGCCGGTGATCGAGGACGGCTCGCCCACGATCGCCTCCAGTGGGCCTTCGGCCACGATGTGACCGCCGTGCTCCCCGGCTCCGGGGCCGATGTCGATCACGTGGTCGGCGATCCGGATCGTCTCCTCGTCGTGCTCGACCACGATCAGGGTGTTGCCCAGGTCACGGAGACGAAGCAGGGTCTCGATGAGACGTTGGTTGTCGCGTTGGTGGAGACCGATCGACGGCTCGTCCAGGATGTAGAGGACTCCCACCAGACCCGACCCGATCTGGGTTGCCAGCCTGATCCGCTGCGCCTCTCCCCCGGCCAGGGTGGCGGCCGATCGGCTCAGACTCAGGTAGTCGAGACCGACATCGAGCAGGAACTGGATCCTGACCCGAACCTCTTTGAGTACCCGCTCGGCGATCGTGGTCTCCCGCTCGTTCAACTCGACGGTCTCGAAGAACTCCTTGGCCAGCCCCAGACTGAGGTCGGACACCTCGGCGATGTTGCGTCCGGCGATGGTCACCGCCATCGAGATCGGGTTGAGCCGGCCGCCTCCACAACCCTCACAAGGCACGGTGGCCATGTACTCCTGGTAGTACTCGCGGGCAGAATCCGACTC
>DASWKK010000041.1:0-18053 GCA_036396655.1 Acidimicrobiia bacterium
TTCTTCCCCGGTGTCAGCGACCCGGTGCGGTCGGCGATCCCTGCCACCTCGGCTCCACCGATCGTGGCCCACGACAGCGCCTCACGAGCGGTTATGAGACCAGGCGAGGCCTCCAGGCCATCCAGGTCGCTATCCCAGGCCTCCTGGTGCTTGCGCCCTCGTTCGGAACCGAACACGGCGTGCATCTGGGTGAACTGGTCGGCCGATGCGGTGGTGGCGACGTCCGAGGAAAGCCCGATCGGGACGTTGTACTCGACTGCAGTGACCGCCGGTGCCCACCCGTGCCCCATCTGGATCTCGATCTGGGGGGCGAAGCTGACGTTTCCTCCCGAATCGCGGACGAGTCCCCATTCCTCGTCGGTGAAATGCGAGGCGTGGACGTAGGTCGTGCCGGGGTAGAGGAGGTCCATGTCGCGCAGGGCAGTGATCTGGCCTTTGGTGTAGCCGAACCGGTCCATGGCGACGTGAACCGTGATGTTGACACCGAGCTCCTTGGCCAGCTCCCAGTCGTGACGCACCACATCGGGCTTGCAGAACCCGGGCCC
Organism: Acidimicrobiia bacterium; assembly: GCA_036396655.1. Classification (GTDB taxonomy): domain Bacteria; phylum Actinomycetota; class Acidimicrobiia; order Spongiisociales; family ZC4RG35; genus JARDZU01. The sequence goes on from DASWKK010000041.1 coordinate 546, forward strand.
TCGTGTGGCCAGACCCATGGTGATCCGGCCCTCGTCCGAGCTGAAGTACTGCGACCGCAGGCGACGTGCGTCGTCACCGTCCGAGGTCAGGACACTGCCGGTGTAGTCAGGCCCGAACCACCAGTCCACCAGCGAGGTGTTGGGGAAGCCGTAGGCGAAGACCGACCTGATGCCCGACTCCTGAAGAGCGGCGACCGAGGCGTCGGCATGCTCCGGCGTGTTCATGATGTGGGCCCAGTCGACCAGGGTGGTGATGCCGGCGTTGATGCACTCGAGCGCTCCCCAGTGTGTCGCCGAGTGGACATCCTCGGGCCGGTAGTGCGGGGCGAACTTGTCGAGGATCGCGCTGAAGTAGGTGATCAGTGCGAAGTCGGGGGCACAAGTCCTTATGCACGTCTCCCAGGTGTGCCGATGGGTGTCGATGAAACCGGGGATGACGATGTCACCGGTCGCATCGATGACCCGAGCATCATCGGCAGGCAGGTCCTGGCCGATGGCGGCGATCCTGTCGTCCTCGATCAGAACTTCCGCCTTGGGCATCTCGCCGAGCTCGGGATCCTGGGTCAGGACGATCCCGCCGCTTATGAGGATTCGATCAGTCACCGGTCTGGCCCCTTTCCGTCTGCGGATCGGCCCCACCGGCTGGCGGAGCCGTCTCATCGACTTGCGCGGATGCGTCGATCCACCCGATCTCGCACCTCCCGCGGGACCCTACTCGTGAGCAATCCACGGAGACCGTTGGCCTCATGTGCTCGACCTGGCTCTCTTTCAGGAGAAGCCGAAGAGTGGGGGGAGAACGACCACGACGGTTGCCGCCCAGACGGCGAAGACGGGGACGTAGGAGGTCTGCCATCGCTCGAGACGGTGGAACGCGGTCCGTCCCCCGAGGAATCGGAGCGAGAGCCAGGCGGTCCCGGCCAGGTTGACCAGCAGGACGAGGTTGAGGCCGAGCGCTGCGGCGCGGTTGGGGGTGAACCCGAGATCACCTACCCGGGCCACCATCGCCCCCAGCACCACCATGTCGAGCACCAGGGCGCCGGCGATGGCGAGCAGTTGGACCCGGTCCATCAGACCCGGCGGCTGCGACGGCTCCCGCGCCGACATGGCGTAGAGGACGAGCCCCAGCACCACCAGAAGGAGGGCATCGAAGACACCGAGCCGCTCGCGGTCGAATTCCCCGGCCACTCCGGAAACCAGGTAGGTCACCGCAGCGACGGTCAGCATCACCGCGAACAGCGGGGTGAACAGCATGGTCAGCACCGGCGCCATGTTCTCCACGACACGCTGCTTGGACTCCACCAGCCACGCCGCCACGATCACGGCACCCGCCGCGCCGGAGGGGAGCACCCACTCGATGACCCGCTCGGGGAGGTTTGCTCCGATGGGCTCGAGGATCAGCCCGGTGAGCGTGAGCAGCACCCCGCCACCGAGTGCGATGAGCGCGTAGTAGATGACCCACTCACCGGTGAAGCGGATGAAGTCCATCCGCCGTTCGTGCGATCGGAGCACGCCGTCCATGTACGGGTAGGCGACCGCGAACCACAACAAAACTGGCAGATGGAGCGCGACGAGTAGCTCGGTGGAAGAGCCCTCATCGAACGGGTAGAGGTTGACCACCAGCGCCGCGAGCCCGAACGGCACCGCCGTCAGCACCCATCCTCGGGTGTCGAGGTGCCGTCGCCGGGCAAAGTACCCGGCGACGAAGGGCAAGACGAACAAACCGGCGTTGCGCAGCAGCCACCCTGGTTCCTCTTGGGGAAACTGTGCGGCGAGACGGGCCACCTGGATGGCGACGGCCGCAGCCACGGCGAAGACGAGCGCGTCGAAACCCCGGCTCCAGGGGCGCGCCGGCGGGTCCTCACTTCTCAGGACGAGCTGCTTCCACAGTCGGCCACTGTGCTCGCGGGCGAACTCCCATGACAGGGTGTCGAGGTCACCCATCCGCTTCACCGCAACGAGGAACGCCTCATCGGCGGTGAGACCGGCCACCTCCAGCTCGGCGATCTGGTCGCGAAGATGACCCTCTAGTTCATCGACATCGCGGTCGTCGACGGCGGGCGCCTTGTCGACATAGGCCCGCCACTCGGCGATCTGCGACTCGACGTCACTCATGGTCACCCCTCACCGCGTGTCATCAGCAGCCCACCGGGGCCGCGCCATACATCACCCAACGCCCGGGTGACTGCAACCCACTGCCGTTGCTGCTCCGCCAGCGCCGCTCGCCCGTCGTCCGTGATGGCGTAGTACCTGCGGCGACGCCCTTCCGGCGGTGTTCGCCACTCGGTTGTCACGTACCCAAGTCGGTGCAGACGATGAAGCAGCGGATAGAGCATCCCGTCGGTCCACTCCAACTCGCCCCCGGAAAGCTCACGCACCCGCTTCAGGATCGCATAGCCGTAGTTCTCGCCCTCGGCGAGGATGGCGAGCACTAGCGGTGTCGCCGCCGCCGCAACCAGGTCCTTGTCGATGTGCACACCAGACCTCCATGCCTGTCAGCCATATGCATAGAAGCACATGGTATCTAGAAGTGCAAGGTATGAGCTAGGGCTCGATCGGTGGTCGTTCCTTGCGATGGGCGAGGATCTTCCCGTGACGGGGCGGGTGGCCGGGGGGCGGGATCGGCTTCGAGGGTCGGGGCAGGTCCGGTTCTCACGCCCGGTCCGGTCCAGGCCCTCTCGTCTCCACCACTCTCTGTCCCGATGTCAAGCCAACCTCGAGCAAGCAGGAGGACGGACCCGATTCCCAGCCGAGACGCAACCGGCTCCCGGCTTCGGTCTCGACCCGGAGCTTGCCATCGAACGCGGGATGGGCATTCCGCAAGCGAATGAGGTCGATCAGGCTCCTCACCACCGGCCTTTGCGCCGCGTCGTCGACTTCCTCAATCGAGTAGTCGTGACGATTGATCGCCCGACCCTCGCCGGTCTGGTCGACGGCCGCGTTGTCGTTCTCGCCGGCGAGGAGACCGACGTAGTAGATCTGGGGGACACCCCTGGCGAATAGCTGGATCGCCCGTGCCGCCAGATACAAATCGTCATCCACGCCGAGCGCCGAGTAATAGGTGCAGTTGAGCTGATGCACGTCCACCTCGCTGCTGTGGGCGGGGGACAGGATCCGGTTGATGTTGCCCCCATGGTCGAGTACTCGGTCGGCCAGATCGAGCATCTCGGACGGTTCCAGGATGCCGTCCAGGTCCGGGCGCACCGGGATCCCGTCATGACAGTCGAGGGTGGTGAACTGACGCTCCGGTGACCGGGTCAGGTGCTCGGCGAGGCGCTCGGCATTGCCCGTGTGGAATGCGTGGAGGACCAGGCCGGGCAGGACGAAGTCGTAGGTCCAGTAGCCACGGGCCGAGAGTGTCTGGTGGGTGGGATACCGGTCGTGCATCTCGGGGAGCAGGATCAACCCCACTGAATCGGCGACCGAGGTGATCCACTCGAGGAACTCGTAGATCTCGGGCTCCACCATGAAACAGCTGGTCCCCGGCTTCTTGATCACGTATCCGATGGCGTCGAGCCGGACGATGCGCGCCCCTCGTATGGCGAAGTCCCTGAGCCAGTCGGTGATCAGGCTCCGGCCGGCCTGTGAGGTGACATCCAGGTCGATCTGCTCAGCCCATCCGCTCGGCCCGAACGAGGTCCAGACTTGCTCTTGCCCGCCGGTCTCCTCGATGGTCACGGTGGAGAAGGGCGAGTCGGGCTTGCGCAGGAAGATGCGGGCCACGTCCTCGGGTGGTGGGTCACCCTGGGGCCAGACCTTGTCCAGGGTGATGAACAGGTCGGCATACCGGGAAGCCCTCCCGTGTCGGAGGAAGTCCTGGAACTGGGGGCTCTGTCTCGAGATGTGGTTGACCATCAGGTCCAGCAGCACGTCGTATTCCTCGGCGATTCCACTCAGGTCCTCCCAGGTGCCGAACCGCGGGTCGATCTGGTCGTAGGTGATGGGGGAGAAGCCTCGATCACCCGAGGAGGGGAATGGCGGCAGGATGTGCACCCCCCGAAACAGCCCGGCCAAAGGCCCCCGCAACAAACCCGACAGCGCCTTCAGGTCGCCGCCGAGAGAATCGGGATAGGTGAGCAACTGGGGACGTGGCGCGACCGAGCCCGCCTTCTCGTTCCTGTCCATCGATGTCTCCGTCACTCCACGATTGAACCAGTCATCCGCTCGGGGACGGGCGAGGTGGTCAGCCCGAAACAGCCCGGTGGAAGACAGGGAGACCTCGCTCGACCATCTCGGGGGTGGCGGTGAGCGAGATGCGGAAGTACCCCGGCGAGGCGCAGGTGGCGCCGGGCAGCACCAGGACACCCTGTTCGGCCAGATCCCTTGCGAAGCCCAGATCGTCGGGCTGGGGCGAGCGGGCCCAGAGGTAGAAGGTCCCCTCCGGCGACCTGAGGTCGTATCCGGCCCGACGCAGCTCGGTGACCAGGAGATCGCGTTTTCCCTCCAGCTCGACCAGGTCGATGGAGAGCCGGTCCAGCTCGGCCACCGAGCACTGCATGATGGCGCTGGGGAATAGCCACCCTCCGGAGACCTGGGCCATGAAAACCCCGGAGCGCAGGGCTTCTCGTTCCGGCATCTGCGGTGTCCAGGCCAGCCAGCCGATGCGTTGACCGGGGGCGAGCAGGATCTTGCCGTAGCTGTAGGAGATGAGGGTGTGCGCATAGTGGCGGGAGGGGCTGGTGAACTCGGCGTCACTGAACACCAGCTTGGAGTAGGGCTCGTCCGACAGCAGATAGATCGGGGCACCGTACCGGTCCGATGCCTCGGTCAGGATGCGGGCCAGATCCTCCAGTGTCGCCGGCGGATAGATGCGACCGGTCGGGTTGTTGGGGGTGTTGACGATCACCATCCGGGTCTTCTCGCTGATCGCCCCGGCGATGCGTTCCACGTCGAGGTCGTGGTCGTCGGCGCGGACCGGGACACTGATGGGAGTGGCTCCCGCTGCGAGGACCATCGACCGGTAGAAGAACCAAGACGGATCGGAATAGACCACTTCGTCTCCGACGTCAACCAGGGTGCCCAACGCGACTGCGATGGCGCCGAAGGCGCCCGGGGTCATGGCTACGTCCTCCGGTGAGAACTCCTGGCCTCGCCATTCCGTGAGATGCGTCGCCACGGCGCGGCGTGACTCCTCCTCGGAGAACTTGTAGGCGTAGTGGTTCTTGTCCAGCGGAACCGTGGCGGCGGCGAGGGCGGAGGCGAAACCGTCGACCACCATCTCCTGAGGGTTGCCGAACGCAAAGTCGGCGATCCCGGGCTGATGACGATGCGCCTCCCAGATGGGGAGGAAGGACAGCAACGTGTCATTGGCTGCCGTGATCTGTTTGATCCGCTGAGTCACCATGTCCGGTTCGCGACGTTAGCTGTCATTCGAGGATCGACACGTAGGGGATGTCCCCCCGCTCGAAGACGGAGGTCGAAGTCCGGTTCTATGCCCACGTAGCGCCGTTTCTCCCCCCAGCGAACGAAGTGAGCGTTGGGGGGAGTACCCCGAAGGGGGGTGGGGGGTTCTGATGTTCTCCGCGGCCAGGAACCCCCTCCGGCCCTCCGGGCCACCTCCCCCAACGTCGCTCCGCTCCTGAGGGAGGAAACATGAAGTTCGTTTCTCCCCCCAGCGAACAGAGTGACCGTTGGGGGGAGACCGGCGAAGCCGGGGTAGAGACATTGCCCCGGACCGGGGCCATGTCACTACCGCTTCAGCTTTCGATCAGTTGGCCGGGAACACCAGTTCCGATGTTGCAGACTCTGCGGGCCAGATCAGCTCGATGGCACCGCCAACCCGCTGCATCAGCGGATTGGGGACCGGAGCTGTCCCGTCCTCCCGGAATGTGATCGGCCCGATGATGGTCGACAGACCGTCGGTGGCCGCGATCGCATCCCGCACCGCCTCATGGTCCAGGGTCCCGGCACGCTCGATGGCGTCCGCCAGGATCTCGACCAGTGCGTAGGCGCTGCCGACGACGGGATCGGCGGGCCGGCCCTCCTCCTCGAGATGCCTGGCGTTGACCTCCTCGGTCCCGGGGAATCCCAGGCCGGGATGCCAGGGAGTCGATAGCACGACCCCTTCTCCCGCCTCACCGAGATCGTTCCACGTGGGCACGTCGGCCGCCCGAACCACCAGGTTGAATGGCGGCTTCCAGCCGAGCTCTCCCATCTGCTGGTAGATGGCGAACCCGTCCGGAGGGGTGGGAAGGCTGAACAGGGCCTGAACGTCGGCCGCCTGTGCCTTGAGGATGATGTCGGTGAAGTCCGTCGCGCCGGGGGCATAGGTCTCATGGAGGACCACTTCGTAGCCATTCGCCGTGGCGTTCTCGGCCCAGAGCGGCCCCAGCTCCTCACCCCAGTCGGTGCTCTCCTGGAAGATCCCGACCCGGAGCGGACGCTCTCCTTCCGGGATGAGACCGTTCAGCATCTCGTAGGTCGAAACCGCCATATCGGGCGACTTCGGGAATGGCGAGAAGAAGTAGCGGAATCCCTGCTCGTGCAGGGCTTGGGTGGAAGTGGCCACGGCCAGGTAGGGGATCTCGCTCCTCTCGGCGATCGCGGTGCCTGCGGCGACGACCGGGGTGGCGAAGCCCCCCAGGTAGGCCACGACGCCGGCGCCGCCGAGCTCCTCCATGTTGCTGGCGGTTTGGTTCGGGTCCGAGGCGTCGTCACGCACCACCAACTCCAACGGCAGTGAGACTCCGAACTCCTCCACGGAGACCCCGCCCGCATCGTTGATCGCTTCCACCGCGTAGCGGTAGCCCCGCTCGATCTGGGCACCGCCTCCGGCGAAGGCCCCCGTCAGGGGCACCACCGCCCCGATCGTGATCGACTCTGGGGCATCCACCGGTTCTTCGGCGGTGGTCGTAGTTTCGGCCACCGGGGTGGTGGTCGTCGCTTCCGCGGGCGCCGTTGTCGTGGTGGTGGTGTCGGCGCCTTCGGTGCCGCATGCCGCCAGGATCATCGACAACACGGCGAGCACGCTCAGTGCTGTCTTTCTCATACCAGCTCCTTTCCTTTGCTTTTCGTTGTTTCCTCGTTCGAGGTGGATCGGGTGTCTTGTTTCGACACCCGTCTGATGAACCGCTGTGCCCCTTCCAGGAGACCGCCGGGGAGCAGGAGGACGACGAGAATGAAGAGCAGGCCGAACACCACCACCTGAAACTCCTCGATGCTGGAGGGAAGGGCGTCTCGTCCGACCACGAAGAAGACGGACCCGATCAATGGGCCGGTGATGGTCCCCATCCCTCCGACAAACGCCACCAGGATGGCCTCGAACGTCCAAACGACGCTGAACGGGAAGCTCGGGTAGTAGCTGGCCGTGAAGTAGGCGTATGAAGCCCCTGCCATTGCCGCCAGGCCGGCACTGACGACGAAGGCGACCATCTTGTGGCTGAGCGGGTTGATCCCGGTGGACCCCGCGGCCGCTTCGTCGTCCCGTACCGCCATCATTCCCAGACCCACCTTGCTGTTCTTCAGCCAGGTCGCGACCGCGACCGTGACGACGAGGACGCCGAGGGTCATGAAGTAGGGGCCGGAGAAGTCGTATTCGCGCAGCGCTTCGACTGTGAGGGAGCTGAGTCGCGGTCTCACGTTGCCCACCGTGAGGAAGATGGCCACTCCGAGGGCGAGGGTCCCGATCGTGAAATAGATGTCGCGAAAGCGCAGCATGGGCACGCCCACCACGGCCGCGAACACGGCCGTCACCAACAGGGCAGCCGCGACAGAGACAGCCAATGGCAGGCCATCCAGCCACAGCTCACGGGTGATCTGTGCGCCAAGACCGAAGAACACGGCATGACCCAGGCTTATCTGGCCGGCGAACCCGCCGAGGATGTTCCAGCTCGAGGCAAGCGCGGCCAGCAGCATCGTCTGGATGGCGATGGTCAGGAGATGCTGGTTGTCCGATCCCAACCCGATCCCCAAGGCAAGCGCCAGGACCGCAGATCCCGAGACGAATGAGAGCCATTTCTTAGGCATGGGCCCTCCCGAAAAACCCCTGAGGACGGACGCTGAGGACCACAAGGAAGAGGACGAGTGCAGCGATCTCGCGGTATTCCCCGCCCAGCCAGACCGCGGCGAGACTCTCGGTGAGCCCGAGGAACACCCCGGCCAGGATGATCCCCCTCATGCTGCCCAGCCCGGCCAGCACCACCACGATCAGGGCCTTCAGGGTCCACCCCAAGCCAATGTTCGGGCTGACGCTGTATCCAAGTCCGATGAGAGATCCGGCTACGGCCGCCAGACCGGCAGAGATGGCGAATGCGGTCAGGTAAACCCATCCCACATTCACGCCGGTCAGCGCGGCCCGGGTCCAGTCCTCGGAAGTGGCGCGCAGCGCCAGCCCGAAACGTGTACGAGTCAAAACCCATTCGAGGAGAAAGGCGGCGACGACCGCAACCACCAAACCGGCGAGACGGACCACCGGCACCCTCAGCCATCCGATGGTGATCGCCTCGGAGGAGTAGGCCGTGGAGATGGTGCGCTCGTCGCCGGTGAAGAACCTGACAGCCAGTGCCTGAAGCACGAGTACCAGCCCGAATGAGAGGAGCAGGGAGTTCTTGATTCGGGGGCCGATGGCGAGTTTGGTGACGTGTCTGAACAGCGTGAAGTAGAGGATCACCCCGAAAAGGCACAAGCCCAGGAAGACGAGCGGGATCGACACGATCGGGTCCACCCCCCAGACAGTGAAGGCGAAGAAGGCGGCGTAGCCGCCCAGCATGAGCAGTTCGCCGTGGGCGACGTTCAGTACCTTGAGCACCCCGAAGGCAAGGGCAAGGCCGAGCGCCACCAGCCCGTACATGCCTCCAACGAGAATTCCCGAGACGGCACTCTGCAGGATCAGCCGGCTCATAAGCCGAGATACGCCTCGCGGACCCTGGAATCGGTGGCCAGGCGGATGCCAGGCCCGTCGGCGACGATCCTGCCCATCTCGAGGATGTAGGCGTGGTCGGCCAGGTCGAGGGTCTTCTCTACGTGCTGCTCCACCATCAGGACCGCGACCCCCTTCTCCCTGATCGTGGAGATCACCCCGAAGGTGTTCTCGACCACGATCGGAGCGAGGCCGAGCGACGGCTCGTCGAGGATCAGGAGGCGGGGCCTGGCCATCAGCGCTTTGCCGATGGCCAGCATCTGCCGCTCGCCTCCACTCAGGGTGGCTGCCTTCTGCGTCGGTCTCTCGGCGAGAAAGGGGAAGATCTCGTAGACCTCTGACTTGGTCTCATCGACGGCCGAGCGGGCCCGGCGGGTGAAGGCGCCCAGCTCGAGGTTCTCCTCCACCGTGAGAGAGGCAAATGTGGCTCGCTCCTCAGGGACCATGACGACGCCCCGCTCGACCACCTTGTGGGTCGGCAATCCGAGGAGCGAATCTGCCCCGAACGTGACCATTCCACCAGTGACGGGGAGCAGTCCCATGAGCGCGAGCAGGGTCGTGGTCTTACCGGCGCCGTTGGGGCCCAGGATGGCGACGATCGAGTCCTCGGGAACCTCGAACGAGATGCCCCAGACGACTTGGAGATCGCCGTAGCCAACTTCGAGGCCGTCAACGACCAGCATGTCCGGTCCCCAGATAGGCCTCGATCACGGCCGGGTCGTGGACTACCTCTTCGACCGACCCCTCAACCAGCTTCCTGCCGGCATCCAGGACCACCACCCGATCGCAGGCGCCGGTGATCGCCTTGATGATGTGCTCGACGAGGACGACGGTGACTCCGGAGGAGTTGATCGACTTGACCATGTCGACGGCATCGGGGATCCCACTGCTGGCGATGCCGGCCATGAACTCGTCGAGCAGCATGAGCTTCGGCCGGCTGGCGAGCGCTCTCCCCACCTCCAACCATTTCCGCTCCAGGATCGTGAACGACTCGGCCTTCACACCGGCCTTGCCGGCGAGCCCCACCTTCTCGAGGACGGTCATGGCCTCAGTCACGCTGGCCTCGCTCCTGGGAGCTCCCTCGCCTCCAAACAGACGCCCGGCCAGGACGTTCTCCAAAGCAGTGAGATGGGGGAAGGGTCGCACCACCTGGAAAGTCCGGCCGATCCCCTTCCGGGCAATGCGGTGCGCGGGAAGCCGGGTGATGTCCTCGCCGTCGAAGACGACTCGGCCGCCGTCGGCCTTCACCGCTCCGGTGATCACGTTGAAGGCAGTCGACTTGCCGGAGCCGTTGGGCCCGATCACCCCGAGGATCTCGCCGGGCTGGACGGTGAAGGTCAGGCCGTCGAGCGCGCGCAGACCGCCGAATCTGACACTGACGTCTACGAGCTCGAGCACCGTGGCATCCCGCCCCGATCTCTGCCCAGAAACTCAGTCACGCGCCTTCCAGGAGTACCTGGCCGACACCCGGCCGTGACCAGTCGCTCACGCCGCCCGGGAAGACCACCTGGAGCCGGCCCCACTCCTCGTCGGTGATCGGATATGCGGTGCGATCCATCTCGGTGAGCCGGCATTTGAGGATCGGGAATCGGGAGCCTGATCATGTGCCACCTCTCTTGCGGAGTGAGACCGTCTGCAACCGGCCGCCGGCTCGGGGAGCCAGAATGTAATGCAACTCGGGTTCACGTGTCAACGAATCGCATTGTGTTGACCTTTGCGGGAATGCCGCCAGCAAGGGACCTGGCTCGGCGAAGAAGGTCGTCATGCCGACGGCCCTGCTTCGAACCTCGGGACGTGCTCCTCGCGTAGCCGTCGCTTGTCGATCTTGCCGACACCGGTCTTGGGAAGCTCGTCGACGAAATGCACCCGGTCCGGTACCTGCCACGACGCCACTCGCTGGGAGAGGAATCGCTTGATCTCCTCCCCACTCACCGTCGCTCCCTCGTGAACGACCACGATGGCGGCGGGACGCTCTCCCCAACGGTCATCGGGCACCGCGACAATCGCCGATTCGCGGACGGAGGGATGGGCCGCGAGGAGCCGCTCCAGTTCTACCGAGCTGATCCACTCGCCGCCCGACTTGACCAGGTCCTTGGTTCGGTCGACGATCTCGAGGGTGCCGTCGGGGGCGACCCGGCCCACGTCACCTGTCCGCAGCCAGCCATCGGTGAACCGGTGGGTGTTGGCGTCATCATCTGGGTTCAGGTAGGCGGCAGCCACCCAGGGGCCCCGTACCTGGATCTCGCCGACCGCGGTCCCGTCCCACGGGACAACCGTCCCTTCGTCGGAGACGAGTCGAAGCTCCACCGTGGGCGCCGGCACCCCTTGTTTGCCGCCCCGCTCCACGTCGGTGGCCTCGGCCGGGATCCAGGTACCGGTCCCGCTCGGCGACATCTCGGTCATCCCCCAGCCGTGAAAGAAGTCGATGCCTCGATTGGTGTACTTCTCGATCAGGGCGGGGGCAGCCTCGGCACCGCCGCACAGGATCCGCTCGACCGAGGAGAGGTCGTGCTCGTCGGAGGAGAAAGCCTGGTCCATCTGCACCCAGAACGTGGGAATGCCGGCGAGGACGGTGGGCCGCTCTGCCTCGACGAGGCGCGCCACAGAAGCGGGGCTGGTATCGGCCCCGGCGAAGACCAGGGAGGCGGGAGCGAGCCCGGCCGCATAGGGAAGACCCCAGCAGTTGACGTGGAACATCGGGGTCAAAGGCAGCACGACATCGCCGCGGCGGACCGCGTGCCCATCCACCATCAGCTCCGCCATCGAGTGGAGCACCACCGAGCGATGGGAGTAGACCACCGCCTTGGGACGACCCGTCGTGCCGCTGGTGAAGCAGATCGAGGCGGCGTCGTTTTCGTCGACGCCGACCAGTCCCTCCGGTTCTGCCGTGGCGAGCACCTCCTCGTATCTCGGATCCTGGTCGAATGCCGGATCGACCTCGGCGCCGTCCTCCATCACCACGAAAGCCCTGACGTCCAGCCGGTGACGCAGCGGGGCCAGGGTCGGTGTGAGCGAGGCGTCGACGAAGATCACGCTGTCCTCGGCGTGACCCACCACGTAGTCGATCACGTCGGCATGGAGACGCACGTTGATGGCATGGAGCACGCGTCCCGAGGAAGGGACCCCGTAGTACAGCTCCAGGTGCCGGTGGCCGTTCCAGGCGAAGCTCCCCACCACCGCCCCCTGGGGCACACCCAGCGAGTCGAGGACACGCCCGATCCTCGCGGCCCGCTCACCGACGTCGGACCACGATCTCCGGTCGATGCCGGCAGGCTCGACCGAGACGATTCTCATCCCGTGTCCCAGAGATACGGCGCGCCTGAGAATCATCGGGATCGAAAGTGGTACGTCCTGCATGAGGCCTTTCAAAGCCACCATCCTCCACGCGGCCGGTCTCTCCGAATATATCAAGTAACTTGATAGCGTGAAGCCCGAGAGCCGATCATTCGCCGATGTCGTCGCGGTTGACTTCCACGTCCACGTGGAAGTTGGCCCCACGGGCGCGGATCATCTCAGCCCCGAGTTGCGTCAGGCCGCGATGCGCTACTTCAAAGGCGATTCACAGCTCCCCACCATCGACGAGATCGCCGAGCACTACCGGGAGCGAAGGATGATGGCGGTCGTGTTCGGGCTCGACTCGGCGCTGACCACCGGCCAGACCCGTATCCCCAACGAGTTCGTCGTCGAGAAGGCTCGTGAGCACTCCGACGTGCTCATCCCGTTCGCCAGCATCGACCCGCGACGGGGTGGGGAGGCGGTCACCGAAGCGAAGGCACTCCTCGCTGAGGGCTCGATCCGAGGCTTCAAGTTTCACCCCAACATCCAGCAATTCCACCCCAACGACCGACTCGCCTACCCGCTCTACGAGCTGATCCAGGGCTCCGGCGCGGTTGCCCTCTTTCACACGGGGCACAGTGGGATCGGCTCCGGTCTTCCGGGTGGGGGAGGGATACGCCTCAAGTACGGCAATCCAATGGCGATCGACGACGTCGCAGTCGACTTCCCGGAGATGTCGATAGTGATGGCCCACCCCGCGTTCCCGTGGCAGGACGAGGCGCTGTCGGTCGCCATGCACAAGCCACAGGTCGCCATCGATCTCTCGGGATGGTCACCGAAACGGTTCCCGCCGCAGCTGGTCAGGGCCATGGCCACCAACCTGGCCGGCCAGACACTGTTCGGATCCGACTTCCCGCTGATCACCCCGGACCGTTGGATGGAGGATTTCGCCACTCTCGAGCTGAACGACGAGGTGAGGTCGGCGATACTCAAGGAGAACGCCCTCCGAATCCTTGGTATCGGGGACGCCGCTGGATAGAAGAAGCCGACGTCGGACCCAGGTGCCGTTTGAGGATGTCCTATCTTGTTGGACCAATGAAAGGAACAGGCTCGGAGCCGAGCGCCACCTCCCTCGCCGTCACCGCACCACATCGGCGCCCTCTGGCCCGGGCCAGGTCGCAGCGACTCCTCGTGACGCTCTTCGGTGACTACTGGGCTCTGGGGAGCGATCCGCTGCCATCGTCGGGATTGGTGCACGTCCTCGAGGAGTTCGACATTGCCAAGGCCAATGCCCGGGCCGCTCTGCAGCGACTCACCCAGAAAGGCGTGCTGATTCGGACCAAGGAAGGACGCCGGACCAGCTATGAGCCGAGCCAGGCCACGGTGCGCATACTGGAGCGGGGTCGTTCCCGCATCTTCTCCCGCGACGAGGAATTCCCATGGGATGGCAGTTGGACCCTCATCGCCTTCTCGCTCCCACTCGAAGATGGCCCGCTGCGCCGGCTGCTCCGGTCCCGTCTGCGCTGGTTGACCTTCTGGCCCATCTTCGACGCCACCTGGGTCACACCCCATGACCGTTTCGATGCTGCCCACGAGCAGCTCGCCGATCTCGAGATCAGCGACGCCCTCATCCTGCGCACTCGCGACATCGAGCTGTTCCCCGGCGGCCGCGCTCGCCTCGAGGCCGCCTGGCGACTCGACGAGTTGGCCCTCGACTACCGCGAGTACCACCGGCGGTTCGCACCGCTCCGGGCCCGGGCTCTGGCTGGAGCCGTCTCGCCGAAGGAAGCCCTGGTCGCTCGCGGCGAGCTGGTCGACGATTGGCGGCTGTTGGTGCGCGACGACCCCGACCTTCCGCTCGAGTTCATGCCAAAGGACTTTCCTCGCCGGCAGTCTCGCCAGCTCTTCCTGGAGACCTACGAAGCACTGACTGAGCCGGCGCGTGCTCGGTTCGAAGCGCTAATGGGCCGCGAAATCGAGGACTGACCGATTGCGGTCACTCGGTGTCGACGCGTCCCAGGGTCCTGGCGGCCGCCATCAAGAAAAGAGCGACCTCGGATCGCCATTTCTCCGGCAACTCGGCGAGTATCGCCTCTTCCATCACGTCGACCGCTGCGTCACACTGATCGAGCAGCACATGACCCGCCTCGGTCAGGTAGGTGGGTCGGATCGTGCGGTGCGACGACGACTGCGCCCGCTCCAGCAGCCCTCTTGCCTCCAGTTCGCTCGTCACCTCATGCATTGCCTGCGGTGAGACGAATGACCGCCGAGCCAGCTGGGCGTTGGAGTACCCGGTGCGACGTCGGATCAGGCTCAAGGTGGTGTACTGGGCGACGGTGAGGTCGAACTGCTGGAGGATCCCGGAAAGACTGCGACGGATACTCCGCTCCAGGGCGGCGACCGCATAGCTGAACCGTGGGCCGTCACCCTCCCCGCGCTCGGTCGAGGCCCGGGTGGGCTCGGAGGGGGCGACCGGCTCAGTCATCGCGGAAGATGTGTCGGAGCACGGCTGTTGCCACGCATGCTGGTCTTTCCTGGCCTTCCACCGTGAGCACGCAGTCGACTTTCATCTGCACTCCCGAAGCGATGTCAGTGGCTTCGGTCAGATTGGCCACCATCCGGAGACGCGAGCCGACGGGGACGGGCGAAGGGAATCTCACCTTGTCGAGGCCATAGTTGATCGATGACTCTCGATTCTCCACCACCAAGATCTCCTCGAGCAGGGGGATGAGCAACGACAGCGTCAGGTAACCGTGGGCGATGGTCGTCCCGAATGGCCCGGCTGCGGCCCGTTCCGGATCGGTGTGGATCCATTGATGATCTCCAGTCACATCGGCAAAGGCATCGATGCGCGATTGTCCTATCTCGACCCAGGAGCTTGTTCCCAGCTCCTGGCCGACGAGGGCATGGATGTCGCCGGCGCTCTTCACCACCGTGCTCACCTGGCCACCTCCTCTTCGACGGGTGCAGCGTCGGGAAACGCGATCCCATACGGCTGGGCCAGCCCTTCGAGGCGTGCATCGAACTCCTCGTCGATGGAGTCGGCGTCCCACCCCCCGTCGCTGAGGGCCACGGCAACCTCCTCCGGGTAGCTCCATAGCGCCAGACGATCGCCCCCCAAAGCAATGGTCTGACCTGTGATCGCGGCGCTCTCATCGGACGCGAGGAACACAACGAGGGGAGCTACATCGTCGACCGAGCCAAGAGCATGGTCTCTGCGAAGCCAGTCAGGCAGTGGTTGGTCTTCGCCTTCCCATGCTTCGATGTAGGGGGCGAATGCCGGGATGGTCTTGGTCATCTCCGTCGCCGCGGTGGGGATGATGCAGTTCACCGTGACACCGGCGCGGGCCAGTTCCATCGCCCAGGTCCGAGCCATTGCGGTGATCCCTGCCTTGCATGCGGCGTAGTTGGACTGCCCGAAGTTGCCGTGCTGTCCTGCCGGAGACCCGACCAGGATCAGCCTGCCGCCCTCGCCGGCCTCCCGGAAGTGGATGGCGGCGCTCCGGGCACACTTGAAGGTTCCGCGCAGATGCACATCGACCACCTGGTCGAACTCATCGTCGGTCATCTTCCACAGCACCCTGTCGCGGAGCACACCCGCGTTGGTGACCATCACGTCGAGTCGTCCGAATCGAGCCACGGTCGATGCGACCAGTGCGTCGGCGGTCGATGTCTCGCCGACAGGGCCGACGTGGCCATCCACATCGCCCCCTTCCGATACGATCAGGTCCACCGTTGCGGCGGTGAGGCCGGGGTCGATGTCATTGACCATGACCGAGGCTCCCGCCCGGCTCAGGGCACGGGCATAGGCAAGCCCCAGCCCTCGACCGGCACCGGTCACGATGGCCACCTTGTTTGTGAGCTCCGTCAGTCCACCTCCGCGTCGAAGCGGCGATCCTATCAAGCTACCTGATGGACTGCGCGATTCCGTGGCGCAGGCCCCTTTCTGGGTCGACGTAGCGCCAGGAGGTCCCCCAACCCTCTTCGGGGTACTCCCCCCAAGACCCCCCACCCCTCTTCGGGGTACTCCCCCCAAGACCCCCCACCCCCTTCGGGGTACTCCCCAGAGATAATGTGTTGGTGTTGGTTCCCGGATCCTGGTGTGACCCGGTACTCCCTTGACTTTGTGTCCTTGTTGGGATCTGTCCACCAGGTTCCGGGGCCGGCATGGGCACTCGCTGGCGGGATGTGACCTGATAGGAGCCTGGACTAGAGGCCCCGTCTCTGGACTGTCCACCACCCAAACGGTGCGTGCCATCCCTCAACCGTCTACAAGAAAGAAGGGGACAGCAATGACAAGCATGCCAGATCCGATAAACCATGTCACCGCTGGGGTCGACACTCACCGCGATACCCATGTCGCAGCAGCTTTTGATGGGCTGGGGCGACTGTTAGCAACCGGGTCGTTTCCTGTCTGCGACGCCGGCCATGAAGCGCTGGTGGAATGGCTGGAAGGGTTCGGTCCGATCCACCGGGTCGGGGTTGAAGGCACCGGCGCCTGGGGTGCGGGCCTTGCCCGGTTTCTCACCGCCCGGGGAATAGGTGTGGTCGAGGTGATCCGACCGAACCGTCAGTCGAGACGCCGCAACGGCAAATCCGACACAGCCGACGCCATAGCAGCCGGTCGTGCTGTTCTCTCCGGCGAAGCCGACGGTTCGCCACGGGGCGGAACCGGACCTGTCGAATCGTTACGCCTGTTAAAAGTGGCCCGTCGTAGCGCCATGAAACACCGCACCACAGTCGCCAACCAGATCCATTCGGTGATAGCCACCGCACCCGACAGGTTACGGGGCTCGCTCAAAGGCCTGTCACTGGCCAGGGTCCTCAAACAGGCCACCAGATACCGGCCCACCGACCTCACCGACCCCTACCAGGCAGCCAAACTCACCCTCCGTTCCCTAGCCACCAGATACCAACACCTCAGCGAAGAGATTGACCAGCTCGACGTCCACATCGCAGAACTCACCAAAACCGCAGCACCAAACGGACTCATCGAACTAGTCGGAGTTGGAGCACAAACCGCTTCAGACCTGCTCATCGCCGCCGGATCCAACCCCCGCCGGCTCAAATCCGAAGCATCATTCGCAGCCCTATGCGGAACCAGCCCCATCGACGCCTCCTCAGGCCGCCAAGAACACCACCGGCTCAACCGAGGAGGAGACCGACAGGCCAACGCCGCCCTCTACCGGATCGTCATCGTCAGACTCCGATACCACCAACCCACCAAGGACTACATGCAACGCCGACTCAAAGAAGGACTAACCAAACCCGAAATCATCCGCTGCCTAAAACGCTACGCAGCCAGAGAAATCGCCACCCTCCTCACCAAACAACAACCACAAGCCAAAGCCGCTTGACATCTATAGGAGCATCCCAAC
>DASWKK010000042.1:0-8282 GCA_036396655.1 Acidimicrobiia bacterium
GCGATCTGCTCGCGGATCGCCCGGATCGGCAGGTCGAACCCGGCCATCAACACCATGGTCTCGATACGGGACAGGGTGTCACGCGGGCTGTTGGAGTGAACCGTGGTCAATGAACCGTCATGACCGGTGTTCATGGCCTGGAGCATGTCGAGCGCCTCGGCGCCACGAACCTCACCAACCACGATGCGGTCGGGACGCATACGCAATGTGTTCCGGACCAGCTCCCTGATGGTGACCGCACCCTTGCCTTCGATGTTGGCGGGGCGGGACTCGAGACTGAGCACGTGCTCCTGGTGGAGCTGGAGCTCGGCGGCGTCCTCCACGGTGACGATGCGCTCGTCGCCGGGGATATAGGAGGACATCACGTTCAGAGTCGTGGTCTTACCCGAGCCGGTACCACCCGAGATGAGGATGTTGAGCCGGCCACGGACACAAGCACGTGAGAAGTCGGCGACACGCTGGGTGATCGTCCCGAAGTTGATCAGGTCGGCCTCCTGGTAGGGGTCGACCGCGAACTTACGAATCGTCAGGAAGGGACCGCCGATGGCCAGCGGGTGGATGACCGCGTTGACACGAGAGCCGTCTGGGAGACGGGCATCGACCATGGGCGTCGCCTCGTCGACACGACGTCCGATCTGACCGACGATCTTGTCGATGATTCGCCGGAGATGGACCTCGTCGACGAACTTGACATCGGAGAGGATGATCTTGCCCCTCTTCTCGTAGTAGATGTCGTAGGGGCCGTTGGCCATGACCTCAGTCACATCGGGGTCATTGAGCAGCGGGTCGATCGGACCGTATCCGAGGACGTCGGATGCGATCTCGTTGAGCAACGCACGACGGTCGGCGGAGGTGAGCGGAAGCCCCTGCTCCTGATCGACGGCCCACTCCAGCATCTCAAGGACGCGAAGCCGCAGCTCGGCGTCGGACATCTGGCGGTCGTAGAGGGTGGGGCCGAGCTCTTCGACGACCTTGAAGTGAAGACGCCCGCGCAGCTCGCTGAGGGCATCGGAACGGTTGGCGCCGATGTCTTGGGTCTCGGTGGACCTGGCTGCTGCAACTCTCTCAGATAACGATGGCACGGCTCTCTACTCCCCTATTTCCGACCGAAGAGGCCGCCCTTGGACGTGCCTTCCGGAATCTTTCCGGCGATTAGCTCTGCGACACTTTCGAAACCCTTGGCAACCTTGCCTTTGGGGTCCGTCTCGACGATCGGGCGCCCCTCGTTGACCGAGTTGGGCACGGCCGCATCCGAAGGGATCGCTGCCGCGATCTCCATCTTGAGGGCACCCTCGATCTCCTTGTTGTCGAGCTTGGCCTTCGAGTTGTTTCTGTTCATCACCAGCTGGATGTTGGCGGTGGAGAACTTCAAGAGTCGAAGCGTCTCCAGGGCCAGCTTGGCGTTCTTCACCGACGGCAGGTCCATGTCCACCACCATCAACACCTGATCAGACTTCTCGATGAGCGACAGAATCAGCTCGTCGAGCATGGACGCCGTGTCGACGACGATGTAGTCGTAAGTGTCCTGCAGGATGTCCAACATCTGCATCAGACCGGCGGTTGTGATGTCGTCGGCGAAGGCAGGCTCGAGCGGGGCGGCGAGGACCTTGAGCCCGCTTGGGTGCTCGGTGAGCAGCGAGTCGAGCATCTCCCCGTCGAGCTGGTGCAGCTCGTGGGCCGCGTTCACCATCGTGAATCGAGGCTCCAACTGGAGCAACAGGCAGACGTCACCGAACTGAAGGTCGGCGTCGACCAAGACGATCTTCTTGTCCGGGAGCCGGTTCAAGAGGAGCGCCACATTGGTGGCGACCACGGTCTTGCCGCTCCCGCCCTTGGCTGAGCTCACCGTGATGATCGAGCCCCGCTCCGAACGACCCGTGACCGCCAACGCCTTGGTCGTGCCCTGACGCTTGAGCAGGTCATGACCGAACTGCTCGAAAGCGGCCTCGATCTTTGCTTCGTCGAGGGGCGCCTCGATCACGTCGGAGACGCCCGCCCGCATCGCGGTGCGGAGCAGATCGGCGGTCACCAGCTCGGCGACCAGCATCAGAACCAGTCCCGGGTCGTGATTGTGGAGGCTCCGGACTTGCTCCATCGACGACGCGTCGTTGGCAAACGACGGGCCGAGGAGGAGCATCCGCAGATCTCCGGACTCGATGGTTTGGCTCGCCTCGTCTAGGGAGCGAGCGACCGGGAGCCGGCCCTCGAAGAGCTCCTTGGCCGCGGTAACGAACTCATCGTCCTTATCCACGACCAGCAAGTTGTGCTCAGCCATTGACATGGTCGAACCTCAATCAATCATCCGAAAATATCTTCAACCAGGTTGCCACCGAAGAGGTTATCGATGATGACACCCGAGGTCTCCACTTCGACAAAGTCTTCCGGCACCAATGTCAACCAAATAGAACCATTCTCGAACGCATATGCGATCCGCTCGGCCTGCTCTGGTGTCACCTCGAGGGTGAATGTGGTGTCGTTGCCGGTATCCTCGGCCTCAGGCTGACCATCCACCGCGCCCTCATCGGTCACGGTCGGGTCCTGGACTTCCACTGTCGGCGTGGCCTCCGCATCGGCCCTGATGTCACGACCGGTGGCAATGACCGGAAGCCCCTGCAGGACGAAACGGGTATAAGTGACAACGGTCTGCTCGGCTTCGGCCGCAGGCTCTTCACCTTCTACGGCCGGCCCGGGATCGACTGTGACACCGGAGAAGTCGTCAGGCAACAGCTCGAAGCCTATGTCCAGGGTGATCATCATATTGATCCGGTCCCCGGCCTCGACGAAGCCGTTGATGCCACGCACGTTGTCGACCGAGATCGTCATCGCTTGCTTGCCGGACGGTATCTCGTCCGCCAGCGGGATGACCTCAGAAGTGATCGTGGTCCACTGTGAATCGGTCAGGATCGTCCGGGCCGATATCGGACCAGCCGCAACACGGCCGGTGAGGATCTGGTTGAGTTGCTCGGCGGAGGTGATGGCTCCTTCCGGCACGTCTTCCTGTTGATCCTTGCTGACCTCGATCAACTCGCCTCCGGCGTTGAAGTCGGACAGGAGTATGCCTCCGTCCGTGCCCTCGGCTATGGCCGCGCCTGCTCGGTAGACCTCGACTATTTCCTGACCCTCCGTGATCTCGTTTTCGACGTTCTGGAGATAATTCCAGACCGCCCACGCGGCAAGGCCGGCCAATATCAAGGCCACCAACAATACGATGGCTCTCCTACCCATTGAGTCCCCTTCGTTTGTCCCCTCGGTAAGACGCAGACTCGGTGTCGATCCACGCCCTAGAGCATGCTACCGACGATGACGCGCCGTCCCTGTGTTTGAAGTCCGATTCCACACGAATGATTCGGACCATATGGCTTGAGTCTTGAGGATTTCCCCACTCACATCCATAGTTCGGTCGTCTCATATCGTTACCGGCCGACCGGCCCCGGGCTACGGCTGGTCTGGTTTCGCCCCACAGTGACTAGTCCGCGTGGTCCCAGACGGACGCCGGCGGCAATGTGGAGGTCAGCTGCGCCCGATGCCCCGCTCTTTGAGCTCCTGGAGGATCGCCTCGAGGGAGGCGTCCACAGGCATGGGTGGGCGCTCCTCTTCGGTGGGCCCGAACTCACGCTCGAATTCCTTCTGAGGTCGACGACGGCCCTTCTTCTGCTCCTCTATCTGAGCCTCGCGCTCTTTCCAATCGGGTGACGCCTGCTTGATGGAGAGGGAGATGCGGCGACGCTCGTCTTCCTTCTCGGTGATCTTCACTTTCACCTGCTGACCGATGGAGAGCTCGAGCTCGGGCGACTCGACCCTATGCGCCGCGATCTCCGACACGTGGACCAGTCCTTCGACGCCATCGGAAACCGAGATGAACGCACCGAACGGCACCGTCTTGGTCACGAGGCCGTCGACCACGTCACCGACTTCGTGCTCACGGGCGAACACGTCCCACGGGTCGTCGCTGGTCTGTCGGATCGAGAGCGATATCCGCTCCCGTTCGCGGTCTACTTCGAGCACTTTGACCAGGACTTTGTCGCCGACCTTGACCAACTCGCCGGGATGGTTGACATGCTGCCAGGAGAGCTCGGAGACATGGACCAGGCCGTCCATCCCTCCCAGGTCGACGAAGGCGCCGAAGTTGACCACCGAAGAGATGACGCCGTCGCGCACTTCACCTTCGGCCAGCCCGTCGAGGAAGGCATTGCGCTCCTCGGCCTGGGCCTCTTCGAGGTAGGCCCGTCGGGAGAGGACGACATTGTTGCGAGCCCGGTCGAGCTCGATCACTTTGGCGGTGATGCTCTCACCGATGAACGGGTCGAGATCTCTGACCCGGCGAAGATCCACCAGGGAAGCCGGAAGAAATCCTCTGAGCCCGATGTCGACGATCAGGCCACCCTTGACCACTTCGATGACAGTGCCATCTACGGTGCCGCCCTCTTTGGCCACTTCTTGGATCCGTCCCCAGGCGCGTTCGTACATGGCGCGTTTCTTGGAGAGGATCAGTCTGCCTTCGTCGTCTTCCTTGTTGAGAACTACCGCTTCGACCCTATCCCCGACCTTCACTGCCTCGTTGGGGTCGACGTTGTTTCGGATCGAGAGCTCCCGAGTGGGAATGAGGCCCTCGGACTTGTAGCCGATGTCGACCATGGCGCCATCGGCATCGACACTCACGACGCTTCCTTCGACGATGTCGCCCTCTTTGAACTCGAGGACCGTCGCTTCGATGGCGCGTTCGAAGTCGTCGCCAATGTCGTCGGGAAGGTGACTCAGGTCGGGAGCGACCAAGGCCTCGCGGTGAACGATCTCTCGTACGACTGGCTCCTCCGATGCCTCGACGGGCTCAGGAGCCGCTTCCTCAGTCACCGGGGCTTCAGCCTGCTCATCCACTTCCGCCGACGTTTCGGGTGCGTCGGGCTCGGTGGTCTCGGGCGCCTCTGCGTTCCCGGTTTCCGGGGCGCTAGCGGGCGCGTTATCTAGCTCATTGGTCATGCGTAGGTGGTTACCTCCAAGAGAACTCTGCAGACGCAAGGCCAGCAGGCCTCTTGAGTGTACGCACCTTTCTCCACAACCGCCAACGGATTAGCTAGTGCACCGGCTCGCAAGTCTCACGCATGTCCCGCCGGCCCTCGGCGCTACACGCACGGAACTTGCGACCCGGAGCACTCGTACGCGCGCCCTCAGCTCTTCACGCTGGCCAGGTCGGGCCCGGTGGCCACATCCACCTTGAGGGGAACGTCGAGACTGACCACCCCCTCCATCGTCTCCACCACCAGTTTCTCCGCCACCTCGATCTCCTCGAGCGGGGACTCCAGGATCAGCTCGTCGTGGATCTGGAGAAGCAGTGTCGAGGCCAGACCTTCGGAACGGAGACTGGTGTCGAGGTCGATCATCGACTTCTTGATTATGTCGGCCGCGGTCCCCTGGACCGGTGCGTTCAGGGCCATGCGCTCGCCCATCTGACGGATGCGGTAGTTGTCCGACTTCAACTCGGGCAAATAGCGTCTGCGTCCGAAGAGAGTCGTCGTGTAGCCCTGGTTGCGGGCCTGGGTGACCACCGACGACATGAACTCTTTCACCTGGACGAACTGGGAGAAGTAGGCGTCCATGTGCTCCTGGGCTTCGGCTCTGCCTATCCCGAGGCGATCGGCGAGCCCAAACGCCTCCATGCCATAGAGAAGGCCGAAGTTGATCATCTTGGCGGTGCGGCGGAGGTCGGTGGTCACCTCGGACTCGTCGAGACCCCAGACTCTGGCTGCGGTAGCGGTGTGGATGTCCGAACCTCCCCGAAAAGCCTTCACCAGGAACGGGTCTCCGCTCATGTGAGCCAGGACCCGCAGCTCGATCTGGGAGTAGTCGGCGACCAGGAATTCGGCGCCCTCGCCGGCGATGAAGGCCCGTCTGATGGTGCGCCCCGACTCGGAGCGGATCGGGATGTTCTGCAGGTTGGGGCGATCCGAGGACAACCTTCCGGTGGTGGCCGCCATCTGGTTGAACCGAGTTCGTATCCGACCATCGGCTTCGACCAGGGGCAGATAGCCGTCGACGTAGGTGCTCCGCAACTTCTCGTACTCCCGGTACTCGAGCAGCGCTTCCACCAGCGGGTGCTCCAGCTTCTTCAGGACCGACGCGTCGGTCGAAGGCTTCCCGGTGGATGTCTTCTTGATCACCGGCAGGCCGAGCTTCTCGAAGAGGATGAATCTGAGCTGATCGGTGGAGTTCACGTTGATCGGCTCACCTGCCAGCTCCTGGATCTGCGCGTCGAGAGCCGAGAGCTTCTCTCGGAGGTCGGCCCCCATCTCTTCCAGATAGGCGCGATCGACTCCGATCCCTGCGTGCTCCATCCGGGCCAGCACCGGCACCAGCGGCAACTCGAATTCCTCGAACAACTCCCGCTCGTCCCGATCGTTGAGCTCGCCACGCATCACCTCGACCAGACGGCGGACCGCCTCGATCCGCCGGCCTTCGACCTCGAGGTCGGGCCCGGCCTGGAAAGGGAGCATCCCCGCTGCTTCGGCTTCTTCGTCAGGTGAAACCAACTCCAGACCCAGCAGCCGCTCGGCCAGTTCCTCCAGTGCGTAGGTGCGCTGGCTCGGGTTGACCACGTAGGCCGCCAGGGCGGTGTCCATCTCCAGCTTTGCGCAGTCGTGATCGAGGTCGAGCAGTGCCCTCACCAGATCCTTGACGTCATGACCGGCCAACGAGATTGCCCCCGTTTCCAAGGACTCGAATATCGGTCCCGCCGCATCGAAGGGAATCACCGCCGCTTGACCGGGACCGGTCGACACCGCGAATCCGAATGGCTCTCCCCCGTCGGTGACCAGGGCGGCGATCAGCACTTGGTTGCCGGAGATGGCTGCCACCTCCTCCGCATCCGTCACCAGACGGGCTTCGACCTCCACCAACTCCGACACCGGGGTGGCAGAGGGAAGTGCTTCCTCCAGATCTCCCCACATCGAGTGGAACTCGAGACTGTCGAAGAGATCCTTCACCTGCGACCGATCCCATTCCACAGTGCGGAAGTCCTCGATGGTGACCCCCAGGTCGAGATCGTCGACCAGGTCCATCAACTGCCGGTTGAGAAACACCTGATCCCGATGGGCGGAGAGATTGTCCCGGAGCTTTGGGGTCTGCTCGGTGATGGCGAGGTACACGTTGTCGAGATCGCCGTATTGGGCAATCAGCCGCGACGCGGTCTTCTCACCCACCCCGGGGACACCGGGCAGGTTGTCCGAGTTGTCACCGCGGAGGGCGGCATAGTCGACGTACTGATCGGGGCGTATCCCATATCGCTCCTCGACATAACCCTCGTCGGCGAGGACGATGTCACTGATCCCGCGTCGGGTGTAAACCACCTTGACCGGGCCGGAGATGAGCTGAAAGGCGTCACGGTCGCCGGTCACGATCAGCACCTCCCACCCATCGGCCACCGCCGATTTGGTGAGGGTGGCAATCAAGTCGTCAGCCTCGAAACCCTCTAGGCGCAACTGGGTTATGTGGAGAGTCTGGAGGACCTCGTCCATCAACGGCAACTGGCTCCTGAAGTGCTCGGGGGCCTTAGCCCGTTGAGCCTTGTACTCGGGATAGGAGTCGGTGCGGAAGGTGTGACGGGACACATCCCAGGCCACGGCGATACCGTCGGGGTGGTAGTCCTTGAGCAACCGAATCAGCATTCGGGTGAAGCCGAAAACCGCGTTTGTCACCTGACCGCTCTTGGTCGCCAGGTCCTCGGGAAGGGCGAAGAAGGCTCGATATGCGATCGAGTTGCCGTCGATCAGGGCGAGAGTGGGCACGGGGCAGACGGTAGCGGTGTGAGGTTCAGACGGGCAGCCGGGTGAGAAGCCGATCGCGCTTGTTGGTCAGCTTGTCGCGACGGACCTGGAGCTGGCGGATCGTCTTCTCGAAGCGACGGACATCACCGGCGGTCAGGCCGGCTTCTTCCCGATCGATGTAGTTGCCAATCGCGGCATCGCGTTGCGCGTCGTCGTTGATCGAACGATGATGTCCGAGCTCGGCGTGAACCAGTCTGAGCTCGGACTCGATCGATTGGATCTTGTCGTTGAGCCGGAAGATTCGGCGGTGGACACGGTTCAAGTATCCGAGAGTATCCGATCTGTCGCCAATACCCTCTGTGGTTTCATAGACTTCGATCTCCAAGCCGGAGTGGCGGAATTGGTATACGCGCGGCACTCAAAATGCCGTGTCCTAGTGGCATGCGGGTTCGAGTCCCGCCTCCGGCACCACTGACTCAGCCAGCGACCTGATCGATGATCCCGTCGATGCCTTCGATGTCAACC
>DASWKK010000043.1:0-14482 GCA_036396655.1 Acidimicrobiia bacterium
CGGCTGCGACAGAGCCTCAAGGACGCCCGATTGATCGTCGAGCACGGCCGGGAGTTGGGGGCAACGATGGATCTGGCCGAGGTAGTGCGAGCGGCTCTGGCCGAAGGGGAGGAGACCGGTCTGGCCGACCTCGACAACTCGGCGGTGGCCGAGGTGGTGAGACGACGGGCGGGCATAAGGCGCGTCATATGAAGGACCCCAGTCCCGGCGACTGGGTAACGGCGTGGGGTGAGACGACTGCTGCCAAGCCGATCGGCCCCACTGTTGATGTGCACAGCCACCTGATGGTTCCCGAGTCGGTCGAGCTGACCCGCCCTCATCTCAAGCCGGAAGATGAGCCGCGCAGTTTCTTCTCCTCTTCGATGACCAAGGAGCTCAACAACGAGTTCTACCAACTGGCCCGCGCCAAGTTCGGCGACCCGGAGACACGTCTCGCCGACATGGACGCCATGGGCGTCGACATCCAACTGGTCTCGCTGACCCCGTTGCAATACTTCTATTGGGCCGACTCCGATCTCAGTCCCAGCGTGGCCTCGATGCAGAACGATCGGATCGCCGAGGTGGTCACCTTCGACCCGGCTCGATTCGTTGGGGTGGGAACCCTGCCGCTCGCTCATTCCCAAGCGGCAGTCACCGAGGCGCGACGGGTGGCAGGTCTCGGGTTTGCCGCGGTGGAGATCGGCGCCGATGTCAATGGCCTCGATCTGGATGATCCGTCTTTCGATCCGGTGTGGACGGCCCTGGAAGAGCTGGGTCTGGTCGTCATCCTCCACCCCGCCGGGTTCACCGATGCAAGGCGGTTGACCGACTACTACCTGGTCAACGTGATCGGCATGCCACTGTCGACCACCGTGGCGGTGACGAGGATGATCCTCGGTGGGGTGTTCGAGCGTCACCCGGGTCTGCGGCTGCTCCTGGTTCACGGTGGGGGATACCTGGCCTTCTATCCGGCCCGAACCGATCATGCCTTCCGTCACCGCCCCGAAATGCGCCGACACATCGACCGTCTTCCGTCGGAGTATCTGGCCAATCTCTACTTCGACATCACCGTCTTCGACCCGGCCCTGGTCGAGCAGTTGGTCACTCGGTTCGGGGCGGAGCGTGTGCTTCTGGGCACCGACTATCCCTTCGACATGGGTCTCAGCGACCCCCTCGCCCTGCTCGAGGCATCGAATCTGGACCCGGCCCAACGCGCCCTGATCGCCGGTGCCAACGCCGTGAACCTCTTCGGCCTCCGGTCTGATCCTATATAGTGCATGATATGAGGAGACCTTGTTGATGAGTGCCGGTCGGGTCATCGATATCCACTGCCACCGTGAGTGTGGCCCCGCGGCGGCGCTGATGAAGCCGGAGTCCGAGCGTTTGGGCCGGGCCCCATTCAAATTCGGGAACGAGCTCACCAGAGAGGTCAATCGTCAACAGATGCTCGACATCCGCCCCAAGATGGAGTCGGTCGAGGTGAGACTGGCCGACATGGATGTCGCCGGGATCGACGTCCAGGCGTTGAGTCTCTCCCCGTATCAGCTGTTTCATTGGGCCGACGGGGAGCTCGGGTTGAGGGCGTTCCGGATCATCAACGACGACCTGGCCGACCTGGTCAGGGCGCATCCCGACCGCTTTCTGGGTCTCGGTGCGGTGCCGCTCCAGGACCCGACGGCCGCGATTCAGGAATTGAGACGCTGCGCCGACGACCTCGGCTTCCGCGGGATCGAGATGGCCACCCACATAGAAGGCGAGGAACTGTCCAGTCCCAGATTCGAGCCGTTCTGGGAAGAGGTGGAGAATCTGGGAATGGTGGTCTTCGTCCATCCCACCGGTTTCACCGAGCCAAAGCGGTTCACCGATCACTACTTCTTCAACACTATCGGCCACCCCCTGGAAGAGACGATCTGCGCCGGGAGGCTGATATTCGACGGTGTGATGGAGCGTCACCCCGGCCTCAAGTTCGTCTTCGCCCATGGCGGCGGGTTTCTGCCCGCCTACGCCGGCCGATTCGATCATGCCTATCAGGCCCGTGAGGACGTAAGACACGGTTTGCCGCGGCTCCCCAGCGAGTATCTCTCCGGGTTCTTCTTCGACACCATGGTTTTCGAGCCGGACCAATTAGGGTTCTTGATCGAGAAGTACGGGTCGGATCACATCCTCCTGGGCACCGACTACCCATACGACATGGGTGAGGCCGATCCCCTCGGGCTCCTCAACAAAGTCAGCGGGCTCTCCCCGGAGGACATGGACTTGATCGTCGGTGGCAACGCGGCCCGGCTTCTGGGAATCGAGCGATGAAGACCGACGGGATCGGCCTTGCCGTGATCGGTTGTGGGACCGTCGGGCGGATCCGCTCGGTTCTGGCCCGCGAGCATCCTGCGGTCGAGTGGCTCGGTCTCTGCGACATCGACGGCGACTCGGCGAAACAGCTCGGCGAGGACACCAACGCCCAGCTGGTGACAACCGACATCGATGAGCTGCTGGCCCGACCCGAGGTGACAGCGGTAATCGTGGCGACCGACGAGAACGAGCACGTCGACCCGATCCTGGCCGCGGTCGAGTTGGGCCGGCCCCTCTTCATCGAAAAGCCGCTGGCGACGAACCCGGTGGAGTCGGCCCGGGTCCTCGATGCGATCGAGACGGCAGGTGTCGACGCGGTAGTCGGCTACACCCAGAGATTCCGCCGCCGTTTCCAAACCGTGAAGCAGAGACTCCGCGACGGTCAGATCGGCGAAGTGACGACGGTGGTCACCAGAGCGTTCATGAACCGGATGGTCCCCGACGCCACCCTCCGCAAGACCGCCGACCGGTCGAACCTGACCCCGATGGTCGTTTCCGGAACCCACAGTCTCGACATGTGCATGTGGCTGGTGGAGCCAAAGACACCGATCGAGGTCTACGCCCGGTCGGTGGACCACACATTGGGGGACATGGGAACCAAGGACGCCACTTTCGGTCTGTTCACCATGGATGACGGGGCCATCTGGAGCATGAACATCAGCTGGGCCCTGCCCACCGTGTGGCCCGGCGCGGTCTATGGGCTCGAGATCGGGATCGTGGGCACCAAAGGCGTC
Source organism: Acidimicrobiia bacterium (assembly GCA_036396655.1). Lineage (GTDB taxonomy): Bacteria > Actinomycetota > Acidimicrobiia > Spongiisociales > ZC4RG35 > JARDZU01. Next base: position 3,060 of record DASWKK010000043.1, read on the forward strand.
ATCGACATCGAGGACACCCATCGCGATGTGATCCTGGCGACGCAAATCCCCCAGCCCGCCGGCTATACCTCGAAGGGCTACCAGCCCGATTCGCAGCGTTATGTCGATTTCCTGGGCAGTTACCCACCCGGAGACGTGTCGGACGGCCTGTTGTGGGGGCCGATGCGGGAGGAGACAATGACCTGGTTCAATCGCCTCACCACCGGGATCTCCACCCCCCACGCCACCGCCCGAGATGGTCATCGCAATCTGATGCTGACGATGGCAATGGATCATTCGGCCAGGATCGGGCGGCCGGTGGAGCTCCCCATCGAGCCGGAAGCTCTGGTCCAGAAATGAAAGGAAATCGAATGGACTCGCTCAGCGTCGGCATAATCGGCACCGGATGGTGTGGGGGGATTCGGGCTATCGCCGCCGCCAACAGCGCTCTCGTCTCGAGTCTCCACCTGGCGGAGATCAACCCGGATCGGCTGGCGGAGATCGCGGCCCGGACCGAAGCGGCCACCGCCACCTCGGACTGGGAATCCTTGATCGAGAATCCTGAGATCGACGCTGTCATGATCTCGGCTACTCCGGAGACCATTCACTACCCGATGGCGAAGGCGGCTCTCGCCGCTGGCAAGCATGTCCTTCTCGAGAAACCGATCGCGATGACCCTCGAGGAGGCCGACGACCTGATCGACATCGCCGAGTCGGGCAACCTCAAGTTCACCGTTGGATACTCACAGCGCTTCAACTCGAAACAGGCGCTGGTCAAGCGGAGCATCAACGACGGGACGGTTGGCGACCCGGTGAGTGTGTTGGTCAGCCGTCACATCACCAGGTCACTCGGGGCCAAGATAGGTTCGAGGACCAAACTCTCGCCGGCGGCGATGGAGGCAACCCACGACATCGATTTCTCGTTGTGGTGTCTCGAGCCCCGGAAACCGGTCAAGGTCTACTCCCAGGTCGCCTGGGGAGCGCGCCAAGCCGACGGCGTGCCGGACACACAGATCATCGTGATAACCATGGACGACGGGGTGACCGTCACCATCAGCGCCGGTTGGTCTCTGCCGCCGGGGTACCCCAACTTCTCGGCGACCTGGATCGAGTTCATCGGGACCGACGGCGCGCTCATGATGGACGCCAGCCACAAGGACATCGTGCTCAACACGGTCAAGGACGGAGTCCAGTTCCCTCTCTCGACCATGCCGGGTGAGTACGTGGACCATGTCTATGCCGGCCCGATGGAGCGCGAGACGACTCACTTCCTTGAGGCCGTGGCATACGACACACCGGTGATGGTCGACCCCCGTCTCGCCAGGCTGACGATGGAGGTCTACCTGGCTGCCGATCTGTCGGCGGAGATCGGCGAAGTGGTCACACTTCCGCTGACCGTCGACCAGGAGCGTCTGGATCTGTTGAGCTCGGTCAAAGCCTGACTTCGGATCGAGACTTGGCCCGGTAGCTGGCCACGAAAGCCGTCGCCGAGATCGCGGACATCACCATGACGAAAACCCACGCTCCTCGATAGTCGGACCTGCCCGCCAACCATCCGACTATGAGCGGTCCGATGACAGTGCCGGTGAGGTTCCCCGAGAGGGCCATGCCCGAGGCACGCGCCGGAAACTCGGGGTAGCTGTGAACCACGGTGAAGAAGAAGATCCCCGGCCATCCCCACGCCCCAAGGACCGCGATCGGCATCGCGACCAGATACACCAACGGCGCCGAGGAAGCCAACAACACAAACGCACCAATGGCACCCGCGCCGGCGAGCCAGGCCATCTCGATATGGCCACGACTCTCGTTGCGATCGACGGTCCACCCGGCGCCAAGCCTCACCGCCACTACCAGGATCGAACTGACCGCGAGCACCGCCCCGGCCGCGGCCTCGGTTATGCCGACGTCGACGGCGGAGGGGACGATGAACAACGAGAGGCCATTGCCCGCCATTGCCCCGCTGATCCCGCCGAGGGAGAGCAGGAGCAGCGACAACGGTGGTCGGCCCACCCGGCGCTCATTCCTTTGTGCGGCTTTTGCCATGTCGAGATCAGGCGCGGAGAACACCAGGGTTAGGGCGATGAGACCGGCGAGGGCGAACACCCACCGCCACCCGAAGATCAGCCCGATGAGAGGCAGCGAGATCCCGGCCAGGACGCTCGCCGCCGGCACCGAGGCCTGTTTGGCGCCAAACCCGAGCCCCTGCCGGTGGCGGGCGACCCCGTCGAAGATCGCCATGTTGGAGGCAACCTGAATCAATCCGTTGCCCGCGCCGCCGGTAGCTGTCGCCAACGGGAGCATCCACCATGTCGTGGAGGTGCCGGCAATCACACACGAGGCGAAGGTCAACAGACCGCCAATGCGAAGGCTGCGTCCCGGTCCCACTCTGGCGACAACCCGTCCTGCCGGATTGGCGGCGAGCGCCGCGGCCCCAAAGTAAGCGGCAGTGGCCAGACCGAGACGGCCCACACCGAATCCGACCTCGCGCTCCAGTTGGAGGATCTGGGCGCTGACCAGAAACACCGGGAGCGCGCCTACCCCGGTGTAGATGACTGCCGCCAGCAGAGGTTGTCGGGTCAGCATCGCTCGGAGAGGGTTGGCCATGTCAGGTGCCCCCATCGGGCGACTCGACTGCGGTCCGGATCAAATGGAGGCCGGCGATGGTGGCGAAGCTGCGAACCCTCTCGTCGTCGCCTCCGAGGTCGAACACCCGTGTCGTGGCCCAGTCCGGGGTGGTCACGGTCATCTCAACCGCTCGGGTGATGCGACGGCCCGGCGAGACTTCACCGCCGATCGGCCCGACAGTGAGAACGACGTCGGCAATCGGAGCCGTCACCTCTCCGCCCTCTCGGCCGACGATGACTGTGCCGGCAAACACCGACCGATCGTGCTCCGCGATCCGGGCACCCACCTGGCCCAACGTGGCCTGCTCGATGGTGCCCACGGCCCAGCCAAGTGAGCCCAGCCGAACCACGATGAGGTCTTCGACTGTCTCACCATCTACGGCGAACACGGCCGCTCCCAATCTGGCCCTGATCTCTTCTTCGATCGGCGCGATGAGAAGCCGGGCTGTTTCCTGATCCTCGGCCTTGGCGCTGATCCGCACCCGGACCTCCATGTCCCGGATCAGGAACGCCACCGATGGGTTGACTGTGGCAAACAGGTCGTCCAGTCGGTCTGCCACCTCCGACTCGCCGAGCCCCCAGGTGTGGAGCAGGCGACTGTGGAGGGTGGCGGAGCTGCCCGAGCTTTGGTGGAGCCTTGGCAACACCCCGCTGTCGAGCATGGCTCTCATTTCGGCAGGTACCCCCGGGAGCGCCAGTAGCCATTTGCCTCGATGCTGGAGTGCGACTCCCAGGGCCGCTCCGTTGCTGTTGGGCATGGCTTCGGCGCCCTCGGGAAGGTCGGCCATCCGCAGCACATTGTCGGGCACCGAGCGTCGCTGGGCGCGGAGACGGTCCTTGATCCAGGCCTCGTGCTCCGGGTCCCGGGTCATGACCCGCCCGGTCACCTGACAGATGGCCTCCCGGGTCAGGTCGTCCTGGGTCGGCCCTATGCCGCCTGTGATGAGCACGGCGTCGGAGCGTTCGAGAGCGGCCTCGATCGCACCTGCCAGACGCCCGAGGTTGTCGCCAACCGTCACCTGGTAGTGAGCGTCGAATCCTTCTTCTGCGAGACGTGCACCAATCAACGAGGCGTTGGTATTGGTGATCTGGCCGATGAGCAGCTCGGTCCCGACCGCGATCACTTCGACGATCAATTGCCCGGCTCCCAGAGCCCGAACTTCCAAGTCGGGTCGCCGGGGACCATGGTGCCCTCGAACTGGGAGGCAGCGCCCATCCGCCTGGTCCGCTCCAGGGTGTGGCGGCCCAAGGCGAGCTGGGTCGGCTCCCACGAGGCGAGCGCGGCTTCCACGTCACCGTCACTGGTCACCAGCGCACCACGAAGCGCCCAGGCGTCGGCGCATGCCTTGGCCTGGCCTGCCGCCACGTGCGGCCTCAGCCCGAAGGCGGCGTCGCCGATCAGGCATATTCGGCCAAAGGCCATCCGAGGGCTCTCCAGGTCGAACACCGCCTGGATCAATGGCTCCCCACAACCCATCACCACCTCGAGCAGGGTGGGGGCGAGAACCTGTTCGGCAGTGGACCGCATCTCGGCCAGGTGGTTGTCTCGCATCATCCGCGGTGGCATGGTCCCCAATCGCTGTGACCCTTCCCGGTCAAGCATCAGGTCTTCGAATGGCCCTCCCGTGGGGTAGTTGCGGTACCAGACGAAGTTGATCACCCGATGAGGGGGCGAAGACCGCCCGTCGTGGTCAGGAATGGCGTACACCAGGATGTGACCCGGGTCCAGGACCTGGTAGATCATCGCATCGGCCAGGTCGCTCTGCGCCTTCTCGGAAAGCCCCGCTTCGGGCGTGGTCCCTCTCCAGGCCACATAGCCGGAATAGACCGGCTGGACCTCGGGCATGAGGATGGAGCGGGCGGTGGAAGCCAGCCCGTCGGCGCAGACCAGGAGGTCTCCGCTGGCCGAGGAGCCGTTGGCGAAAGTCGCGGTGACCCCGTCGGGCCGGTACTCGAAGCCGACCATCTCGTGGCCCAGGTGATATCGGTCATCGCCGAACGACTCGAGCAATGCCCGATAGATGGTGCTCCAGCCACTGAACCGAAAGTGGTCCGGGTCCGCACTGATCACGTTGCCCCGGCGGTCGACATAGGTCCAATAGGTCAGCTCCAGGCTGACCCTGCTGTCCGCGGCCCCTCCCTCCGTGAAGTAGCGCTCGGTGACGGGCAGCACGACGATCCCGGCGCCCCGGTCCTCCAGGGCTGCCGCGGACCGCTCGAATACCTCGACCTCACACCCGAGATCGCGGAGGAGAACCGCAGCGGTGAGACCTCCGATGGACCCACCGGCAATGAGGACCCGTGGCCACGTCATGAGCGTGACGCTCAGTCCAGCAACTCGACGGTGACGAATCTCAGAGTGGTCTCGCCCACGTTCTCCAGGTCGTGGATGAGTGCGGTTTCCGGGGTGTGCTCGAGATACCTGGTCTCGCCCGGCCGGTAGTCCCGCACGATGAAGGTGCCGTCGGCGAACCGTTGCAGACCGCGCCCGGGCCCCACCACTGTCCAGAAGTAGTTGGTGGTGTGGGCGTGAAAAGCCCCTCGTTCCCCGGGCTGGAGCAAGACCTCCCACACGCGGATCCGGTCGTTCTCGAACCAGAGCTCGGTCCCCAGGTCGAGATTGGCCGGGGCGGCCGCGAGCTCCGCGGTGTACTCGGCCCGATCGAATGCCCCCTCTTCGACAATCCCGGGTGTGAGCTCCATCAGTTCACCTGATAGTCGGGTTGCTCGCCGGTGAGCACCTTGATCACCTGAGTTGCCGCCTTGCGCTGGGACTCCTCGAGGGCCTCCTCGGAGTAGTAGGCCATATGAGGGGTGACGATGAGATTGGGCACATCGCTGATCCGGGTCGCGTCGAGCGGCTCCACGTCGAACACGTCCAGCCCGGCGGCGCCAAGGCGTCCTTCGCTCAGGGCAGCGGTGAGCGCGTCGAGATCGACCAGCGGGCCACGGGAGGTGTTCACCAGGATCGCTCCGGGTTTCATCCGTTCCAGGGCGGCGGCGCCGATGATGCCGCGTGTCTCGTCGGTGAGCGGGAGATGAAGCGAGACGATGTCGGACTCGACCAACACGGCGTCGAGGTCGAGCAGTGGGGGGAGATCCGCTCCAGGTTGGAGATAGGGGTCATGGGCGACGATGCGGGCGCCGAGAGCCTCGAGAGGGGCTGCAATGCGCCGTGCGATGCGACCGTATCCGACCAGTCCCACGGTGAGGGTCGACAGCCGGCGTATCGGTCTGAAGTTGTCGATGCTCCAGGTACCGGCTCGAACCGAGTCGTTGGCCACCGTGACTTTGCGTAACGCGGCGAGAATCAAGGCGAGGGCGTGTGTTGCCACTTCCTCCACCGAGTAGTCCGGGACGTTGGTGACCACGATGCCCGCCTCGGCGGCGGCTCTCAGGTCGACGTTGTCGAAACCAATCCCGTACCTCGCGATGATCCGGCATTTCTCCAGACGTGCGATCGACTCGGCGGTCCACGGCAGGTAGGTGTTGAGAATGGCGTCGGCATCCGCCGCGGTGGCTAGCACCGACTCGATGTCACCGGAGGCGACGGAGAGCTCGGCACCCACCTGCGACAGGAGCTCTCGCTCGACGTCGACGGTCGGGAACACCTGATCGCTGACCACCACTTTGTACTTCGTCATCGACCCTCCAAGAATCGTTGTGTTGCATCGACCAGCCGTATCGGGTCCTGGAGCTGGGGGGCATGGGCCAACCCGGGCATCGTGACCAGGGTCGATCCCGCGATGAGCCCATGCAAGTCCTCGGCGAGCTGGGGTGGTGTCGCTTGATCGTCCTCACCCACCACAATCAAAGTCGGGCTTGTGACCGACGGGGCATGGTCGGTGTAGTCGAGGCTGGCCAGGGCGGTGCATGCGGTGACGAAGGCCTCGGTGCTCGTGCGACGGAGGACCTCGGCGCGCTCCTCGCCCATCTCGGGATGATCGGAGAGATAGCTCTCGGTGAAGATGCGAAGCAACGCGATCGGAATGACAGCCTCCATGCCACCGCTGCGGACTGCTTCGCTCATCTTGGTGAAGGCGTCCTTGGCCGGGTCGGGGAATCCGGCGCCACACCCGATGAGCAGGAGACGATCGACCAGTTCGCCATGGTTGATCGCCGTGCCCAAGGCGACGAAGGCACCCAGTCCGTTGCCGATCAAGGTGAGATCCTCGCCCTCGAGATGGATGGTCTCGATCAGGGCTGCCACCCGATGTGAGTACTCGTCGATACTTGGTGGCGCCATGTCACTGGAGCCAAACCCGGGCAAGTCGACCGAGATGAAGCGGCCCCCCCACTCACCGGCGACCTGGTCGAAGGCCCTGCGGTCGGTGAGCAGCGAGTGCAGCCCCAGACGTACCGGGCCTTCACCACGCTCACTGAACGAGATTCTGCCCAGGGGAGTGTCCACCGCGTCTTCGATGAGATCCACCATCGGGTGATCCTATATCATGCACGATCGCCAGTCAGAACAGGGAGGATCGATGCCGCGTGTCCGATTGATCGAGAAGCGGGAGGATGTGTCCCCTGATCAGCTGGAGGCCTTCGATCACATCGTCGCCAGCAGGGGCACGATGATCCGCCCCTTCGCAGCCATGCTCCACCGGCCCGAGATCGCCCGAGCTGCCGCCGACCTCGGCGCGGTGGTGCGCTATCAGTCGACGTTATCCGATCACGACCGCGAGCTGGTGATCTGTGCCACCGCTTTTGAACGGTCCTGTGACTTCGAGTGGGAATCCCATGCCCCCATCGCACGCTCCGTAGGAGTCTCCGACGCCACACTTCTCTCGATCGAGTCCGGCGTACCCGTTGCCGACCCCGACGATGCGGTCCTGGTGGAGTTCGTCCGTGAACTCTCCCGCGACGGTCAGGTGAGCGATTCCACATTCGAGAGGGCTCGCTCCCGTCTCGACGAGGCGGGCACCGTCGAGCTCGCCGCCGTCGTCGGGTACTACACGATGTTGGCGGTGTTCATGAATGCGTGCGAGGTGTGCTGAGGCGGTTCAGAGGGCCGGCCGGATGAACTGCCCGGTGCGCAGGTCGTGACACCGGCCGTCGCGAGCGACTTCCTCCCCCCGCAGATAGGTGGCCACCACTCTTCCCAGGAACGTGCGTCCCGAGTAGGGCGACCATCCGGCCTTGGAGATGATGTCCTCGTCGGTGACGGTCCACGACCCCTCCGGATCGACGAGGACGAGATCCGCATCGGCGCCGGGAGCGATCACCCCCTTTGCCAGCCAGTAGCGCTTGGCCGGGGCGCTCGAAAAGAGCCGGACCACTTCACTCATCCTCATTCGCCCGCCCAGGGCAGCGTCGATCAGGAACGGCAACGTGGTATCCAGCCCGGGCAGACCGAACGGAGCCTCCCAGAAGCCGGTAACGGCTTTCTGGTCGAGTGTGGACGGGGCGTGATCGGTGGCGAAGTGGGAGAAACGCCCGGCCCTCACCGCGTCCCACATCGCTGTCCGCTCGCCCTCGTCGCGGACTCGTGCCGGTGGGGTGAACTTGCGCAGAGCCCCATGCTGGAGCACCTCTCCTTCGTCGAGGGCGAAGTATTGCGGGCAGGCCTCGGCGGCGATGTTGGCCCCGCGCCGGCGAAACTCGTCGATCGCATCGAGCACCGCCGGGCTCGAGACGTGGGCGAATGTGGCCGCCACACCGGTCTCCAGAGCGATGGCTGCGGTCGCCGCCACCGCAGCCAACTCCGCTTCCCTGCTCCTCCATTCGACGAGCAGACCCGGATCCTCCCGGCCCATACCTCTCAGACGGCGCTCGGCTTCGAGGGTCAGGCTCTCATCCTCGTTGTGGACCAGACATCGGCCCCCGACTCCGGCGATGGCCATCATGGCTTCCATCATCGCCGCCGCACCCAGCCCGGGCACACCATGGGTGGTGCAGGTGAAGATCTTGAGGAAGGCGATGCCCTCAGCGACCAGGTTGGCCACCTCGTCGATATGGTCCGGCCAGACATGGGCGGCGAGGGCGTAGTCGACATTGGCCCGGCCTGTGAGATGGTGCCTCTTCTCGCTCAGGTCGGTGGCCGACCGAATCGGGTGCGAGTGAGTGTGCTCGATGACGGTGGTGATTCCCCCCGCGGCGGCGGCGCTGGTCCCACTCACGAAGTCTTCCCTCTCGGTCTCCCCGGGGTCCATGAGATGGACGTGGGTATCGACCATCCCCGGCAGGATGAGCAGGCCGCTGGCGTCGACGACGTTGCCGGTTGGTTCGATATCGCCGATGGCAACGAACCGTCCCCGTTCGAAGGCGACATCGGACGATTCCTCCCTCCATGCCGAGACCAGTGTGCCCCCTTTGATCGTTGTGACCGTCACCCGAACCTCCGTTCGATATCACGCAACATATAGGATCGCATGCTGACCGGGAGATGAACCAGTTGAATCATGACAAGGTAGGCCTGGCCAGTATCGGCCTGGGATGGTGGGGATCGGAGCTGGCCTCCGCCGCGGCCCGGACCGGGCGGATCGACATCGTCTCCTGTTTTGCCCGTTCCGTCGAAGGTCGGGAGGAATTCTCTGCCAAACACGGGTGCCGGAGCGCCGGGTCCCTCGACGAGCTGCTGGCCGATCCAGTGGTGGAGGGAGTGATCATCGCCACCTCCAACCAGAGCCACCGCCCGATCATCGAGCAGGCGGCGTCGGCAGGCAAACACGTCTTCGTGGAGAAGCCGTTCACCAACACAGTGGAGGATGGTGTGGCTGCGGTGACCGCAGCCCGGGAGGGCGGTGTCCTGCTCCAGGTGGGCCATCAGCGGCGCCGCACTACGGCGAAGCGACGGATCAAACACATGCTCGAAGCCGGTGAGCTTGGCGATATCGAGACCGTCGTCACCCAACAGTCCCTGCCCAATGGCTTCAAGATGCCCGAGGAGGCCTGGCGTTGGGACCCGGATCAGAGCCCGCTGGGCTCGATGACCTCGCTCGGGGTGCACAAGATCGACACCATGCACTATTTGATCGGGCCGATCCGAAGCGTGTTCGCCTTCACCCGTGCCGGGCGCAGCCATCCCATCGACGAGGCCACCATCCTGGCCGTCGAGTTCGAGAACGGGGCTCTGGGCACCCTGACCACCTCCTTCTTCACCCCGCTCGTCAACGACACCTCGGTGTTCGGCACCGGCGGCGCCGCCTACAGCTCGGAGGGCGGGTCGAAGCTCATGGTGCAGGGAAGGGACGACGCTGCGGCCGAGGAGGTAGCGCTCGAGCCCATCGACCCGGTCGTGGACCAATTGACTGCTTTCGCCGCCGCCATCCGCGGTGAGACGACGGTCGAGGTTGACGGTGAGGCCGGTCTCGCCGTGATCGCGGTCATGGAGGCCGCAGTCGAGTCGGCGGCGTCGGGTCGGGCGGTCGAGGTGACCGACGTCCTGGCCGGGAGCTGAAGGGAGACGACGGTGGAATATCGCGAGATCGAGTACGAGGTGCGTCACGACGCTGCCTGGATCGGCATCAACCGACCGGAGGTGCGCAACGCGTTCCGGGAGCAGACCCTCGACGAGCTCGCCCATGCGCTCGAAGCGACCAGGGAGGACCCGACGATCGTGGCGGCGGTCGTCTACGGGGTCGGGGGCCACTTCTCAGCGGGCGGCGACTTCCACGCCATGATGAAGCTGAACAAGGCCAATTCCGCCATGTGGAACGATCGGATGCTCAAGGTTGCCATGACCTGCCGCAACCTCCCCATCCCGGTCATCGCCATGGTCGAAGGCGCATGTGTCGGCGGCGGCCACGAGCTCATGCTCTGGTCCGACCTGGTCATCACCGCCGACGACGCCATATTCGGCCAGACCGGGGCTCGAGTCGGGGCATGCCCCACCGTGGGTGCCACCCAGTATCTGTCCAAGCTCATCGGTGAGCGGCGGGCAAAAGAGATGATCTTCTTGTGCAAGCGCTACACCGGCGCCGAGGCGGCCGAGATCGGGCTGGCAAATGAGGCTCTGCCGGCCGCCGACCTCCGGGCTCGGGTAGAGGGGATCGTGCAGCAGATCAAGGGCTACTCCTCGCAGACGATCCGGGCGACCAAGGTGTCGCTCAACTTCGACTCCGACACTCTCTACCCCTCCTGGCAACACGGGATGGAGTTGCTGGCCAACATCTGGGGATCGGAGGAGTCGTTGGAGGGCATGAACGCTTTCCTCGAGAAGCGCCCTGCCGACTTCCACCAGTTCCGGATCCGCAACAAGGCAGCACTCGACACCTATCTCGACGACTTCTCGCAGGGACGGAACCAGGCCGAGAGCTCACGGACCCTCCGGGGATGAGCGCCGGGGGCGCCCTGGCCGATCTCCGGGTGATCGACCTCTCCCGGGTCTTGGCCGGCCCCCTCTGCACCCAGACTCTCGGCGATCTCGGCGCCGAGGTGATCAAAGTAGAGCGACCGGGTGAGGGAGACGACACCCGCAACTGGGGACCGCCCTATGCCGGACCACTTTCCGCCTACTTCGTCGGTGTCAACCGCAACAAGCGAAGCGTGACCCTCGACCTGTCCCGGTCCGAAGGTCGCGAGGTGCTGGCAAGGATGATTCGCGGGGGCGATGTGCTCGTGGAGAACTTCAAACAGGGATCCCTCGATCGCTGGGGCTTTGACGATCAGTGGTTCGAGGCCAACTCATCGGGCGTGATCCGCTGCTCGATCACCGGGTATGGGTCGACGGGACCGAAGACAGAGTTTCCCGGCTACGACTTCATCCTCCAGGCCGAGACCGGTCTGATGGCAATCACGGGCGAGGTGGACGGGTCTCCGATGAAGCTGGGTGTGGCCATCGTCGACATCTGCACCGGGATGCAGGCCGCCATCGCCATC